>DATEBK010000001.1:0-2361 GCA_035287825.1 Terriglobales bacterium
CCTCGCGAGCGGAGGTCAGCGCACTCGGAGCGTCACGCCCGGCGAGCCGGACATCATAACTCTCCGCGCCGCAGACTCAAATGTCGCATCTAAGAAGATTGACAGGATTTTGGTTGGAGGAGTCTTGGCCAGATGGATGAAGCGATCGTAAAACAGATCCTCGATGAGCTGTTTTCTTCTTTTGAAGATTCGGAAACTCAGAGTGCTGCTCTTCTGCTGTTTCTAAAAGATCAGGGAATCGCGACCCAGGAGAAACTTGCACCGTACTTTGAGCAAGCAGCCAACACCAGCGAAGTGCGATGGCGCGCTGCCCGAGTGAGGATGGGCGCTCTGCTGGCTTCTGCGTTGAAGCCACCAGAGCCCGCGGCCGAAAAGAAGATTACAGCAGCTCAACAAGAAGAGAAGAACGAGGAATCACCCGCAGATGTTGACACCAAGGAATCGGAGGGACGAACTCCAGAACCGAAATCTGCCAAAAACGAGGCAGGGGGCGCCAGTCCCGCCGAAGATGGGGCTGAAAATACTCAGAGGAGTCAGGACAAAAAACGATGAAGAAGCGACCCCGCCGCGAGCCCTCGAATCGTCGACTTCACTTCACCCTCCTGCAGGCGACCAGAAGTCGTGTCCATGGTTGGTCGTCCAAGCGACTGATCTGGATCACCGGATGACCGTTCGTTGTATCGTGGATGAACTCTCCGCCGCCTATGTACATGCCGGTGTGGGTGATCTTATCCGCCGATCCGCCAAAAAATAGCAGGTCTCCGGCACGCAACTCCTTCCGATCGACTGCTGCAATTCCCTCCCAGGCCGCCTGCAGGTCGGCGTCACGGGGCATGTTAATGCCGCGACTTCGCACCAGCATCTGGGTGAAACCGGAGCAGTCGTAACCATAGCTGGACCGGCCGCCCCATAAATAAGGTAGGCCCAGGAATCGTTTCGCCAACGCAATCGATTCGTCAATCGTCAGCGGCTTGGGATCTCGGATGACGTCACTATTCTGGATCCATGCGGTTCGCCCGTCCGGCAGCCGTACCTGCAGCCAGCGGCCCGCGTCTGCGGATGCTTCCGTGACCGGTTCCAGACGCGATTCAAACGGTACGGTAAGCAGAGGCTGATGCGCCGTGACGTCGGTTTCTCGATAAATATTGGCGAAGAGACTTTCAACCTGAACTGCGTGGCCAGGCGCAGCGTAGGTCCCACTTCTCAGCTTTCGCAGCTCTCGAACCGGGATCCAGCCTGTGTATAGATCGGGAGTGCGAACTTTGGCCCATTTGTGTCGTCTTTCAAGCACCACCACGTCGCTGCCGAGTATGGCTTGGGAAACGACGTCGGCGTTTTCAGTGGCTGAGGAATACATATTTGCCACCGATACAACCACGACCCATTCGGCCACCGGACTTGCGGTCTTGGCAGCTAAGGGAATTGCCAAATTGGAAACTAAGGCGATGACAGAGAGGACTCGGACGAGGCGATTGCGAATGAAGCGCATGGTGAGGAGCTCACATCCCGGGCTCGAATTTCGCCGATTCAGTGGCGATTCCGGTTTCAGATTCGTTCGTCTTTCAGATTCGCTCGTCCCTACAACCGAAGACCGAGCCTGCAGACATTTCCCGCACCTCGCCGCTGTCCCTAAGCAACTGAGCTCGCCGGCAGACATGGCCTTCGCCAAGCCGAACCAAAGGATGACCCGGCGGTAAAGCGCGCCGGGCCTCTTGGGGAAGCGGATCCATTCGCTCAGAATCGATAGATGCCAGCGAACTCCATTCTGCGCGGCTGAGTGAGCGTTTGCGTGTAGTTTCCGAACGTAGTGGGCACATCCCATTCGTCCTGCATGGTGAAAACGTCAAACTTGACGTTGTTAAACGCGTTAAATACGCTCCAACGCAGCTCGAAGTTCTGCCCCTCGGTAATCTTCCACCGTTTCGAGAGATTCATATCGGTGGAGGTGAAGCCGTCGCCACGAACCGGGTTGCGGACGCCACTCTCTCCCGGATAGGCATAACCGAATGCCGCTCGGGCGCCGCAAGGCGCGCCACTGGTTGAAACGCAATCGGGATTCTTGAAGACGTTGACTGTTCCGGCGGGAATTCCGTTCGCGCCGTTGCCACGAGTAGTCCCGTTTCCGATGGGTTGACCGGTCAAGTCCGCCCACCCCATTTCATCCCAGTTCGTCGGCCAGACGTACCCCTCGAAGACACTGGCTGCGAAGCCGGAGGTCCAGCGAGTCGTTCCGCCAAACTGCCAGCCGCCGATCACGGCATCAAGCCCCCTTGAGGCGTTGCCGGCGAGGGCCCTGTCGCGGCCAAAGGGCAACTGGAAAATCCAGTAGCCGTTTACCTGATGCCTCAGGTCGGAGTCGCT
>DATEBK010000002.1:0-2162 GCA_035287825.1 Terriglobales bacterium
AGTCCGGCGGCAGTCTTCTCGGCCAGATCGCGGAGCTAGGCTGTTTTCTGGCGCGAGAGGCCGACGCCGCGCATTTCGGCATCGGTGAGTTTGAGAATGCCTGGCGGAGTGAGCGGATCTCCGGCGAGCGCGGTGAACCGATCAAAGATGGTGGCGGCAGCTTTGCCGTTTAACTGTTGATACAGGATCGACTCGGCCAGCGAGTGAAACGTGGGCTCACCAAATTGCATGCGGCAGGGTCCGACGCGCTGGATGATGGCGGCCAGGGTGGGATCGGACTTCTTGAGATGATTGATCGCTTTCTGGTGACGATTCGCTTTCGCCAAGTTCTCCCTCCCGGCAATGATCGGCCTACACAGATCGGCGGAAGTTTAGCATAGGGGCGAAACTAAAGCGAATGTATGGAGCGTAGGGTCAGGACGGAAAGTGGAAGTGTACATCCTGACGCGAGGCGACGGGAGTTCCATCGAGCGTGGCTGGCCGGTAGTGCCAGCGGCGAAGAGTGGCTTCGACCTTTTCGTCGATGCCGTGTCCGATGGTTTGCAGAAGCTTGGTTTCAACCACATTGCCCGCGGCGTCGATGGTCACTTCAATGACGACATCGCCGACAACGTCATGCGGAAGCGAAGAGCGGTCGATCGGCGGATCAGGATAGACGACCGAATACGCGATGTGGACTTCGTGGCCGGAGATCGGGCCGTCAATCATGGTTCCGAGCGGAGATCCGGCCTTGGTGTTCTGGCTGCCAGCGTCGGCGTCAGCGATGACCGGTTGCGGCGCGGGTTTTGGCGGTTGAGATTTCTGGTGGGGATGCGGGCGAGGCTGCGGCTTGGTTACTTGTGCCGGGAACAGCAACTTGGAGGCATCGGGCGGCGCATCCGCGGTGCTCGGTGGAACATAGATCAACTGGTAAGTATGAGGACTGTTTCCGAAGGCGAGCCATTCAGAGCTGGCGTCATAGATTCTGGGATTATGAAAGACGATTACAGCGAGCAATGCCAGATGTGCGGCTACCGAAGCTCCGACGATGCGATAGCGCCGGAAGCGCGAGACCGGCTGAATATTCTCGGGCTCTAATCCAGTAAACACGGCACCTACTAGATTACCCGATGGCCGAGCAAAAGAAGAGTGGATTTTTAGGGCACACGTTACCGCCGCTCTCCCATTGACTTAGAGCAATTCGATTACGAGCCCGCCTGTTGAGCGGCTATGTCGCCGATCACGGGGAGTTTAAACCTCTGTCCCTGATAAGCCTTAACCATCAGAATGATCCAGAGCACGAACATCGCCAGGCGGAGGAAGGTCCAGAGCAATGGAATGGATATAAACGACAGGCCTATGTCGATGATGATCCAGGCAACGAAAAAGAAGAGGGATTGAAAGGCATGGAAGCGGACAAAGGATTTCTTGTTGAAGGGCTCCACGACGAGGAACACAATCGCCGGAATGATGGTCACGTAAGCCAGGGCGCCAGCCACATTATCGGTGAGACCAGCACCTGCGGGCGCGACGATGGGCGCGGGCGTCGCCGCGGCACACTTGGGACAGGCAGCGCCATCGGCGATCTGGGTTCCACAGCTTGGACAAAAGGCCACAAAGCCTCCTTTGAGTTGACAGGGAAGGTATCAGAATGCCGGGCGAGGTGCAATGGCCGCATGGCGGGCGTTTTGCGGGGAGAATATCTTTTCGCATTTTCCGAGACGAGCAGACGATGGCCTTTGCCGGACGGGCAGGTTGCCACTATCATTTCGTTGGCAAGTTATTTCCTGATTGCAGGTTCGCGGAGCGGCCAGGTTCGCGTCCGCTATTTTGTTTTTGAAAGGCATGGATGATCACCATTGTTTCGGGACTGCCGCGGTCGGGCACTTCGCTGATGATGCAGATGCTCGATGCGGGCGGGCTTCCGGTTCTCTCCGACGGCGAGCGTAAGGCTGACACCGACAACCCCAAGGGCTATCTGGAGTGGGAGCGCATCAAGCAGCTTCCGAAAGACCCGAGCCTGATTGCGGAGGCCGAGGGCAAGGTGGTGAAGGTGATTTCCCAGCTGCTGCTGTCGCTGCCTGCCGGCCACGATTACCGGATCGTATTTATGCAGCGTCCGCTGCCAGAAGTGCTGAAGTCGCAGGACGAAATGTTGAGGCGGCGCGGCAACGCCGAGCTGG
>DATEBK010000003.1:0-9321 GCA_035287825.1 Terriglobales bacterium
CGTTCCCGTTCCACCAGCCGGTTGAACAGACTCGATTTCCCCACATTCGGACGCCCTACAATCGCCAGCGTCATTCCCTGATGCACGATCTTCCCGTAAGTAAACGTCGCCGCCAGTTCCCGCAGCGGTTCCTTGATCTTGGCGATCCGTTCCAGAATCACCGCGTCCGCCGCCACCGACACGTCGTCCTCCGCAAAATCAATCCCCGCCTCCAGCAAGGCGATCAGCTCCACCAGACTTCGCTTGATCGGACTAATTCGATGAGAAAGCGCGCCGCCTAACTGCCGCGCCGCTACTTTTGCCTGAAACAGCGTCTGCGAATCGATCAGATCGCGCACCGCTTCCGCTTGCGTCAGGTCCAGCCGTCCGTTTAGAAACGCGCGCATCGTAAACTCGCCCGGCTCCGCCAACCGCGCTCCCCGCGCCAGACACAGCTCAACAATATGCCGCAACACCACCGGCGACCCATGTGCCGAAATCTCTACAATGTCATCGGTAGTGTACGAATGCGGTTTGGCAAAATAAGTCACCACCACTTCGTCGATGCGAGCGCCCGGCGCGCTGCCCGGCTCAACGAGCTCCCCAAAAATCGCACACCCCGGCTCCATCTCTCGCTTCAACCGCAGCATAGGACCCGCAATCGCCCGCGCCTCCGCCCCCGCCACCCGCACCACCCCAATCCCTCCCCGCCCCGCCGGAGTCGCAATCGCTACAATAGTGTCGTCAAGATTCATGAGTTCGTCGCAGCCAGCTCATTGTATCGAGTCCAAAAGCATCGAGCCCAAAAGCACCGAGCCCAACGCATTTACCGGCGCGGCTCGTTCGCCGATGGCCGATTATCGCTAATCGGCCAGTATTAGGATTTGATTTGCAGGCAATTGATTTCTAAGCAATGGTGAGCACAACGAATATCAACGAGGGAATATCAATATCGATAATTCAGCAGCCTACCGCACAACCCACTCCGTCACTTCATGAGTGAGTGTCAGCACCGGGCGGTGCGCGACCGTCACCAGCAACGAAACCGCTACCGCAAATGGAACCACAAACCAGGCGCGAATTCGCACCCGCCGCGACTTGCTCGCTTCATCCCAGTCCAGCAGACACGCGACCCGCTCGCTCACCGAGCCCGCCACGAAACCTGCGCTGCACACCGGAGGCGCTTTCGGAACCAGGCTCGAAAGCTTGACCAGTGCCGCAGCCAGGTCAAGCGCCTCCCGCTGACTCGACACCGCCGCATCATCGGCGGCAAGTTCCGCCGCTTGGGACCAGGCACTCTCCAACTTCGCCATGCCGGGAAATGGACAAAACGCCAGGATGAGTCTCTTCAGGTTGTCGCAGGATTTCATGTGCTCAAGTTCATGTTTCAGCGCCATGCGGAGCTCGTCTGCGGTTAACAGCGCAACCGTGGATTCTGAAACTAATACGCGCGGATGGCGGAGCCCCACCACGATCAGCGGTGGACTCTCCCGTCGAGACTGAAACGTGGCGGCGGAGCTGCTATTGACTTGCAGAGGACGAGCGCCTTCCAGCCAGCAAGTCACGGCTCGTGTCGTCCTGGTTTGCGCAGCGATTGCGCGGCAAATGCCACAAGCAATTAATAGGAGAGCGCAAACCCCGAGCGCCAGAGGTATCGCGCCCATGCCCTCATGCATCGGCAGCGGTTCCATCAGCCGGAATGACGGCACCACCAAAGCGAATGTAACGATCAGCGAGACTACCAGCGGCAGAATCCGCAACCCGAACAGTATCGTGGCCACACTGTGTTGTGCCACGTGCAAGGGTTTCAGGGAGCGCCATACCGTCTCTACCAGCATCGATAGCAGACAGTAAAGCAGCAGGAACCAATCGAGCGAAACCGTGACTCCAAGCAGGACAAACATCAGGGTTTCTCCGGCTCTTCTCCTGGTTTTTATTCAAGAATTAAAAACGGCGACCATCATACACCCGCCTGATTACTTTCGGCTATTGCGCCGCTTTTTATCCACCAGACGCCCCAGCTCCTGAAGCAGCTCAGCATCGTGCTCGCCGATTTCTTCCACCATTCCTGAAACCAGCAGTGGCCCGGCCACGCCCAGACCCAGAACCTGGCGGATGGCATCGCTCGCAACATCGCGCTCAACTTCCGCCCTCGTCAGCCGAGACACGTATCGGAACGTTAACACCTTGCTTCCTTCCACCGCGATCCGGTCTACCAGCCCCTTCTTCCGCAGACGATTCAGCGTCGTCACTATCGTTATATACGCTCGCCCAATGTCAGCCCGGTTCCGCAGTTCGCGTATCGTAATACCCTCCGGGCGCTGCCACATCGCCGACAGTAGCCTCTGCTCAAGCGTCCCCAGCCGGATTTTACGCGACGCCCCAAGGAGTCGGAATATATCGCCCATTGTCATTCCACACCCGTCATCCCCTGAAGTTTACGATGAATTCGGCTTAACTTGTAGGCGAAATTTTACTCCGTTCGCCGCCCCTGCCCCCAACCCGTTTGCCCATACACTCGCCCTCATTTATACTTACGGTTTGCCTTTAGCCAGCTGATTCAGTCAGGAGCAGGGATTTTCGATGCCGAAACGTACTTTTCAACCCAACCGGCGCAAGCGCTCGAAGAAGCACGGGTTCCGGACTCGCATGAAGACCAAGAGCGGAGCCAAGGTGCTGTCGCGCCGCCGGGCCAAAGGACGCAAGCGCGTCTCCGTGAAGCCAGGGTTCCGCGAATAGTTCTCCCCCACGGGCAACAAAAAGGCCGTCATTTGTGCAGGATTGTGAGCAGGTGAGCGCCAGCGTTCCGGAATCGGGTTCTCAACCAACTTCACGGTCGAGTTCAAAGCCGGGTTCGGAACCGATTTCGGAACCGATTTCGGAACAAGGATCGGAGCGCAGTGCACCGCAGCCCGCGGCCAAAGTCGCGGCCAGTTTTCCACGCAACGCGCGTTTGCTGAAACATTCCGACTTTGATCGTGTTTATAAACAGGGCCGGCGTCACTTTTCATCGCACATGACCGTCTATTACCTGCGCCGTCTGGAAATTGCTGTACCGGATCAGAAGTCGGGCCAGAAGTCAGGTCAAAAAACAGATTCAGGTGCGCGCGTCGGCTTCACCGTCGGACGCGTGCTCGGCGGCGCTGTCGATCGCAACCGTATCAAGCGCCGTCTCCGCGAAGCCGTCCGCCAGCGGCGAGCAGTTTTACAAGGAGCGCCCGCCGTGGACGTCGTCATCAATCCGAAGAAGTCAGTCCTGAAGCTGGAGTTTTCGCTCGTGCTCGAAGAAGTCGGCCGCGCTCTCGATACCATCGCGAAGAAGCTGCTCGATCGGAATAAATAACCCGCGCTCCGCCCCGTTAGAAACACGTAAGATACGTAAGAAAAACGAGATCGTAACAACAGGAAGCAGCTAAGACAGGAGCAGCGAAGAAAGACCCGAAGCGGAAATTGCAAAATTGCAAATTAGAACTTTCAAACTTATGAGAGGCAACCCCATGAAGTCCGTCGCGCTCCGATCGCTGCGACTTTACAAACGCTGGGTTTCGCCCGCCTTTCCGCCATCCTGCCGCTACCTGCCGACCTGCTCCGAATACGCAATCGAAGCAGTCGAGCGTTACGGCGCACTGCGCGGAGGCTTCCTCTCCGCATGGCGCGTGTTAAGGTGTCATCCTTTCGCAAAAGGCGGCTATGACCCGGTAGTTAGCAATCCGGCAAAGCCTTCCGCTTGCTGCCCTCTGGCGCAAACCGCGAACCGCGAACAACGAACTGCGAGCTACTGACTTGGCCGAATTTAACAGTCCTCAACAAGAACCCGGCATGGACCGCAGACTGCTCATCGTCTTTGCGCTGACCTTCCTCGTCATCCTGCTCTTTCAGCCGCTCTTGAAAAAGTTCGCCCCCCAGCCCCCTGCCAAGCAGGAGAATGCCCAGTCCGCGGCGCAGAACCAGCCGCCGTCGTCAACCGCAACCCAGCCCGCGCAGCTTTCGCAGAGTACTGCCACGCGGCCCGCCACCACGCAAACCTCGGCCCCGCTGCAAGCCTCCACCGAGTCCGACACGGTCATCGAGAACGACGTTTACCGCATCGTGTTCACCAACCGCGGAGGCCGCGTAAAGTCCTGGATTCTCAAGAATTTCACCGACGACAAAAGTGGTCAGCTCGAACTGGTCAATACCGCCGCCGCCGAAAAGTATGGTTATCCCCTGACTCTGTGGAGCTACGACGAGTCGCTGCGCAACCAGCTCAACTCCGCCCTCTACGTCGCCAGCGCCCCACCGGCAGCCGCCGCGACTCCCTCCGAGATCACCTTCGCATACTCCGATAGCGACGTCTCCGTCCGCAAAACTTTCAGATTCGATCGCACCTACGTCATCGGAGTGCAAACTGCCGTCGAAGTCAAAGGCGTGCCCGTCTCCGCCTTCCCCATGTGGCCTTCCGGTTTCGGCGCAGATATAACCGGACCCCAGTACGCTCTCGCCCAGATCATCTATCAGAACGACGATAAGGTAGAACGTCTGGCCATCAAGAAAATCAGCGGCGGTGGCACCGTTCCCGGCCCCTTCAACTGGGCAGGAATTTCCGATCAATACTTCGCCGCCGTCTTCATGCCCCGTGATCCCCAGAACGCGGCTCTTGTCACTCTCCGCAACGCGCTCTCCATCCCCCACGGCGGCTCCGACCCTAACCAGATGGATAAGATCGACGTCCTCGGCGCGGCTGTCGGCAGCCTCAAAGGAACTACCGACACTCGTCTCTATGTCGGCCCGAAAGCTCTCTCCGATCTCGAATCCGTTGCCGTCCCCGGCCTCACCGGCGCTGAGCCCGATCTCCGCTCCGTCGTTGATTTCGGCTGGCTTGGCATCATCGCCCGCCCGCTCTTCCTCTGGCTGAAGTGGATGCATACCCACATCGTCCCTAACTGGGGTTGGGCCATTCTCCTGCAAACGCTCGTCATCAACCTCGCCCTTCTTCCCCTGCGCCTCTCGCAGATGAAGTCGATGCTCAAGATGCAGCGCGTCGCGCCCCAGATCAAATCGATTCAGGAAAAATACAAGAAGTACAGTCTGCGCGATCCCCGCAAAGCCGAAATGAACGAAGAAATTTCGGCCCTATATAAGAAGGAGGGCGTCAATCCCGCCGGCGGCTGTCTCCCGCTGCTCATCCAGATGCCCTTCCTGTTCGCCTACTACCGCATGTTGAACGTAGCCATGGATCTCCGCCACGCGCCCTGGCTCTGGATCCACGATCTGTCCTCGCCTGACCCGTGGCACATTTTGCCCGTCGCCATCATCGTCACCATGTTCCTGATGCAACGCATGACCCCTCAGGCCGGCATGGATCCGGCTCAACAGAAAATGATGAACATCATGATGCCCGGCATGCTCGGCCTGATGAGCTGGAATCTGCCCGCCGGCCTCGGCCTCTACTGGTCCGCCGGTCAGCTCATCGGCATCGTGCAGCAGTCTGTAATGAATCGCACCTCCCTCGGCCGCGAAATGCGCGAAATGATGGAGAAGCGTGCTCGGAAGAAAGAGAAATAGTTCTCAGCATTCAGCCATCACTGAAATCCGCCCCATAAAGGCGTCTGATTTTACTGAGAACTGACACCTGAGAGAACTGAGAACTGACTTATGCCAATTACCGACAAAGTATCCGCCGCCAAGCAAATCGGAGAATTCCTCCAGGCCGTCATCTCGAACGGCGGCTTCAAACTCAAATATCGCATCACCGTCGATCCCCCCATGCCCCAGAACCGCGAGTGGGAGCATCCTGAAATCCTCGTCGAGTTCGCCGGCCCCGACTCCACCCTTCTTCTCGACCGTGGCGGCGAACTGCTTCGCTCCTTCGAGTTGCTCGCCTCCGAAATTCTGCACCTCCAGGGCAACGAGCACGAGAAGATTTGGTTCGATTGCAAGAACTTCCGCGCCATTCGCATCGACGAATTGCAGCTCGCCGCCCGCGTCGCTGCCGAACACGTCCGCCGTACCAGCGAACCTTACCGCTTCGGTCCCATGTCATCCCGCGAGCGCCGCATCGTACATCTCGCGCTCCGCGACGAAACCGACCTGCGCACCGAAAGCGACGGCGAAGGTGGAAGACGCTCCGTCGTCGTCTATCCCGCCAGCTACAAAACCGCCGCCCCCGTAAGGCGCGAGCGACGCCCGAATTGAAGAAAAGATCAGAGGTCGGGTTACAGAGCTCAGAGCTCAAAGGTAAATTCGTAGCGTGGGATTCTAACCTCTGCAATCTCACCTCTGACCTCTGACCTGATACTCATTTGCACCGTTCACGCGGCAGTTAGTTTCTCGACACTTGACAGCAGAAAAAAATCGCGGTCCGATATTGTCCGCGTGCCGAATTTTTTTCTTGTCGCTCACCGACACCGCGTTTTTTTTGTGCTAGTATGCCGTTCGTCCCGTATTAATTTTTCAACCGTCAACCCGTTCTGCAAAGCAGACGCTACTCTGTAAACGTTAAGAATTTCATACTAAGGTTTACTGGCTTTTTCCCGGATTCTTATCCGGCGCTTTGAATATTCTGGCAAACAATGTCTCTTACCAGTTCCACCATCATCCCGAATCCTTGGGCGCGCATCCTCGACGCTCTCGAAAAAAAAGTCAACCGCCATTCCTACGACACCTGGCTTAAACCCACTCGCTACAGCCACGCCAGCAATAAAATTTTGTTCGTCCGCATTCCCACCGCCGAGTTCCGCCACGTCGGCGACAAGTACGCCGACCTCATTCAAGAGGCGCTCGACAATCTCGACCTCGGTTACGAAGACGTCAAGTTCGTGACCGCCGACGACGATCCTTCGAATACTCCCATTCGCCACAATGGCGGCCTCTCGAATCCCGTTCAACACACCGGATCGAGCTCCCAGTCCGCCCCCGCGGCCCTGCATCCATCCCAGGCCCGCTTCGATTGGGATAGCGCCGCCCAACTCAACCCTCGCTATACCTTCGACGCCTTCGTCATCGGCAGCGGCAATCAGTTCGCCCACGCCGCCTGCCAGGCCGTCGCCGAGCGTCCTTCGAAGGCCTATAACCCGCTCTTCCTCTACGGCGGAGTCGGCATGGGCAAAACCCATCTCATGCAGGCTATCGGTCACGAAATCAAGCGCCGCTCGCCGCAAGCCGCCATCTGCTACACATCCAGCGAGAAGTTCACCAATGAAATGATCAACTCGCTGCGCTACGACAAGATGATCAGCTTCCGCGACAAATTCCGTACCATGGATGTCCTGCTCATCGACGACATTCAGTTCCTCGCCCAGAAAGAACGCACCCAGGAAGAGTTTTTCCATACCTTCAACGCTCTCCACGAGTCGATGAAGCAGATCGTCATCGCCAGCGATCGTCCGCCCAAAGAACTCGCCGAGTTTGAAGACCGCCTGCGCAGCCGCTTCGAGTGGGGCCTCATCGCCGATATCCAGCCGCCCGATCTCGAAACGAAAGTTGCCATCCTGCAAAAGAAAGCCGAGCAGGAGCGCATCACCCTGCCCACCGATGTCGCACTGTTCATCGCCTCCAACATCCGCTCCAATGTCCGCGAGCTCGAAGGCGCTTTAATCCGCCTCGTCGCCCACTCTTCGCTCATCGGAGCCGAAATCACCCTGCCCTACACCCAGCAGGTGTTGAAAAATTTCATCGATTCCCAGGCCCGCAAGGTGACCATTGAATCCATCCAGAAAGCAGTCGCCGAACAATTCGGCCTCCGCCTGGTGGAAATCAAAGCCAAGAACAACTCGCGCTCCATCGTCTATCCCCGCCAGATCGCGATGTATTTGGCCAAGCACCTCACCGAAGCGTCCCTCCCCGAAATCGGACGCCAGTTCGGCGGCAAGCACCACACTACCGTCTTGCACTCCGTCTTCAAGATTGAAGAACTCCGCAAGACCGACAAAGATTTGAACAGGCTGCTCAATAAACTGACCGAGCAGTTGGGCGCGTAAAGATCGGTTTCCACCGGGTTATCCACTCTTCAGGCCGTTCTTCCAGCCCCCCGCCTGTGGAGTGCTTGTGGAAGGTGTGGGATAGCAGACCGAAACCGGAATGCGGTCCCAACATTACGTTGCCATCCGTCGTTCCGGAGCGCGATTCTCCACACGAGGGGTTAAGATCGAAGTCGCTGCACCGCAGGCACCTGGACTGGTTTTCCACTTCTCCGGCCCGCCTACGGTTACTACTGGTTTTATTGCTTTTGCATTTGATATAAGAAGAGAACAGAAGTAGAGTCGGGAGACCCAATATGCCGGTCGCAGTCGCACCCGAGGTATCCGCCACGACCATGGAAATTACCGTCAGTAAATCTGATCTTCTCCGTGAACTGACAGCCACGCAGGGCGTGGTCGAGCGCAAGACCACCATCCCCATTCTCTCCAACTATCTTTTTGAAGCCGCTGGAGACAAGCTCTCGCTCACCGCGACCGATCTCGACCTTAGCCTGCGCACTTCCTGTGTCGCCAAAGTAAAAAAAGAAGGCGCATGCACCATCCCCGCGCGCAAACTTTACGACTACGTCAGACTTCTCCCTGACGCCGACATCACCATCAAGCTGCTTGAGAATCACTGGGTCAGCATTCGCTGCGGACGCTCCAATACAAAAATGGTCGGCATGGCAAAGTCGAACTTCCCCGGCCTGCCCGTATTTCCCGCTGCCGGAGCCATCAAAATTCCCGCCGCCGTCCTTCGTTCCATGATTTCAAAAACCGGCTTCGCCATCGCCAGCGAAGAATCCCGCTACACCCTCAACGGCGCATTGATGGTCCTCAAGCCCGAATCCATCACCATGGTCGCTACCGACGGCCATCGTCTCGCTCACGTCGAACGCGCCGGAGAAAAGTTTGAAGGCGTTTCCGGCGAAATGAAAACCCTGATCCCCAAAAAAGCGATGGACGAATTGAAATCGCTTCTCGACTCAGATGTCGAAACCATCGACTTCGCCAAAGACGAGTCCACTCTCTTTTTCCGCGTCGGCCCGCGCCTGCTCACCTCGCGCCAGCTCACCGGACAATTCCCCAACTACGAGGCCGTGTTGCCCAAAGATATCTCCAAGTCGATCGCCCTGCACGGCGATGAGCTCGGAGCCGCCATCGCCCGCGTCGCCCAGTTCGCCGACGAGCGTTCCCGCGCCGTCCGCCTCCGCCTCGAAAAAGGTGAACTGAAACTCTCCGCATCCTCCACCGAAACCGGAGAATCCGAAGACACCATCGAAGTCACCTACGACGGCGATCCCATGGCTATCGGTTTCAACGCCCAGTATCTGATGGATTTCATCAAAGCCACCGGCTCAACCGATGTGAAACTGGAATTAAAAGACGCCCAGTCCGCCGGCCA
>DATEBK010000004.1:0-5687 GCA_035287825.1 Terriglobales bacterium
CGCCAAGCTTGTGCAGCAGAGCAAACGCGGCGTAGCTCGGCTTGCGGATCCCGCCCATCGCCATCAGCCCGAATCCACCATCAAACGGAACGCGCTTGGGCCCGTTTTCCTCGAAGACATCGCTGAATGTCCAGAACGACATCATGTCGACTAGGCCATCGCACTGACGAATGTCGTCCGCCAGGGCGGCACCCACATACTCTGTATCGCGCGCATGTAACCGCCCAAACGAGGGCACATTCCACTCCGTCCACATCAGCGGAACGTCCGGCCGCGCCGAGGCTGCAATCTGATCGTGCACTTTCCTGATCGCCCGGCATACGCGCTCTTCCATCGGAATATTTTCATGAGTACCGAACAGATCCTCGACCGTGTCGTCACCATAGCCATGACTGGAAATGAAATCGGTCGGTATATTCGCCGCCACGGTATGCCGAAGAAAGTCGTCGACCCAGTGCGCCGATGACGATGAAGGCCCGCCGACCCGCAAACGCGGACTCACCGATTTCAGCGCCAATGCGGTGTGGTCATAAAGCTCGAAGTATGTCACCTGCTTTGGGTCGCCGGACCAAAAATCAATATTGGGCTCGTTCCAGACCTCGAAATACCACTGCGCCACTTCCTCGATACCGTAGCGATCGACCATGTGCTGCGCGAGAGCCCGTATCAAGGCGTCCCATTTCTTGTAGTCCTTGGGCGGAGAAACGATCTGCCTGTACCAGAACGGATGTACGTCCTGCCGTAACGCAAGCTTCTTAGGCATGAAGCTAATCTCGACAAAAGGCCTCACGCCATTGCTCAACAGTCCGTCATAGATCTGGTCCACATACGAAAAGTTGTAAATAGGATTGCCATGCTCATCTTCATCGTAAACGCCGACCTCGTCGTGCAGAATGTTGTGGAACCGCACATAGCGGAAGTCGGTGATCTTCTTCACTTCGCGCAGGTCGCTACGATAGCTCTCGCGCAGCGTAAGAATCGCGCGGCCCGAGCCGAACATCTGCTCCCAGAAGTGCGGAAACGTTTGTCCCGGTGCGCGGGCATCCACGATTATCCTGTCAAGAGGGGCGACACCCTGCGAAACCTGCCCGCCAACAATTCCCAGCGAACAGAAAACGAGCAGAAGGACTAACGACAGACGGCGAGAGTAGGTCATTTGATTCTTGTCCGCGTAATTTTATTTCGTATTGAACCCCGGATCGAAAGCCTGACGAGGAATCGTTGAATTAAGTCGAGGCCGCCCCGAAGGCCTTGGCGATTTACATGGTGCCTTTCCTGTTTCTTGGCATTCTCCTCGCTTCTTGATTGCGCCGCAAAATCGAGAAGCGCGCAACCATTCCTAAGGCAGCACAGTCAGCGGAGCGCCCGTGCCCCGGACGGAATCAGGGCCAATCCACACCGTCACTTTCGCCGGTTCGACCGCGAATTGGTTGCTCGCGTTCCAGATAGCCAATGCCTCAGAACCTAGCTCAAACTTCACTATTTTCGTCTCTCCCGCCGCCAACATCACATGCTGGAATCCCTTCAACGCCCGCACTGGTTGCGCCGTGCTCGTTCCCACCAAACGAACGTACAGTTGAATCGTTTCTTCGGCCGCACGAGAGCCTGTATTGGTTACTGTTGCCTCCACGCTCAACGCCGCCGCCTTTGTCCGCGCCGCCAGCGCCCGGTTCAGTTCTGCGGCACTGACCTGCGCCTTGCTCACCCTCGTTGCCCCGTAGTCGAACGTCGTGTACGAGAGCCCGTACCCGAACGGAAACTGCGGCGTGTTTTGCTCATCAATGTAGCGCGAAACGTACTTGGAGCCGGTGTCGTGAGGAGGATGCGTGAGATCCACCTCTGCTGCCGGACGTCCCGTGCTCAAAGCGTTGTAGTACAAAGGCTCCTGTCCCACGCTTCGCGGCCAACTCACCACTAATTTCCCGCTGGGGATTACATCTCCATATAAAATCCGCGTGAGCGCAGCGCCGCCCTCGGTCCCAGGAAACCACGCCTCTAGCACCGCCGGCACATGTTCAAAGGCCCATGGCAATGTCAGCGGTCGCCCGCTGAACAAAATCAACGCCACTGGTTTGCCGGTCGCGACAACTGCTTCCAGCAATTCCTGCTGTCGCCCTGGCAATCCTAGATGTGCTCGCGACGCCGCTTCACCACTCATCTCCGGAGATTCGCCCAGCGCGAGAATCACGAGATCGGCGCGCATGGCTCCGGCCACCGCTTCCGCGATCTCCGCGTCGGTGCCATCGAGAATCCCAGCGCCCTTAAAGCGCAAAACGTGGCTTGCCCCGACATGCTCGGCCAGCATCGCCGGAAATAACACGCCGCCATTCTTCGGCCTCAGGGTGGTGTCCAGATGCTCGGGGTGCGACGGATCGTCGGCCAGAGGCCCGATCAATGCAATCGTTTTTACCTGTGGCGATATCGGCAACAACGTTTGCCCTGCGCCACCTGGTGCGTTCTTCGCAAGGTCGTTCTTAAGTAAAACAATCGATCGTTCGGCGGCTCTGCGCGCCAGTTCCAAACTCTCAGGCAAGAAAAACGCTCGCTCCGAGCGCCCTTCTTCGACATAGGGATGTTCGAATAGGCCCAGCGCCAGCTTAACCCGTAGAACGCGGCGAACAGACTCATCTATTTCGGTCTCGGCCACTACGCCCGCTCTCACGAACTCTGCAAGGTGGTCGTGATACAGACTGCTCACCATATCCATATCCACACCCGCCGTGAATGCCTTACGCGCTGCCGCGGCACCGTCGATCGCAATTCCATGTGCCACCAGTTCTCCGATCGAGGACCAGTCGCTGACGACGAATCCCTTGAATCCCCATTCTTTCCGCAACACCTCCGTCAACGTGAACGGATTCGCCGAGGATGGGACGCCGTTCAAAGCGTTGAACGCACTCATCAACGTGGCTGTCCCCACATCGACTGCAGCGTGAAATGGGGGGAGGTAAAACTCTCGCAGCGTGTGCTCGGAAATTTCCGTCGTGTTGTAATCCCGCCCAGCTTCCGCTGCTCCATAGCCGACATAATGCTTGACGCACGCCGCAATGCTGTCCGCAGCATCCAGCCGTGCACCCTGATATCCCCTCACATATGCCGCTGCCATGGCCGAGCCCAGATATGGATCTTCGCCCGCTCCCTCCGCGATCCGGCCCCAGCGCGCGTCGCGCGCAATGTCCACCATCGGCGAGAAGGTCCAGCGAATCCCTGTCGCCGAAGCTTCCGCCGCCGCTACATGTGACGCCTTTTCTACGATCGCCGGCTCCCAAGTAGAAGCCAACCCTAGAGGAATCGGAAATTCCGTCCGGAAACCGTGGATCACGTCGAGCCCAAAAAGAATGGGAATATGCAGGCGGGATTTTTCCATCGCAATCCGCTGATAGGCCGTGATCTGCCGGGGATCGATCACATTGAGCAGCGATCCAATCTGCCCTTTGGCGATCATGTCTTCGTAATCGTCTCGCCCCGTCCCCGGTCCCGTGGCCTGACCCGCCGAATATTGCACCAGTTGTCCAACTTTTTCGTCCAGCGTCATCCCGCGCAAAATAGATTCCACCCTGGCATCAAGACTCGGGTCCGCAATCGTACCCCCCGGGCCCACGGCCTCAGTCGGCGCGACCTGTGCCCATGACGGTGAATTGGCGATAGCGCAAACTGCCAGAAAAAATACAGGTAAAAGTCGAAGAAGAGAGCTCTTGAACGTCAAGTAGGCTCGCAGCGCCGCCCGGATTGAATGATCGATCACTGCGCCTCGTACCGGGAGCAACATGAGCTAACGCCTCGCTGCGACATTGTCATGCCCTCCACTAAATCGCATTAGTTAATCGTCAACGCCATGTATGAAATACGCTTTTGCCGCCGATGTCAATAGCCGCGCTCAACTTCGTCCAATATCTTCGCTTGCTCGCGCCATTTCCTTGTGCGAGACTTCGCTCCGTGAGCACAAGAAAGCCAAAGGCGGACGGCGATATCAGCGGGCGCGCCGCCCGCAAACCCATGAGTTTGAAAAACCTGGCGGAGCATCTCGCCCTATCCCCGGCCACCGTCTCCCTTGTCATCAACCGTTCCCCCGTCGCCGACTCCATCCCGCAGGACACCAAAGATCGCATCTTCGCCGCCGCCCGCAAATTCAAGTACCGTCCCAACTTCCTTGCCCGCTCCCTCCGCACGCAGCGCAGCTTTACCATTGGCGTCATCGTGCCCGAAGTTAGCGACGGCTATTCCGCTTCCGTCATGAGCGGCGTCGAAGATTACCTCCTGCAGGAAGGTTATTTCTACTTTGTCGCCAGCCATCGGCACCGCCCGGATCTCATCGACGAATACCCCAACATCTTCGTTGAACGCTCAGTTGACGGCCTTATCGCCGTTGACACTCCCTGGCGTCTCAACCTCTCCGTGCCCGTGGTCACCGTGTCCGGGCACAACGACGTCAAAGGCGTCAGCAACATCGTCCTCAACCACTCGCGTGCTGCGGAGCTTGCGCTGAGGCACCTTTTTCACCTCGGTCACCGCCGGATCGCATTCATCAAGGGTCAAGAGTTCAGTTCTGACACGGCAGTGCGCTGGGCTAGCATCGAACGCGTCGCAAGTCATCTGGGTCTCACCAGGAACGGCTCGGTCATCAATCCTCGCCTCGTCGCGCAACTTGAGGGCGATTCGCCGTCTCCTCAACTCGGGCACATGGCCACCAAAATGTTGCTGGCTTCGGGAGAACCGTTCTCCGCTCTCTTTGCCTTTAACGACATCTCCGCCATGGGTGCGATCCGCGCGCTTCGCGAGTCCGGCCTCAACGTTCCCGGGGACGTGTCCGTCGTCGGCTTTGACGACATTCAGAGTGCCGCTTTCCAAAATCCGGCCTTGACCACCGTTCGCCAACCCTTGCGCGAGATGGGGCGCATCGCCGCCGAGATCCTCCTGAAGCGTATTAACCGACCAGGTTCCGATCTGCACAGCAAACACACCGTCGAACCCGAGCTGATCATACGAGAAACCACAGCTCCCGCCCCCGCCGTGCGGCCTCTCACTGGAAGACACAGGTCTTAGAAGCCCTATCGTTTTTCATACCCGCCTCTGCATTTCCATAGATACATGCGAAGCAGTTCTGTCCTGCCTAAATCCCTTGACTCCGCAAATTCTGGCATGTTATAAGCAGGCGGCGAATCTTTTACTAAATCTCTGAAAAAGCGATTTAGTAGAAGTTTACAAATCATCGAAGTCCGCGTCAGACTTCACGCATTCTTGATCTTTAGGAGACCCCATGAGGCGTTTCAGTTTGGCAGTCCGCGTCGTGCTGCTGGTCGTGAGCATTCTTGCCTTGACCGCGTTAACTCAAGCCCAGTATCGGACCTCCATCCAAGGCGTTGTCACCGATTCGACGGGCGCCGTGATTCCTGGCGCCACTCTCACCCTGACCAACCCTGCCACCAACGAAAAGCAAGTCCGCACCAGCGACGCCAACGGCGTGTTCAACTTCAACGCGCTGCCTGCCTCCGTCGTTTTTCGGTTGGAAGTTTCGATGAAGGGCTTCCAGAACAAACGCATCGATGACCTCCAACTGATTCCCGAGCAGCCTAACGCTGTCAACATAACCCTCGATATCGGTTCTGCATCGCAAACCGTCAACGTAAACGGCGATGCAATCGCCGCGCTGGATACCGAAACGGCTTCCGTCAACGGCGTTGTTACTG
>DATEBK010000005.1:0-7334 GCA_035287825.1 Terriglobales bacterium
GAAGTGGATCCTTGCACTTTCTGTCTGACCTATGGCCAGGCGTCCGGTTCCTTGTCGGGTGGCTTCCTGCTGCCGGCCGGAACTCCCTCGACGATTAACGTTCCGGGCGGCGCAATCTACAACGCCCCCGTGAATCCGACGTTATATACCGGAACCATTCAGTCCATGAACCGAAATTTCAAACAGGGCATGATCGAACAGTACAACCTCAACCTGGAGCGTCAGCTTCCTGAGAACATAGTGCTGACCGTTGGGTATGCCGGTTCCCGCAGTACCCACATTTTAGTGAGCCAGGTCAACGAAAATCTTAATCAGCCTTCAGCGTGCGGAGTAGTTCAGGGCTACACGCTGGGCTGCGGCCCGGAGTTCCCCTATGCAGAGCCCTATCAAACCGTTGCCGCCAACAATAGCGTTGGCTCTGCCCGCTACGACTCGCTTCAGATAAAAGCTGAAACCAAGAGCGCACGCCACGGTCTTTACGCCTTGTTGGGCTACACCTGGTCGCGTACCTTTGACTCCGGTTTTCCCGACGGATTGGGCACCAATCCCGGCGCGCTCTACTATCCGCTGCCCGGAACAGCGAAATTGGATTGGGGCTTGTCTCAGCTCAATTTGAACGACAGCTTTACCGCCAGCATCCTCTATGAGCTGCCCTTTGGAAAAGGCAAGGCCTATGGCGGCGGGTGGAGTGGAATCCCCAACGCGATTCTGGGAAATTGGCAGACGAACCTCATCCTGAGGGCTACCTCTGGATTCCCGCTATTCGTCGTCGACAGCACGAACCCATCAGAAACATTTTTCTCGTACAACGGATTTACTTTTGACCGTCCTAACGAAATTAGCAACCCCGAGGTCCCCGGACCGGTCGCTACGAATTCGAACATACAGTGCCATTATCTCGTCGGCCAAGCGATACCCGGCAGCCCGCTTCTGGGTATCGCCCCGGCCCAAATCCATACTTTGTCGGCATGGTTTAATGGCTGTGCGTTTGAAAGCGCTCCCACCGGGGAACTGGGCACCAATGTGCGTGCTCCGCTTTACGGTCCGCGCTTCGTAAATGCCGACTTCTCCTTGATCAAGGATTTTCCAATTACGTTCCGCGAGGGGATGGGTCTGCAATTCCAGGCGGAGTTCTTCAACCTGTTCAACCATCCGCAGTACTTCATGGGTGGTATTGGCGGCACCGGGCAACAGGACATAGGCACGCAGTCCAGTTTCGGAGTCATCAACAACACGGTGAACAATCCGCGCTTGATTCAGTTCGCCTTGAAACTGAAATTCTAGCCGTGCTTTTCTCCAGGCAGGCTGAGCACTCGCTCAGTCTGCCCTTGTAGCTCGGACATTATTGCGAACCGGAATTCTGCCCGCGTAGCGAGATCACAAACTCCTGAATCTCCCGCTGCTGTCGCGCTTCTTTTTCTTTTGTTTTCTTGACTAGATCGGTATGAAGCTGAAGTTCCGCTTGAGCTTTAGATTTCTTTCCGATTCGCAAATAAGCTTGCGCCAGCCGATAGTGGGCCTCGGCGCGGGTCTCCTCTAAATCCGGACTGCTTGACTCCTCCTCCGTCTCGACGGAGCTCACTTCGATCGCCTGCTGATACTCGGCAATCGCTCGCCCAAAATCTCCTCGCTGCGAATACAGAATTCCCAACTGTAGATGTGCCGCTGCGAGCCTCGGATCGAGCTGCACCGCCTTTAGCAGCAGGTTCTCGACGTGTGCCGAATCTTCAGTAGTCTGCCTGCCATTTGCTGCTGCAAGATTCACAGCACTTGCCGATGGATCTTCAAGCCCCTGCTTCCACAAGCCAACGGCGTAATAGTAGTTGGTCCAGGCGTTATCGGGATGAAGCTGTACGAACCGAGCCAGCGCCTCTACCGCTCCTTCTAACGGAGCACCCTGCACGCTCTGCATTTTGCCAAGAAACAAATACGGAGTTGGATTATCGGGCGCCAGTTCTGATGCCTTCAGCAGATCCCGCGCCGCTTGATCGTCAGAGCCCTGCGCGTATTGCGCAACGCCGAGCGCCACCAGCATTCGCGCCGACTTTGGAAACAAGCGATGGCCTTTGGTGAAGACTTCCGCCGCCGGCTCCAGCGCGCGATGTGCCAGAAGCTCAGTTCCCCAATCGAACAGATTCGGCTCGCTGGGATCAAGCTCCGCTGCGCGCTGATACTCCCGCACCGCCTCCAGCGGATGGCCAAGCTTTTCCTCGACATCCCCCAGTCGCCGATGAAGCTGAGAATCGTCAGGATGGATCGCCACCGCTTCGCGCAAAGAACTTTCCGTTGCAGCGGCATTCGGGGCCCCAGCGTCGCCCGCGTGCTTTTCAGGATCATTGCTGAGTGAAGCGGTAGCTTTCACCAGCGCTTCGGTGGTCCGAAGCACGGTATCAGATCCATGTCCTCCGGGATTCGCGGCTTGCGTCACGCCGGCAACCGTAAACTGCGGTTCGTCAAAGAATGCAGGAGGATCAGAGGATTTTGCCGGAGATTTCACAAGAGATTGAATAGGAACCAGCGTGAGATCAATCGTCCGCATTTCTTTCCTGGCCAGGACCACGCGGCGGACGATCGCCGGTTCGTAGCCGCTCATTTCCGCGCGCAGGGTGTAGGCGCCTGCTGGAAGCGACGCGAAGCGGTACGCTCCGGCGGAATCAGCGTGCGTAATGGCCGGAGGTGTGGGCGGAGGCTGCGCCTCGGTTGCAAGCCGCAAGGTTACAGTTGTGTTCGCTAAGGGCCGGCCGACCGAGTCGCGGACATATCCTTTCACAATCGCGCCGCCCGTCGGCTCTTGGGTTTGCCCCCGGAGCGAACCAAGCGTAATCGTCATCGCAGTAACGTAGAGTGCGGCCCAAGTCTTGCGGTTCATGCTTCCTACCAATCGGTAACAATTAGTTTTACAATGGCACGCTCTCCGTGCGATGGCTAAACTGATTTGTCTAGAACAAGTTCACGAGGTGTACGAATGAAGTTGGGCCGACTCCGCGCTCTTGCTGTGATAGCAGCCGTAATTCTAACAAGTTGTTTGGCTTCTCCAGCGCAGCCATCCCATGAAAACAAGCGCAAGGTCATTATCGATCAGGACGCCGCCGGCCCCGCTGGCACCGACCAACAATCGATTCTGCTTCTTATCCAGTCCCCGCAGACCGAAGTTCTCGGGATCACCGTGGTCACCGGAGATCAGTGGCTGACAGAAGAAGTCGCGCACACTCTGCGCATGCTCGAACTCATCGGACGCACCGACATTCCCGTCGTTCCAGGAGCCGAAAATCCCCTGGTCAGAACGAAACAAGATACCGAGCAGTGGGAAGAGCGCTACGGTTTTGTCGCCTGGCTTGGCGCATGGACTCCTAAGTACTATCACGCACCGCACGAACTCGGTGCGATGCCGGAAGGTATGCCCACAACCAAACCCGCCGATGAAGATGCCGCTCACTTTCTCGTGCGCATGGTGCGGAAGTATCCGCATGAGATCACCATCTACGAAGGTGGCCCGATGACGAATCTTGCGCTCGCCATAACTATCGACCCGGAATTCCCTCGTCTGGCGAAGGAGTTGGTATTCATGGGCGCGAGCTTGAATCCCTTTACCGCCGATCCCGAGTTTGCGAACAATCCCCGCCACGAATTCAATCTCTGGTTTGATCCCGAGGCCGCCCGCATTACCCTGCGCGCGCCGTGGAAGAAGATCGTCTGCACCCCGGTCGATGTTTCCGTGAAAACCGCGATGACCCAGGATCTGATCGACAAGATCAAGGCGAGCAACTCGCCGGCAGCGCAATACATCGGTAAGTATGCGCGATTGCGAGGCACTTTCAACTATCTGTGGGACGAGCTCGCCTCGGCGGCGTGGCTGGATCCAAGCCTGATCACAAAGAAAGAAATTCGCTATCTGAATGTGGATCTCGATCGTGGTGCCGGCTACGGCGATACCCTCAGCTGGTCAGATCACGACAGGCCTCATCGCGACATGCAGCCGGTGGAAGTGCAGTTCGACTTGGATAAGGAGAGGTTCTACAAGATGTTTGTGGAGTTGCTGTCGGCGCCCACGCCGCCGGCAAAGAAACAAACGCCTTAGCGTCGGTTCTTCCTGGAGGCTTTTTTCTTTGCGTTTTTCTTTCCGTCTTCCAGGTTTCCTTCGGTATCTTCGCTCCAGAACCGGTGTCCGGTCCGATGAATGAAAACGTCTTCGAGCGTAGGCTTGCTTACGCTGAGCGATTGAATTTCCCCCGGGAACGCCTCGACCACGTCCGGAACGAAGCGATGTCCGTTTTCGATTTCGAGGCGAATGTTGTTGTCCATGACGGCCGCATCAACGTGAAACTTGCTGCGAATGCGATCGGCCAAATTCTGCGGATCCCGCGCTTCGAGCAAAATAACATCGCCACCGATCTCGCGCGTCAGATCTTCGGGCGTTCCCAGCGCCACTAGACTCCCTTCATTCAAGATGGCGAGCCGGTCACAGCGCTCCGCTTCTTCCATCAGGTGCGTTGTAACAATCACCGAAACATGCTCCTGATCGCGGAGAATCTGAAGGTATTGCCACAAGTCGTGCCGGGCGCCGGGATCGAGCCCGGTGGTCGGCTCGTCAAGCAACAGAACGTCGGGATGGTGAAGAAGTCCTTTGGCAAGCTCGATGCGGCGCTGCATCCCGCCTGAGAATGTTTCCAGCCGATCGCCGCGTCGATCAAGCAATCCTACGCGGGCAAGAATTTCGGTGATTCGCTTCTTCAAGTCCGATCCGCGCAGACCGTAAAGATGTCCCTGATGCCAAAGGTTTTCATAGGCGGTAAGTTTCGGATCGACACTCTGCGCCTGGAAAACGACGCCAATGCGGCGGCGCAAAGCTCCGGCTTGACGGACGGCATCTAGGCCGGCGATCGTGGCGCGCCCCGAAGTCGGCACCATCAAGGTGGATAGAATCCGGAACAGCGTAGTCTTTCCACTGCCGTTCGGGCCGAGCAAGCCGAAGAGTTCCGCGGGTTGAACGTCGAAAGAAACGCCGTTGAGGGCTGTGCGGTCCCGATAGCGATGAACAATATCGCGCACGGCAATGATGGGCTTATTCGTAGATTCGGGAACCTGAGCCGGGGAAGGGAAGTCGATGGCAGCTGAGTTCGGAGTCACAAGATATTCTACGCCGGGAACCCGGGGATTATCACCCGCATGACACCTCTGGCGAGTAAGTGCCTCTTACGCCGCCACCGTCTTCTGGTCTCGTCCCGGTGCGCGCTCCTCGAAAGCCACCGGAACGTGGCGCCACACCTGGATCGCCAGGACCACAGTAGTCGCGAGCAACAGCGCTCCGACGGCGACATGCGATACGGTTGCGATCACCATCGGCAATTCGGGCTGCGCCGCGTCTCTGCCCCACATCACGCGTGTAACAAAGGCGAGAAATCCAAGGCAGAGTTGCGCGACCATCAGTCCGAGCATGCCGATCGCGGGACGCCGCACAGCCTCAACCTCCGGGTAAGAAGTGATGGCACGGACCGCAGTCCAGACGAGAACGACTGCGACAACGGCGGCATTGATCACGTGCGGCCACCAACTCATTCCGTGGTGACGGAACATCGCGCCTAAGATCAATTGTACGTAAAGCACAAAGATCGACAGCAACGTCAGCGTGAAAAGCGCTGGTCGGCGCTGGTCGAAGTCGGCTCGTGGCTGTTCTTCGACCCAGCGGCGTCCGGTAAAGACCGCGATCGAAACTGCAATACAGAAAAACGTCTGCGCTACCCCGGCGTGCGCCGATGAAACCCACGGTGGCTGCAACAGCAATACCGTCAGGCCACCAAGAATTGCCTGAGTGATCACGGTACCGAGGGCGGCGGCGGCCAGCCATTTCATCCAACGGCGGCCATCCCCAAAGAATGTCCACGTGGATAGTGAAATCGTCAGCAGTATGATCGACCCGGCAATCGCACGATGGCTCCACTCATATTGGACCCCTCCGTGCAACGGCGGTACGCTAAATGAGCCGAACGATCGCGGCCAGTCGGGAATAGAGAGTCCGGCATCGTTGCTCGTCACCAGCGCGCCCGCCATAATCAGAACAAACGTGGCGCAAACGACGAAGACGGCAAAGAGGTGCAGTCCGCGATGATATGGAATTTCGATGCCTTTCAAAATGGCCCCCGTGAGAAAGAGCGCACAGCACTTTCTCGAAACGCAACAGTGTAACAAACAACAGCCAGACAAGCGGATATACCGGTCCGTCTGTTTACGGGTTCGGCTGCGCCTCAAGCGCTGCCGCACTTTGCACTTCCATCGCGCGAATAATCCCATCCGCGAACTCTGAAGTTCCCGCCGTGCCGCCAACGTCACGGGTCAGTTTGGTGCGGTCGCGATAGACCTCGTCAATGGCATTGCGGATTTTCAATGCTGCCTCATGTTCGCCGATATGCCGCAGCATAAGGAGCGCCGACCGCAACACAGCCGTGGGATTCGCGATGTCTTTCCCGGCGATGTCAGGCGCGGAACCGTGCACCGCTTCAAAAATTGCACATTCGTGGCCAAAGTTCGCGCCCGGCACAAGGCCGAGGCCGCCGACCAGCCCCGCGCACAGGTCGGAAAGAATGTCTCCGTAAAGATTTTCCATCAGCAACATATCGTACTGATAGGGATTCATTACCAATTGCATGCAGGTATTGTCGACGATGTGCTCGCCATAAGTAATCTCGGGATATTCCTTCGAGACGTTACGCGAGCAGCGCAGAAATAATCCATCGGAAAGTTTCATAATGTTGGCTTTGTGAATGGAATGGACCTTCTTGCGCTGGTTCTTGCGTGCGTATTCAAAGGCGAAACGCGAAATGCGAGTGGAAGCCTTTTCAGTAATGATTTTGAGGCTCTCAACCACTCCAGGAACCACCTCGTGTTCGATACCGGAATAAAGCCCTTCGGTATTTTCGCGCACCACGATCAGGTCGACACCAGGGTAGCGAGTGGGAATATGCGGCAGGTTTCGGATCGGCCGAAAATTCGCAAACAGCTCAAAGCGCTTTCGCAGTTCGACGTTGATGCTGGCGAAACCGCCCCCGATCGGCGTAGTCACGGGCCCCTTCAGCCCGACGCGGGTACGCTCGATCGATGCGCTCAGTTCCTTGGGAATGTACTCATGATATTTCTCAAACGCTTCCGCGCCAGCAGCAAAACTCTCCCATTCAAATTTGACGCCGGTAGCTTCGAGAATGCGAACGGCGGCCTGGACAACTTCAGGACCAATGCCGTCGCCGGGAATAAGAGTTACTTTATGAGTCATAAGAATGAAAGCTGCACTTTACATGTCGCCGCCGCGAACTTCAGCGGCCCGTGCCCTTGCTCCTGGGTTC
>DATEBK010000006.1:0-5871 GCA_035287825.1 Terriglobales bacterium
GCACGCGACTCCAATTCGCGAATAACGAACCCGAGTGGAATCGCGAATGCTTAGTGAACAGGCGCTGCCCGAATGTTTTGGCTGCAAGACATGAGGTTGAGGAACAAAGAAATGATTGTCGCGTATCAAAAACATTGGAGACAGCAGCGCCTGAAGAGGTCTCTCGGTTGCGGCGTAATCCTATCTTTCGCAAGCGTGGTGGCCGCCGGCCAGCAAAGTGATCCGTTGCAGCAGCAACTGGAGCAACTGAAACAGCAGTATGAGACGACCACGCACGACCTGGAGCAGCGGATTACAGCTCTGCAACAGGAGATCGAAAAAGAGAAGACGTCCAGGGAACAAGAGACTGCGAAAGAGAAGGAAGAAAGCGCAAAACCCAAAAAGGCGACGGTCTCAACGGCAGAACTGGCTGCTCAGGAAGTGCGAAAGACTGGTCTCTTAGAATCCGATCAGGTGGGGGCAAAATTTCAAGGCCAGGTGGCTTCCGAGCCAACCTATGACTTGTTGAAAGAGGCCGACCAAGACATTGAAAAACTACAGCAGAAGGTCGGTACCTTTGAGTTTCACGGTTACGTTCGCTCTGGTTACGGTCTGAATAGCGTCGGCGGCCAACAGGTTGCGTTTGAGGCGCCTGGAGCTGAGGCCAAGTATCGCCTGGGAAATGAAGCTGAAACCTATGCGGAATTGATTCTCGTCAATAACTGGGTCAACCCGGATCACAATTCCGACAGGGCCTGGTTCAGGAGCGAGTTCATGATTGAAGCTAACACTTCGAACTCTGAGAACTATGCTCCTGTCGGCGATGCCGCAGGCGCGGATCAATACCGCTTCCGCGAGGCCTTCATTCAAGCAGGAAATGTTTTCGAGAGCCAGCCTGACGCGAAGTTTTGGGTGGGCGAACGATACTACCGCCGGCAGCACGTTGACAGCGACGATTTCTACCCGCTCGACATGAGCGGATACGGCGGCGGGATCGAAGACTTGAATGTTGGCATCGGCAAGTTGGCAGTGGCCTTCCTGAACACGGCGCGGCCCGACATCATCACCGAAAACGGCAACTTGGCCAAGAGCAACATCGATGCGCGTCTCTATGACGTGAAGGCGCCTTTTGGTCTGTTTGGTGTATGGTTCGATTATGCAACTTCAAAAGGCGGCATCGTAACATCAACCACACTTACCGGCCTAACCCCTGGCACCGCAATTCCCACCAGCGATGGCTACGCCTTCGGGTTCAAACATCAGCGATTAGAGTGGCACGGTGGGTATCACACGTCAATGTTCCAGTACGGGACGGGAGCCGCGAGCAACTTCAGTAATCCCGGGAACGGCACGACGATTCCGAACCCGACGCCGTACATCAATTACACAAGACAGCTTCTATACACCGATCAACTGGTCCTTCAACCGAACGACAAATTTGCGGTTATGCCCATCTTCGTTTTTCAGCGGACCAAAGACGGCAACCCGCAGCATGGCTGGGTGCAGTGGGCATCGTTTGGCGTGAGGCCGGAAGTCTTCTTCACCAAACACCTCTCGCTGACGGGCGATTGCGGCTTCGATCACACCCATCTTCCCGGGTCATACGATGGCTGGCTGCGCAAATGCACAATCGCGCCGCAAATCGGAGCGGATAGAAAATTCTTCGGCCGTCCGGTATTGCGCGCGTTCGCGACCTATGCCAACTGGTCGAACGGGTTCCGCGGCTTTGTGGGCGGCGTGCCCTTCGAGAATCGAACGAGTGGGTTAACATTTGGCGTACAGGCTGAGCATTGGTGGTAGCTCTCAGGAAACCACGGGCACAGCAAGAGCATCAAGCTACGGCAGGGAGTCAACTCGCGGCATCGAATCCCGATTGAGGAAGGGGAAAATGGCATTTCGAGAAATTATTCCTGATTCTAGTCGCTCCCAAATCGCGCCAGTCGTGCTGGAGTCCCCCAACTACACGCGCCCTCTGGTCGTCGTTACTACCCTCTTCTTTATGTGGGGTTTTTTGACCTGCCTGAATGACATTCTTGTGCCACATCTGAAGTCGATCTTCGACCTCAGTTACGCGAAAGTCATGCTCGTCCAGTTTGCATTTTTTTCCGCGTACTTCCTGTTTTCCGTGCCGTGGTCGCGAATCGTGAATTTCATTGGTTATCAACGGGCCATGGTGGTCGGATTGGTGACCATGGCGCTCGGGGCATTCTTGTTCCTGCCAGCGGCGTCCGCTGCTTCGTACCCGTTGTTCCTGACCGCGCTCCTCATTCTCGCGATGGGCATTACCGGGCTGCAAGTGGCGGCGAATCCTTATGTGGTCGTCTTGGGCAAACCTGAAACGGGGTCGAGCCGGCTCAATCTGACCCAGGCGTTCAACTCGCTGGGCACCACCATCGCCCCGAAAATTGGGGGGCTGCTCATCCTGAGCGCGGCGCCACTGGCGATCGAACAGTTGCAGCAACTGACGCCGCAAGCTCTCCAGGCTTACCGCGTACAACAGGCGGCCTCGGTGAAGCTGCCATACGCCGTCATTGGTGTAGCGCTGATATTGTTGGCGGTCCTGATCGGTACGTTCAAGCTGCCAAAAATCGACCATGCGGCTTACCATCGCGGCGAGAATGTCAGCGACTCGATCTGGAAGCATCCCAATCTTGTCTTGGCCGCGATAGGGATCTTCGCCTACGTTGGTGCAGAGGTTTCCATCGGAAGTTTTCTCGTGAACTATTTCGAAGTGCCTGACATCGCGGGCTTTTCGCCAAAGACCGCGGCAGGATTTGTTTCGTTCTACTGGGGCGGAGCCATGGTTGGACGCTTTCTGGGCGCGGGACTCTTGCGGAGATTCAAGCCTGGGAAGTCGCTTGCCCTGTGCGCGATCTTTGCCGCCACGCTGGTCATTTCTTCCATGCTCCTGAGCGGCCATACGGCGATGTGGACGATTCTCGCGGTCGGGCTCTTCAACTCAATCATGTTCCCGACCATTTTCAGCCTGGGAGTCGCAGAACTCGGTCCCTTGACAGGAAATGGATCGGGCCTGCTGAACATGGCCATTGTAGGCGGCGCTATTCTGCCCGTGCTTCAGGGGGTCATTGCGGACCGTGTCGGAATTCACCACGCGTTCATCCTGCCCGTGATCTGCTACTTATACATCCTGCACTACGGGCTCAGCGGGTCGAAGCCGAACAGCGAACGGTACGCGGCAGGCTGATGAGGAACGCACGGAGAATTCAGAATGCTAATCGCAGGAGACATTGGCGGCACCAAGACGGATCTGGCTATCTATTCAAAGGAATCCGGACCCCATGCGCCATTGGCCCAGGCTGAGGTTCACAGTGCCGACTATCCCAGCCTGCAGGCTATCGTGGCCGAGTTTCTCTCCAAGACCAATCTGCCAGTCGTCGCAGCAGCCTTTGATGTTGCCGGCCCGGTGATTGATGGCCATGTGAAAACGACAAACCTGCCTTGGGTCATGGACGAAGGCTCGCTCAAATCAGCGCTGAAGCTGCGTTCAGTCCACTTGATGAATGATCTTGAGGCGGTTGCCCGGTCGGTGCCAGTCTTACGGCCATCCGACCTGATCACACTCAACCAGGGCGATGCCGTGGCAAAAGGAGCGATTGCGATCATCGCGCCGGGTACCGGCTTAGGCGAATCGTTTCTGACCTGGGATGGTACGCGGTATCTGGCCCACAGTTCAGAGGGCGGCCACTCCGATTTCGCACCGACGGACCAACGACAAATTCGCTTGCTTGAGTATCTCTTGAAGCGATTCGATCATGTCGGAGTCGAGCGCGTATGTTCGGGAATCGGCATCCCCAACATTTACGAATATCTTCGCGACGAAGAGAAAATACCGGAAAAGCCGGAAGTCGCTCAATCGATCGCGTCTGCCAAAGATCACACGAAGGCAATCGTAGACGCCGCGCTTGACCCACAAAACCCCGACGAATTGTGCCACGCAACCGTGGAGATCTTGGTATCGATCCTCGGGGCCGAAGCGGGAAATCTAGCACTGAAGGTTCTCGCCACAGGTGCGCTCTACCTGGCTGGTGGCGTGGCTACACATCTTTCGAGCGTGCTGCAACAGCCAGAATTTATGCACGCCTTTACGAAAAAGGGCCGCTTCAAAGATGTGATGGAGCGTATTCCTGTTCATCTGATCACGGCACGCGCGGCGTTGATTGGAGCGGCAAGCTATGGGCTTGAGAGTCTGAAAAATGGGTGATCCAGAACGGCGGAAATCGCGAAGAAGTGCTGGAGGAGTTTGCCGAGGCGAGCATCGACGTTAATGCTTTGGCGGCACAGCTCCAGACCGAAGGAGCCGTGTCCTTTGTGAAGTCATGGCGAGACTTGATGACCGCGATTTCTTGGAAGAGTGCATTGCCAAACAAAAGTGGAACCCTAAAGGCGGCCAGTTAAATCAAAGAACCTAAGGTCACGAGAGTAACGCGCGAATTCTGAAGGAGTATGGGTATGGCAGCCAGGGTCGAAGCATTGACAATTCATCCGAAGATCAAACACACCGCCTGGAGCGCTCTGGCGTCACATTACAAAGCAGTCTCGAGGCTGCATCTGCGGCAGCTTTTTGCGGACGATCCGAAACGCGGTGAGCGTTTGGCGGTCGACGCCGTCGGTCTTCACCTCGATTACTCCAAGAACCGCGTCACCGATGAAACGCTTCGCCTGCTTCTACTGCTGGCGGAAGAGTCTGGTCTGCGGGCGCGAATTGATGCCATGTTTCACGGAGAGAAAATCAACGTCACCGAGAAGCGAGCGGTCTTGCACGTTGCCCTGCGGGCGCCGCGAGGCAGTTCCATCTTCGTCGACGGAAAGAATGTTGTGCCTGAGGTCCACACCGTCCTCGACCGCATGACCGATTTCTCCAATCGCCTGCGCAGTGGTGAATGGAAGGGGCACACCGGCAAACGCATTCGCAACGTGATTAACATCGGCATCGGCGGCTCCGACCTCGGCCCTGTTATGGCCTACGAAGCGCTGAGGTACTACAGCGATCGAGCCATGACGTTCCGCTTCGTATCGAATGTTGATGGCACCGATTTCGCGGAGGCCGTCCGCGACCTCGACCCGTCGGAAACACTGTTCATAATCTCTTCGAAGACTTTTACGACGCTGGAGACGATGACGAATGCTCACACGGCTCGGGATTGGTCGCTCGCCGGGCTAGGCGGCGACGACAAGTCGGTGGCAAAACATTTTGTCGCGGTTTCGACGAATGCCGCCGAGGTTGCCAAATTCGGAATCGATACCGCCAACATGTTCGAGTTCTGGGACTGGGTTGGCGGACGTTACTCGATGGACTCCGCCATTGGCCTGTCGACCATGGTCGCGGTTGGTCCCGAGAATTTTCAGGAGATGTTGAATGGTTTCCATCAGATGGACGAACACTTCCGCACTGCTCCCTTCGGGCAGAACCTGCCCGTGCTGATGGGTCTTCTGTCGATCTGGTACAACGATTTCTTCGGGGCGCAGACCGTCGCGGTTTTGCCTTACGAACAATACCTGAAGCGCTTCCCGGCCTACCTCCAGCAACTAACAATGGAGAGCAATGGCAAACACGTCACGCTTCAAGGAAAAAAGGTTAAGCACGACACGGGTCCAATTTATTGGGGAGAACCGGGCACCAACGGTCAACATTCTTTCTATCAATTGATTCACCAGGGCACGAGACTTATCCCCTGCGACTTCATCGCGTTTTCGAAGGCGCTCAATCCACTCGGCCAGCACCACGACATGCTGATCGCCAATGTCTGCGCGCAGACAGAAGCGCTGGCCTTCGGCAAGACACCGGAGCAGGTCGCGGCAGAGGGCACTCCAAAGTGGTTGGTTCCGCACCGGGTGTTCGAGGGCAACCGTCCGTCGAACACGATTCTGGCT
>DATEBK010000007.1:0-7016 GCA_035287825.1 Terriglobales bacterium
GAAGCGCGGGATCGAGGAAAGTTCGCTCGCCGCTGAACACTCTTGCCATGAATACGCCGAGCGGCTTGGTGATCGCCAGAATCAGAGCCAGAAATACGAAGATCTGTATCCAGCCATTGGTTGTCATGTCAGAATTTCTCCGGTCGCAGCAACGCGTACAGCAGGTAAACCATCAATCCTGCGCTCACAATCAACATGATGATCGATTCAATATTCATAAGTGACAGTCCTCAGCGAATTCGATCGCAGAATTGCACGTAACCGAGCGCAACTACGAAAAACACTATTGCCACTACAACGAAGATTATGTCTTGCAAAACTAGCCTCCTCACACGCCGCTAACCCAAGCCGCTATGAACCTACCGTCAAAATTTGACTAGAATGTCAATGTCGATGAAATGCTCGTCCCTCCGCAGATCGGGGAACCATACGCTGCTGCCTTGCGCCCCGCAGGCCGTTTGTGCGCCGCTAAGGGTCAATGCCCCTGACGTATTCCCGTCGTTGCAGGCAAAGAATTGGGGTGATCCATTGTTCGTATAAGGCACTCCGCCGGATCCTGGCGGCGTAATTCCGCCGTGACCCGTCCAATACGGCACACTCGCGTGGCGATAGTCGTACTCCCAGCGGAAAGTAATCCATTGCTTCGGCATGTAATCGAAAGTTATCGAACTATCCCAGGCTTTAAACGGGTCGCCAGGATTTTCGGTAAAGTAAGGCGAGTTGATCGCCGCGGAGGGTGCAGTTTCTCCATTGATGGGCGGGAGCAGAACCAGATAGCGCCCGGGATTGTTAATTTGACCGCCGCCGAGGGTTAGTCCGAACGTGTCCTTCTTGAACCACATGCGGTTGTAAAACATGTAGCCGACAAAGCTTTGCTTAGGATCGATTCCCCCCTGCGGGAAATTGGCGCTGGGTTGCGCTTTCGCGTCTTTCCTGTCACCGAAACAGCTCACGCCGGCTAAGGTGGCCGTGCTCGGGCCAAATTCGCAGCCCAGATCACCGGTGAACGAGAAGGCCATCTTGTCGAGCCTTTGTCCCGGTCGGTCGAAATATTTGATCTCAATGCTGTTGTCGGTATGGACGCGGCCTCGATTCGGTATATAGAGATCGTCGTGGCCCAGGCCGTAATTGTTGGAGATGATGTTGACCCAGGGTCTGGGAGTCCACTTGATTTGCCCACCCAATCCTTTCCTCGAATTGGCCGAACCATAGGACTGCCATCCATTGATTAGCCATGGCTCAATTTTCAAGTGGGGAGTGGGAAAAATCTGGACCCGCAGTCCCTCGAAAAACCACGGCGTGTTGGAAGAGACATAGGAGGGCTGATAAGCCCAGTTATCGGCGTTGTAATAACTGAACAGACCGATGTATGACAAGAAAATTCCGGCGTCGATGTTGATTCCGTTCAAGGCGTCAATGTGATAGCCACCATAGGCTTCTGCGATATAGCGATTGGCAGTGTCAAGATCCCACTGCCCCTTGGCCGGGCTGGGATCGTTGCGCGGGGTGGTCGCAGAGTACATGCCGAACTGGGTCATGAACCGGGCACGCACGTTGTCATAGTGGAAATCGCCGCCGAGGCCGAGCTGCTCCAATTGAATTTCGTTGGCGCGAAAGATTTCGCTCGATCCACCGATTGAGTTATCGACCGGCTTGTTGAAATCGTAGTTATAGGTAATATCAGCGCGTATTTCGGGTGTGAAAAACTTCGAATCGAAGGCCGTGTCTTTGTTGCGCGGATTGCCGTTCAACCAAGTCCAATCCCAGTCGGAGAAGGGCGCGATTTTTTCCTTCTTGGCTGGTGCGGCGGTTGAATCAGCTGACGACAGCGAAAGAGGTTGGGCTAGCATCGGGCTCGACAATGCGGGGCTCGCCGATGTCGTAGCGGGCAAGAATGGCGCCGTACTGGCCAAGGCCGCCGGCGCGGAAGATGATTGCGCCGCGGTGCGGCTCTTGAGTTCCGCTTCGAGCAGTTCGATGCGCGCCTTCATGGCGGCCAATTCTTTGGCGATGTCAGCCGTAGACGGATCGGGGACGGTCGCGGAATGTGTGGTGGGGACGTCGGGAGCGGCCGCCGGTTCGTGCAAGGCCGCCACTTTGGCGGGAGCATCCGGCTGGTTTTGCGCGTTAGCGTGCGGAGCGCGGCAAAGAGCAAAGGTCAAAACCAGCACGAAAGAAAGAAGCAGTGCGTTGGATGATGTGGTTCTCGCGATTTTCAAGTTGAATCCTCTCCTGTCGGAAGACCGGCCCTTGCTTCAGAAATAACCGTCGCCAATTTCTTGCGGACATTCAGACACACCGATACCGCAAAGTCTTCCCATGGGTGAACAGACCATCACACGCGAAAACCCGTAAAGATCTAATAAGCGGTTCGTAAAGAGGACATAAAGGCTGGCGCGGGGAGGGGGAATCGAACCCCCAAGACCCGAAGGTCGGCGGATTTTGAGTCCGCTGCGTATTCGGTCATTATTATTGTTAACAAAAAAGTTACAGCGCACATTGTGAGTGTCGCTAGTCCTGCGCTCTTAGCGAAGCCGGCGGACGAAGTGGAGATCGAGCCCGGATAAAGGAGCGCCGACCTCTTGCATGGCTCCGCCTGTTGCCAGTGACCCGAGATCAATCGCAACTAATCCAGTGCTGTTGACCAAATCGATTACGAGCTGTTTCGCTCCGGTGTCGTCGCCGGAGGTAAAGATGACGGTGCGAGGTTTTTTCGGGGAGAAATCCTGGATCCAGTCCATCGGCATGTTGCTGATCGATTTGACAAGCCGTGCGCCAGCCGCCATTTCTGCAACCATCTCGCTCGATGTGCGCCCCTTTAACGCGGCCCGCGATCTGGTAACGCCCGCCAGACTGATGTCTGGTTTAGCATCCACGTGCGCGTTCGTCGCATCGACCAGAATCCGGCCATGCCAATCGATACCTTTTAATGCTTCAGGCACATTCACCCAATGCACAGCGAGAATCACGACGTCGCACGCGGCCACCTGTTCCCTGGTACCTGCGATGGCGCCGGGGCCGAGATCAGCGACAAAATCAGCCAGCGTCTCCGGACCTCTGGAATTGGATACAACTATGGTGTGACCAGCGTTTATCAAGTGACGGCCGAATGTGCGTGTTACCTTCCCGGCTCCAATAAATCCTATTTTCATGACCAATCTCCTTTCATCGGTGGGAATTGCCGAAGAGCGTGACCTCTCCAAGCACTCACGGCGTGGGTGGATTTGATGAGTAGGTTATTGCGGCGATCCTCCAACCATCGGTTCCTTTCACCAGGACCCAAGTCTCGCTGCCGCGATTTGTTGCCTTTCCGTCTACGAGGAATACGAAGTCGAAGTACACCGATGCGATGGTGCCGTCGCTGTTCTGCTGCAGATGGGTGTGCGTCGGATTGAAGTTGGCCTTTGAGGTCGAGACCAGCTTGGCGAAATCTGTGTAGCTTCCCACACGAACCTTCACGGCGTCGGGCGATTTCGCTTTAGCACGAGCGTAGGCGTCATCAGAAAGCACGTTGAGCCACATACTGCCTTGCGGAATAAATAGATTCGCTAGTCGAGATCCGTCGTGAGTGAGAACGGCTTCGTGGTAGGCGTCGATCACATGCTGAACGTCGACGGTATCCGCAGCCGTGCTGGCGGGAACAGTCTTGTTGCTCTCAGCAGAAGATGGGCTTTGAGCAAAGCTCGCCGTGCTAATGAGAATCGCGAGAACGAAGAGGACGCTGCTGGCAAAATGTTTCATGTGTCATCTCCTTGAATTCGTGAATTATCTGGAGGCTGTGCCACCATCGACTGGCAGGTCGATGCCGGTGATGAAGCTGCTCTCGTTGGAAGCGAGAAACACCGCTGCCGATGCAAGCTCATCTACGGTTCCCAGTCGTCCCATTGGAATCATCTTCCGGAAATACTCGCTTGTACCCTCCGGAGATCCTTTCGAGCCGACATGAATCATGGGCGTCTCCGTGGGTCCAGGGCTGATCACGTTCGCTCGGATGCCACGGCTGGCGAGCTCAGCGGTCCAACTCCGGACGAAGGAGACCAGAGCTGCTTTCGTCGCCGAATATGGGCCGTAGTTGGGAACGCCCATCTGCCACGCCGCCGATCCAGAGAGAATGATCGATCCGTTGTCGGTCAGTAGCGGGAGCGCCTTCTGCACCGTAAAGTACACCCCGCGCGCGTTCAGATCGAAGTGCTCGTCAAACTTTTCTGGCGTCGACGCTGCGAGGGAAACTGGATCTACGACGCCGGCATTTGCGAACACGATATCGACACGTCCCTTCACCTTTCGCACTACTTCGTAAAGATGATCAAGATCTTCGAGGTTCGAGACATCGCCCTGAACGGCGGTTACATTCTTTCCAATGAGCGAGACTGCCTTATCCAACTCCGCTTGCCGGCGCCCGGTGATAAACACGTAGGCACCTTCTTTCACGAAGCGCTTGGCAGTAGCGAGACCGATCCCGCTATTGCCTCCGGTAATTACGGCTACCTTGCCTTCGAGTGCGCCCATTTTGATTTCCTCCGAATATCTGTCCCATGTTATTATGGAACACTCATTACAGATGTAGAGCAAGGCGCATCGGATTCAGGATTTTGCACCCTAATTATGATGAAAAGAAAACGCATGAAGACAGGAAAGCGAAAGACAGGACGACCGATCGGCTTCGATAAAGACGCAGCCCTGGAGGCTGCGATGCTGCTTTTTTGGCAACGCGGTTACGAGGGAACATCCATGGCCGATCTTACTCAGGCGATGGGTCTCAACCCGTCGAGCATCTATGCGGCGTTTGGCGACAAGCACGCGTTGTTTCAGCTCGCGGTAAAGCGATATATGGAAATGCGCGCGCAATATGCAGGTAAGGCCCTGGAGGAACCGAGTCTCGAAAAGGTCGTCCGTGCACTCTTCGACAACACGGTTGCGTTTCTCACCACGCCCGGCCATCCGCCGACTTGCATGACACTGGCGGGATCGGTCGGTTGCAGTTTAGACGCTTCACCGGCGAGGGATATCATGACCGAGATACGGAAACAGAACGAAGTGGCAATGAGGGAGCGCTTTCTACAGGCGCGGAAGAGCGGAGAGTTGTCCAAGGATGTTAACGTGGACGACTATACCCGGTATCTTTCATCGATCCTTGCCGGTTTATCCATTCAGGCAGCAAATGGTTCGACGAAGGCGGAACTCACGAGAACCGCCAATATGGCTCTTCGATATTTGGGTTACTGAAGGCCGCTCCGGCTGCTTTCCTGCAAAGCCCACGGAAACAGTCTGCAAGAAGTCACACCTGGGGGTCTAAGGTCCTGCTTGAAACAAACGGTTTGCAGTCGAGATGAAAATCGTTTCACTCTATCGCGGGCGAACGAATGGGTATAAGCTCTTTCAGCGGATCCCTCTAAGGGACCGGTGTGATACTTCCGGACCGGAAGGACCTTCCAGATTGTCGTTCAAAAAGGAGAAGTCATGGTGCGAAGAGTAAGTGTGTGCTTACTCGCGGCGGTAGCGATGCTATCGATCGTGAGTGGCGTGAGCCAAGCAGAAAGCCAGTCGTTGTTAACGCGTCATACGCGTGCGGTGGTTACCGGTGGAGAAGCGCCGTCGCTCGGACGCCTCCCGGCAACACAAACCATGCAACTTTACATGATGCTTGGGCTTCGTCATCAGCCAGAGCTCAATAATTTCCTGCAAGAGCTCTATGACCCCTCCAGCCAGTCTTTCCGTCACTTCCTGACGGTTGAGGAATTCACAGCGAGATTCGGAGCCAGCCAGGAAGACTACGATGCGGTGGTTCGTTTTGCGAAGGCGAATGGCTTCACCGTCGGCGAAGTTTCGCGGAACCGTATGCTCGTGCCCATCACTGGAACAGTGGCCAACATCGAGAAAGCGTTTCATGTGAATATGGGCCTTTACCAGGATCCCACGGCAAACCGTTCGTTCTACGCACCGGATCGCGAGCCTACGGTGGACTTGCCGTTTCAGCTCTGGCACATCGCGGGCCTGGACAACTATTCGGTCCCGAAGCCTCTTGTGGTGCATAGGGACGTGAAGCCGAAGAGCAACGCTACGACGGGCTCGTGCCCTGACCAGTCTTTCTGCGGCAGCGACATGCGCGCCGCTTACTACGGCGGAACCGCGCTGACCGGCGCCGGACAATCCGTTGGATTGTTCGAGCTAGCGGGCACGGACTTAGCCGACCTGAATACTTATTATCAGAACGCGCACCAAACGCTGAATGTTCCCATTACACTCCAGTCCGTCGATGGCGCTCAGACGAGTTGCTTAGCGGCAGATGGATGCGACGACACGGAACAAACCCTCGATATGACTCAGGCCCTCGGCATGGCTCCGAATCTTGCCAGCCTGGTCATGTACATCGGCAATTCTGAAACCCCCATCTTCAACGCCATGGCTACGGCCAGTCCGCTGAATGCGCAGTTGAGCTGCTCTTGGTACTGGAGTCCCGCGGATCCTGGGACTCTCGACCCGATTTTTGAGGAATTTTCTGCTCAGGGTCAGAACCTGTTCGATGCTGCCGGTGATCATGAAGACTGGCAGATCAGCGGTTCCATCTGGCCGGCGGATGACGCATACCTTGTCTCCGTAGGCGGCACCGATCTGGAAACCCAAAGCGCAGGAGGTCCATGGGCTTCGGAATCGGCCTGGTCCGACGGCGGCGGCGGCTATTCGCCAAACGGTATTCCAATTCCTTCCTGGCAGGTGGCGGCTGCGGCTGGCTGTTCCAAGTGTTCCCAAACATTGCGGAACGGTCCAGACGTTTCGGCCAACTCAAACTTCACCTTCTACGTTTGCGCCGATCAGGACGGTTGCACGGCCAACGAATACGGTGGAACCAGCTTTGCCGCGCCCATGTGGGCAGGCTATCTGGCGCTTGCCAATGAACAAGGAGCCAGCGTAGGCAACCCGCCGCTCGGTTTTATCAATCCGGCTCTGTATCAGATCGGACTGGGCGCAGATTACGACAACGATTTCCACGACATCACCACCGGCAGCAATGGCGA
>DATEBK010000008.1:0-5538 GCA_035287825.1 Terriglobales bacterium
GCTCCAATTTGGACAAATGTAAACTTCCTCTGATAGTTGGGATATTTTTCGAGGAACCGGTCAATGGCGAGAAATCGCTCGAGAATCCCCTTCGTGTAGTCGACTCGATCGACCCCAATTCCCATAAGCGTCGCCTCAACATCTAGATTGCGCAGTAAAGTAGTGCGTTCGGCGATGAAGCTGGGTTCGCTGTGCTCGACGCTGTGGTCTTCGGTGAATGCCACGCTGATCGGAAACGGTCGCACCATGGCGCGATGATCCTGGCGCTGCACCGAAAAGTGCTCCCAATCCACGCGCGATTCGACGACGCGATCGACGGTCTCAAGAAAATTGTTGCAGTGCGACTGAATCTGAAACCCGATTAGGTCCGCGCCGAGCAGGCCATCCACCAGTTCGCGCTGCCACGGACAAATGCCAAAAGCTTCGGGGTTTGGCCAGGGGATATGCCAGAAGATTGCCACACGCGCATCTGGCCGTTTTTCTTTGATCATCCGCGGCAGTAACGCAAAATGATAATCCTGAACCAGCACTACAGGTTTCGAGACATTTTCGATTTCCTGCAGCACCGCGTCCTTAAACTTGCGGTTGACTTCTTCGTAGAACTGCCAATCTGCTGCCCGAAAAAGTGGGCGTGTATGCGCGATATGACAAAGCGGCCAGAGCCCTTCATTGGCAAACCCGTAGTAATAACCTTCCTCTTCCTCCTTGGATAGCCACACGCGGCGCAAACTGTAACGGGGGTCCTCGGGAGGAACACGCAGCCGGTCGGTGGCGCCTACAACTTCTGCGTCGGCGTTGCCACTACCGTGTGCGATCCAGGTGCCATCGCATGCGTTGAGCACAGGCTCGAGGGCAGTGACCAATCCGCTCGGGGGAACCACTACCTCGATCGTGGCCCCATTCCGTTGGTGCATGTAAGGCTCGCGGTTTGAAACGACGAACAGATCTCCATCGGCCAGGCGCCTGCGAAGTTGCACCGATAATCGCTCCGCTGTCCACATAGATTCCGCCGCTTCGCGCAGGCGCGCTTCATTCTCGGCAGCGTTGCGCGCATGGTTCAAGCTTTCGGCCATGGTGGCCACTTCGCGCGCCAGTGGCCGAAACATATCGAGGTCTGGCGCCTCCTGGCGGAAGGGGATCTTCCCGGTGCGCAGCCCGCGCATCCACAGCGCCGCTCGCGCGACGGGCCCGCCAATACTCCAGCGGACAATTAGCAGCGTAATCAAAACGATGAGGAAAACCTGAATCAGAACCCCGAAGAACGCATGGCGCCAGACCAGAAGACTCTGCTGCCGGATGTAGCTGACATCGTGCATTACGGCGAGACTCCCGAACACTTCGTTCTGACGCCGAATCGGCAACGCCAGAATGTGGACGGGAAGATTTCCCAACTTCACGAATGAACTTTCCTCCTTGTCTTGGGAAACCGATTGCATCGCCGTTGGCGGAGTCTCGGTCAGGGTCTTAGCGAGTTCTGGAGTCTCGGCGACCACCGCGCCCCGCCGGTCATAAACGACCACGCCGAGCAAATGTTCACGGTTCCCGAACTGCTGCATCAGGTGCTGAAGTTCCTTCTCAGAACCCGGATTCCACAGATGCCCTACATTGCCGGCGAGACTCTCGCCCAACGTCTCGGCGCGCCGCTCCAGATCACCGCGCAGCGAGCGCTTTTCGTTGAGCACTTCATAGTAGGAAAACCCGAATGAAACCAGCGCGATGCCAAGAATAAGAGAAATGATGAGGCGAACGCTCAACAGTCGCATGCATAGTCGTCCTTTCCCAATTTTTGACGCGGAAGTGCTTGTGAGGGTTGTCGTTATGAGAAGTGAATTTCGATAATAACTCGCACCTGCTCGAGTGCTTTTCTCGGCCGTCACAGCACTCATCTGGGAGCGACAAAGGTCACTCTGGACGGATTGCGCGCAACATGGATGGAAGTATTCCAGCCAAAATTTCGATAATGCTCCAATGTGGCGGAGATCCAGTTCACGTCTTAAGAAACAACGGAACTCAGCTTCCCGTCGTTCTCTGAATGCTTCTGTGTGATCGCGTGTGTGATCGCGCTCATCATGCGGTAGCCGTTTGCCGGCACCGCGTGGTGATCGCATTGCATTTGCCCGTCGAACGCTTCAGAAATAAGGAATATTCGGTTCTCGGCCGGCCGACAACCCGACCTGACAACGTCTGATTTGCTTTGCAACCTGCATTCGCTGAATCGCTTCGGGTATAAGACGCGGTGGTGATCACTTGGCAATTATCTTGCCTGTTGTCTCAATCCGAGACGTACCCTGAAATTGGAAGAACCCGTAGTGATTTTCATTGCAACCAGTCGACTCGAACAGCATCTCAGATTATTAAAATTAGTTGGCCCGTGTAGTTTTGGGCCAAATCTTACGAAAGGGCAATTTGCGATGGCCACCGCCGCCAAGTTCCGCATCGACGTCGCGATTCACGATCTCCTCATGAAGTCCACCCAACACCCACCGGCGCCGGCCGAAGCCATGGGGCTAACTCTCCCGGAACCGGTCTTCCCGCAATTCCCGGAACGCCTGGATGATCCCGGCCCTGAAACGCCACCGGAGAAGCGGAAGTGGGGTGCGAGGGATGTCTTCCGATACTCGCGCGGGTGGCTTGGTCCCTACGTCCGCTCGCGAGTTCTGCCGGGAGAGTTTCATCCCATCACCGCCTATTTGTTTGTTGAGTACAAGTGCAATCTCGACTGCTGGTACTGCTGGTCCTACAACAACAAAATTAAGGGCATGACTGAAGATGTTGCGCGGCGCTCTATCGATTGGCTGCACGATAACGGCTGCCGAGTGCTGGCATTAATGGGCGGCGAGCCTCTGTTGCGGCCAGACTTCATTCATAAAGTCGTCTACTACGCTGCCAAGAAGGGCTTCTGGGTGTATATCGCCACCAACGGCCGTTTGCTCAAACCCGACTTCGCCGACCGGCTTGGCGATGCCGGAGTCGCCGTTTTCAACTTCGCGCTGGACTCCTGGGACCTGCAACCGAGCCTGCCTAAAGCGCTTGTTCCCGCGCAGAAGAATCTGGAACACATTCTGCGGAAACAATACGTGGGCGGCTACCTCGTTTTTTTCAATATCAATATTTGCCGCAACAATATGGAGGACGTCAGAAAGCTCACCGAATACGCCCACGACCATCGCATCGCGACCGACTATCACATCAATGAAACGCCGATGCTCGAACAGGACGATCACTTCAAGCATCTTTATGACAACCCAACCTATATCCGCCCAGAAGATTGGCGGGAGATCGATTCTCTGGTGGATTGGTTGATAGAGAAGAACAAAGCCGGCTATCAGATGGTGAATTCGGTGCAACGTCTGCAAGAGATCAAGGCTTTCGTGCGTATGTCTTCCGGACTGGACCTGAGGGAGTACGGCTGGAACGGAGACGGCACGAAAGAAAACGGGCATCAGAAAGAGCTGCTGGCATCGTTGCCCGGGGTAGTCCAGCAGGACGATGGCGAATTGCATTTTGCGGAATGGAACTGCCGGGCCGGTCAGAACAATGTGATTATCCGCACCGACGGCACCGTGGCTCCCTGCTTCCCGATGTATGGAGCAACCTTCGACTGGGGAAACATCGATCAGCCGAAGTTCGATCAGAAGCAGTTGTCCGACATGAAGTCAACATGCCAGCAACACTGTTTCTCAACGTTGAATCATAACCTGGCCTACTGCTACAACGATGCCCGGGTGATCAAGTGGTTGTGGTCCAGCGTCATCAAGAATAAATTCCAGGGTGGGGTGCGTAGCTTCGAGGATTAAGAAGGGAAATCAGAGTGCGGGGACGAACCACGGCACTGGCGAACACAAGAATCTATCTTAATTTTGTCGGGGCCGTGTTTCTGGCGTTGACCTCGTTCGCAGTGAGGGCGAATGCGCAGCTTGATCAGCGTAGCGAGGCGGAACTTGCATCCCCGGTGGGGCCCTTGCGTCCTGGCGTGACCGGAAATCAAATCTTCGATCGATTACTCGCCCACAATGCGATTCGGATTGCGGCCCTGGCGGACTACACAGCCCTCAGGACCTATCGGGTGGTGGACGTGAACGGGAGGGTGCACGCCGAGGAAGTCGGACGGATGGAATATCGGGCCCCGGACCAGAAAACTTTTATGGTCACATCGGAAAAAGGGTCGACATTGATTCGCCGCCTGGCACTGAACCCGCTAATCGCCAGCGAGATCGAAACGACCGCGGGCAGGCAGCATCGCGATAGCACCATTTCCCCCGCAAATTACGACTTGGACCCGGTTGGTGAGCAACAAGTGGGCTCTTACAACTGCTTCGTCGTGCGGGCCATTCCAAAGCGGAGAGACAAGTATTTGTTTGAAGGCAAGATATGGATTGACGTTGAGGACTACGGGGTAGTTCGGATCGAGGGCCATCCGGCCAAGAAGCTATCTTTTTGGATCGACAGAGCCGACTTTGTGCGTCAGTACCAGAAGATCGACAATTTCTGGCTCCCGCAAAGAGATGTGACTTTTGTCCAGGTCCGACTCTATGGCAGGAAGGCTCTGACGATCGATCACCAGGATTACAGCGTAAACAGTTCGGTTGGGATCGAAGAATTGGGCGGCGGTACCGGTCGGCTGGTGGGGCGACACTAACATCAGCGAACTTGAACTGGAGCAGAATTTTTGATAGAAAAACTGGAAGATCAGTTTCACATTGTTCGTGGGTGAGATGCGGGAATAAGTCCGGGCAACTGGTTCCTGAGGTATCCGCATCCCAAACGCGATAGTTCGCCTAATTCGGCGCCTACGGAATGACTCCTTCGCGGGAGTTCCGTCGGTGTAAGACTTCGAACCTCCTAGCCAAGTTTTGGAGTTCGGATGCTGTTCAATAACAAGTCGGTGGCGACGGGGATGTCCTCTCATCCCAGAGTTCGCTGTATCCTGCCTTCTCTGAGCTTTAGCCGATTGCTGCCGCGGCAGCGCTCAACCCCCGACCTCACAGTCGAGTTTCGTTTCATCCATAAGAATACAAACCATAGAATTTCACCCCATCAAATTTCACACAGCGCCGGAGGCATCTAATGGCCACGAATTTAGTCCAGATTGAGAATGACGCGGAAATCAAAAAACGATTAGAAACAGAGCGCATGCGCCTCCGGAAGATTGCCGGACTGGATCAGCCGTCGCACTTTCACCGGCCGGTGGAGCGCGCGTTTACAGCGGAAGAACGCAGCAAGGTGACGATTCTGTTCGGGGGATTTACCTGGAAGCATGAAGATTTGATCCGCGCGGTGTTCCAAGGCTGTGGCTATCGGTGCGAGAAGTTGCCGGTACCGGACGTGCCTGCTTTCCAGACCGGCAAGGAATTCGGCAATAACGGGCAATGCAATCCAACTTATTTCACGGTTGGAAACCTGGTGCAGTATCTCCAGTTCATGGAGAAGGAAGGTATTCCGCGCAAGGACATTCTGGATAACTACGTCTTTTTTACGGCGGGTTCGTGCGGACCCTGCCGCTTCGGCATGTATGAGGCCGAATACCGCTTCGCGCTG
>DATEBK010000009.1:0-9106 GCA_035287825.1 Terriglobales bacterium
AATTTCGACTTCGTGGACCGAGCTCTTCGAGGCGTCGGGCGGCACGTAGCTGAGGTAGTACATGCCATCGATGAGTTCTTGAATGCTTGCCAAGATCTTTGGGGCGTCCTTTCTGTTGAAGTCGCTGAAAGATTCGCCACCAGTCAACTTGGCCAGCTTCTCCATCGCGTATTCACCCCTTTTGCGCATCGTGCCTGAGTTGGAGGTGTTGATCGTGAAAATGACGACCCCGGATTTTAGCGCTTCCAAAACCGCGGCCTCACGAGTGATATGGCTCGCGTTGTCTTCCCCATCGCTGATCAGTATGAGTATGCGTCGCGTCGGCTTCTTCCAGTCGCGTGGCCCCATGCGCTGCTTGCAGGCCATGAATACTGCGTCGTAAAGTGCGGTCCCGCCGCCGATCTCGACTTTAGCGGTGGTGCCCTGCAATTGCTCTTTGTTCAGCCATCCGCCTGCCTGTGGAACGCTGTCGAACTTCAGGAAAAAGACTCGGTCCTCCGGGCCGCGAATGACGTCGTCGGCGAACTGCTTCGCTGTTTTTACTAAGTCATCGAGGTAAGAGTTGCGCTGTGAGCCGCTCGTGTCGGTCAGAATACCCAGTTCCAGCGGGAGATCCGCTCCGCGCAATAGTATCGCTCCCGTCACCGGCATTTTCTGGTCGGTGATCTCTAGCGACTCTGCGACTATGCTGGTTGGGTGGTGATGCGCGCCGTTCGCGATTAGCGGTATGGCCACTCTTGGCGCGGCTGATTCCTGCGCCAGCGCGGAGATTCCCAGAAATGCAAGCAGAATTGCCTGGCGAACGGGTTTCATGATCGGCGTCTCCGGTTGAAAAAACTGCGGAAGCTCAACTCTATATGGAATAACATCGCTAAGTGGCGGAAGCAAGCACGGCAGTCGCCGCAAAATGCAGGTCCCTCGCGTTGCTCGGGATGACAAGTCGGAATGGAGGTTTTCGTGTTGGAGACAACTCGGATTGCGGACCAGTTGCGGCGGGCGTTTGATGGCGGGGCTTGGCATGGGGATTCGTTGTTGGAAATTCTGAAGGGGGTTACGGCGGAGCGGGCGGCGGCTCGTCCGGTGGCGGGGGCGCATACGATTTGGGAACTGGTGCTGCATATTGCGGCGTGGGATGGGGCGGTGCGGCGGAGCCTGGCGGGGATGGCGATGGGGGTTGCTGACGCGGAGAACTTTCCTGCGGTGAGCGATACCAGTGCGGCCGCGTGGGAGAAGACGCTGGCGCACTTGCGGCGGACGCACGAAGAACTGATCGAGGCAGTGGAGAAGTTTCCGGAGGGGTCGCTGGAGAAGCGGGTTCCGGACAAAGAGGGAGCACACTACAACTTTTATTACACGCTGCAGGGCGTGGTGCAGCATGAGTTGTATCATGCAGGGCAGATTGCGCTGTTGAAGAAGATGTAAGTTGCTTGGGGTGCTGCCCCGGACGGGAAAACGTGGTAGTGATGCAGTTCGAAGATTGCCGTCCCTCCGCGGCTAAAACCGAACCGAAACAATGGACTTATCGCAGCGCTGAAGCGCTGCGCCACCCAAAATCAAATGCAGTGGCGAGTTTTTCCGCAACCTCTGGGGCCGTGGCCTTTCAAAGCGCTTCGAGCTTCACCACTTCGCAAAACGTTGCACACTTTACAGAGGGTTGTAACCCGTGTAGAGTTGTGCGGTTTTCCGGCGATTGAGGGAACTCGGGGGCGCTTCTCTCTTTTCGTCGTTCTTACTATTCGTCGTTCTTACTAAAGGTACTTACTCCATCCACTTGAGGGTGACTTATGCCCACGCGCTCGCTGGTTTCTCTGCTTTGTCTTTTCGTGTTACTGCCGGCTGCCGATCTGGTGTTGTCTAACAAATACGCATGCGCGCAAGGAGTGCAGCCTTATCCGGATGCGATTACGAATCGGGATTTTTATCCGAAGACACCGATGACGCCGCCGGCGGTGAATGTTCCGTTTGTCGATCCGGACCTGGGAGGAACGATGGTGCGGGCGACGGGTGAAGGGATCAATCCGAAGGACCCGCAGAGTTACTTTCACACTCCGGCGCCGGATGCAAACGAGTGGAGCATGGACGAGAGCAAGTTTTATGTTGCGGGCGCGCACACGACCGATTTTGCTTTTTCGTTTGATCCGACGACGATGACGCTGGGGCCGTTGCCGGGTGCGGGCGCGGGAGGCGGACTGGTGTTGCCGTTGCGGGCGGGACCAACGTTCAGCTTTGTCGATCCGGATTTGATGTATGGAACGGAGCCGAAAGCGCCACTGACGATTGCGACCTATCGTTTCTCCACGGGACAAGTGCAGGCGCTTTATGACACGACAAATTGCGGGACGCAACCGGCGCTGGTGGCGGGGCCGGGGAATTCGAGCAGCGATATCACACTGGCGAACGATGACAGCCGCATCGTGATTTCGGCAGGCGGCAAAGGAGTGAGCGACCGGGTATTCGCGGTGGTCTATGACCAGACGCTGGGGTGCCGCTGGTACAACACGCAGACCGGCGAAATTGGCGGGCAGTGGGGGCCGACGGGACAAGCGTCAATCGCTGACAGGTTTCTGTTCAACCATTCGAAGATTTATGGCGACGGGCGGTATGTACGCATCAGCCTGGGAGCCGGGTTCTACATCTGGGATACGACGTCGCTGACGGTGACGCCGTGTTATATCCACGATGGGCCGCATTGCGCGGGATATGGCGCGGCGGGATATGTGAGTTACATCAATGCGCCGGGAGTACTGGATGAGTTGAATACGTTCATGCGTCCGGTGTATGACCTGGGCGACCTGACGCAATTGATCGATCCGCTGCCGCAGCCGTATTACTGGGGAATGGAAAAGGCCTTCGCGTGGAACGATGGGAAGGTGAACGAAAATTTTCCGGTGTGCGGTTCGACTTATAGTCCGACGGGCAATGAAGAGGTGAAGCAGCCGTATGATGGCGAAATTTTCTGCATTGAGACGGACGGACTGGGATCGACGGTCTGGCGATTCGTACATAATCGCGGGACTTGGGATCACACGTTTTATTGGACGTTGCCGGTGATCAGCCTGTCGCTCGACGGGCATTGGGCGGCGTTTACGTCGGGGTGGGACGATCAGGTGGGAACGGACTGGGATGGCGATCCGCGGACCGATGTTTGGATTGTGAAGCTGCAGTGAGGGGGGTAGAACGCCTTGGCTGGGCAGAGCCTTTGCAGTGGCTTAGTTTGTCCTGAGGGACTAAAGCCCTCATCAGATGAACAATCAGATGAACAATCAGATGAACAAACGGTTGCGGCAGTTTAGGCCAGGAAGAAACTGAACGAACGCGCCAATCGCTAGTCGGCCGGCATCCACTGGCGGCAGGAGCATTCGCTGCAACCCGACTTGCCGACTTCGCCGCCTGAAAATTTGTCTACCCCAAGAGGCGGCACGGGATATTCCGTTTTCATTTCATCATTATCGATAACGTCTCTTTTGTGCGAGGCGAATGGATGGCCGCATTTGCAGAGATTATCCGTGTCGCTCATTACCGTCCATTATAACGTCGCGCCCAAACGAAATTACGGCACGGCTGAAGTCGTGCCCTTCCCAAAGCAAATTGCAGTTCAGGCACAACCGAGACTTTTTGCAAGTTTCCATCCGGCGCGAGAACTGCGACAATAGCGCCTATCTCTATCGTTGCGGAGCACTCTTCTGTCGAACAAAACTCCTCTTAATGTTGCGGTGATTGGCGTGGGCGCTTTTGGGCGCAACCACGCGCGCGTGTACCGGCAGTTGCAAGAAGCAGGCAGGGTGCGACTGGTGGGAGTGGTCGATCCGGAGACGGCGCGGGCGGACGCGGCGGCGCTCGAGTTCGGCTGCAAGGCGTTCGGATCGGTCGAGCAGATGCTGACGACGCACAGCGAAGTGCAGGCGGCGTCGGTGGCGGTGCCGACGGTGCTGCATCTGGAAGTGGCGCGGACGCTGATGGAAGCCGGCGTGGATGTGCTGATCGAAAAGCCGCTGGCGGCCACGCTTGGCGAGGCGGACGAACTGGTGCGCGTGGCGGCGAAGCACAAGCGGGTAGCGCAGGTGGGGCATCTGGAACGATTTAATCCGGCGGTGCGGGCTACGTTGCCGCTGATTAATCGTCCGATGTTTTTTGAGGTGCACCGGCTGAGCGTGTTTTCTCCGCGGGCGCTGGATGTGGACGTGGTGCTCGATCTGATGATCCACGATCTGGATGTGGTGCTGACATTTGTGAAGTCGGAAGTGAAAGAAATTCGGGCGGTGGGGTTGCCGATTCTTTCCGGCAAAGTGGATATCGCGAATGTGCGGATCGAGTTCGAATCGGGATGCGTGGCGAATTTTACGGCGAGCCGGGTTTCGACCGAGCGGGTGCGGAAGTTGAGGTTCTTTCAGGCGGGACAATATATTTCGATCGATTACGGACGGCAGGATGTGCTGGTGTTCTCGGTGGGCGCGGATAAAGGCGAGCCGAGTGTGAATCCGCAGATCTCGATGGCGAAGCCTGCGATTACGGCGGAAGAGCCGCTGCTGGCCGAGATCAAGAGCTTTGTGCAGGCGGTGCGGGAACGCGGGCGTCCGGTGGTGTCGCTGGAGGATGGGCGGAAAGCGCTGGCGCTAGGGCTGGCGATTCTGGGGGAGATTGGGCGGCATGCGGGACGGATTGGGGTGGGGAAAAGCTAACAGTTTGCCGAAAAGTCGATTGCGCGCCGCAGTCGCTCCCTCAGTGGCTAAAGCCAACGCTGAAAACAGGGCGTTTATCGCAGCGGCAAACCGCTGCGCCACCCAAGAGCAAAACTCAAGTCGAGTTTTCAGCAAATAGTGAAGCTGCTATTGATTTTGTGGCGGTAGCGGCACGGCTGAAGACGGGTCCGTGGTACCCACTCGCCGAAAACCGCGGCGAGTGGGGCAGCCTTGATCGTGGTGGTGCCGGGAGTTAGAGGTTAGAAGGTGTGGGCCTGCTCCCGAGTTCCTTAGCTTTCCACAAACAATCTACTGCTGGGGCGGGGCTTCATTGTCTCCGCGATGACGACCCTGGGCGCGCTTGGCTTGCATTTCATCCCATTTCTTCTGCTGGTTTGAATCGAGGAGCGCGCGGACCTGCGTGTCGGTTGACTTGTGAAGGTCCATCATCTTGCTGCGGCGATCCGACTGATCGGAACCCTGGCGCAGGGCTTCCATCTGCGATTTTTCAGCGGTGAAGAGGTCCTGCACTTTGGCCTGCTGGTCAGAGGTGAGATTGAGTTTCTTGGTTAACTCGGCGGTGCGAGTGGCGGGGTCGGGCGGGCCGTGACGCCAGCCTCCGTGGTCTTGACCCTGAGCTGCGGGCGGCTGAGCGGTGTTGGCATCGTTGTTGGATTGGGCGGCAGCGAAGGGCGCGGCGATGGCGATCAGGCTGGCCGCCAGAGAAAGTAGAAGGCAGTGTTTAAGCATGGAAACGTCTCCTTTGTGATCGGGCTATACGTATGAACGGAATTATGAGGCGGAAGTTGCGCGGAGAACAGAGTTAAGACAAATCTTTGCTTAACTTTACAAAGGGAATGACAGGAGAAGGGACGCCCCGAGCTACTGGCTGGCCGGTCCCTGGGCGGCGAGGCGTTGTTTGAGCTGGTTGGCGAATTGTTGGGATTGGGCTTCCGTGAACTGGAGTTGGCCGTTCAGAACCAGGCTCATCTGGTCAGCGCCGTCATCCTGAAAAAGAGCTTTTTGCAAAGTTGCAGATGGTTGGGCAACGGGCGGAAGCGTGGTTTTGATGTCGGTGGCTTTCTGCAGAGCATCGAGCACAGATGCGGCGATCTGGTCGCGGAGGGTGATACCGAGGTCGCCGGAGCGGAGCAGGTTGCGCAGCAATCCATCGGCTTGGACGCGAGTAATCTCGGAGGCAAGATGCAATCCGTCGGCGTCGATTGAAGGAGTGAGTTTGACTTCGAGGGTAGCTTCGCCGGCAGCGACTTCGGTGGGGGTTCCGGCACAGACCCAGCGCTCGACGTGCAGGCCGACTACGGCCAGGCTGTTGGCGGGAGCGAGTGGGGTCAGAGTGGCATCCTGAACGGCAATGCGTTCGCCGCAGCGTGGAGAGCGAGTGAGTTTGGCGCTGAGAACGGAGACGATGTTCTGTTGCAGGTCGGAAAGATCGGCGACGAGGCGGAGAGTAAAAATGCCGCTGCCGGATTGGGGAGTTGAAACGGGGCTGGGAGAGATGACGACTCCCGATTCGGCAATGGAGAGAGGCTGGCCGGCGACGGTGATGGAGTTGGTGACACGCGGCAGGCTGAAAGTTGCGCCCTGAGTGGGATCGAACAGGATGCTCATTTCGCGGCCGAGGGCGAGTTGCTCGCTTTGAAAACTGGCGAGAGCTTTCTCCAGCGCGGCGGCGGAGCTGGAGGCGAGCTGAGTTTCGGGCTTATCGCTGTGGACGATCTGGTCGAGGGTCTTTAATTCCCGGTCGAGTTCGGAAGCGGATTTTTCCAGTTTTTTGGTGGCATCCTGCAGGCCGGATTTTTGCGCCGAGGAAAATGACGAGAGAAAGTTCTGGTTGCTGCTGCGAGCCTGCTCCATTGCCTGGTCGAGGGCGGTGACGCGGCCGGGGAGATTGGCCGGCGCGGGATCTTGCAGGGATTTGCGAAAATCCTGTAACTGATTGCCAGCGGATTCAGTGTAGAGCGCGACCCTGGCAAAGGCGGAGCGCTGGTCGGTGGTGGCCTGCACGGCGATGGCGTGGTGATAAGCCTTCAGGCCGTCGCCTTCGCTGACGCCGTCGGGACGATTGCCGACAACCCCTCCGGCAGGCGATCCGGCGGGAGACGCGGTAGGACCACCCAGGCCGCCACCTCCGCGCTGAGCGAACATGGAGTGAGACAGGGCGAGCAGAGCAATGGCGAGAACAAATACGGCTGCGCGAGCAGGAGTTTCGTGAGAATGAGTTCTTGAGTGAAGCATCGGCGGAACCACCATCAACATTGTATGTTATCTGTTGTGGGTTTGGGTGTGGAGTTGAGCGGCTGAACAGTTTGCTGACGAACTCGATTGCGGACTGCAGTCGCTCCCTCAGCGGCTAAAGCCGGATTTAAGACAAAGCCTTTACCGCAGCGCTGAATCGCTGCGCCACCCAAAAGCAAAACCAAAATCGCATTCCAAAAGCAAGACCAAAATCGAGTTTTTCAACAAACTGTAAAGCCGCTATTGATTTTGTGGTGGTAGCGGCACGGCTGAAGTCGGGTCCGTGGTGCCCACTCGCCGAAAACCGCGGCGGGTGGGGCAGCCTTGATCGTGGTGGTGCCGGGAGTTAGAAATTAGAAGTATGGGCCATTACTCAGGTACTCACGCAGCGAGCGCAAAAAATGCGACAATAGAAATGGCGGTCGAAAATCTACAATTTACGTAACTTTACGTAAGATTTTTCCGGCAGATTCGGCGGAGGCTTACGCAGGCGGTTACGAAATTTGTGCGGCAGCTGACCACGCTGCGCATTGGGCTGCGTTCTTCGCTGCGTTGCAGGCGGCTTCTTACGCTGCTTCATACGCTGCTTCATACGCAACCCAGGAAGCCGGCCGCGGCTCTAAGTGTTAATAGTCTCTGCCTGATGCCGGTCACGCAAATCCCGTCCCGCGATCCGATGGCTCCTCCCGAACCGGTGGAGCAGCGCGATTTGTCTGAGGCGCAGCATTGGGAGAGCGCCTACCGCGGCTTCAATCCCGATGATGTTCCGCATCTTCTGATCCAGTTACAGGATGATCTTTCGCGGGCGCGCAAGCGGGAAGCTTTGTGGCTGTCGGTGATTCTGCACTTGTTCGTTGTGATTCTGCTGTGGAACAGCGAGAAGCTGATGGATCTGTTGCCGCACCGGACGGTCGATTTGGCGATGACGGCAAACGACAAGGCGAAAGACGCGACGTTTCTGGAGTTGCCGCCGGATGAGCAGAAGCTGACGAAGCGTCCTGATGCGAAAGTGATTTCGGACAAGGACCGGATTGCGACGAGCAAAGCGCCGCAGATCAATCACGAAGATTTGAAGAAAATTCTGAGCTCGCATCCGGGGACGAGCTTAACGCCGCCGCCGGGACAGGCTGCGCCGATGCAGCAGCCGAGCCAGACTCCGCAGAACCAGGTGGCGCAGAACCAGGCGCCGCAGCCGAGTTCAGGATTCACGCAGCAGCAGTCGAACGACCAGACGGCGCGGCTGCAGACGCCTCCGCAGAACCGGCCGGTACCGAATTTCAACACGCAGATGACTGCGGGATCGGCGATCGAGCAAGCGGTGGAGGCCGCGGCGGCGAATCACGGGCACTCCGGCGGTTCTCAAGGCGTGGGCGAATACGGAAGCCCAGGACGGAGTGGCGCGAAGGCATTGGATTCGGCGGAGATCCTGACGGACACGATGGGCGTGGACTTTGGGCCATATCTGACGCGAATCGTGCAAATTGTGAAACAGAACTGGTATGCGGATATGCCGCCGTCGGTGTTTCCGCCAATCTTTAAGCAGGGCAAGCTGGCGCTGGAATTCCAAATCATGAAGGATGGCTCGGTGACCGGATTGATCCGGGACACGACGTCGGGCGATGTTGCGCTGGATCGTGCGGCGTGGGGAAGCATCACGGCGTCGACGCCGTTTCCGCCGCTGCCCAAGGAATTTCCCGGCAAGCTGCTGGGACTGCGGTTCTATTACTACTACAATCTGGAGCCGGGGTCGGGAGAAGTGAAATAACAAAGGTCAGAGGTTAGAGGTTAGATTGCAGAGGTGAAACCCTACCAGCCTTAGTCTCACTTCTGCGATCTGACTTCTTACTTCTGACCTCTGAATTCTGACCTCTGAATTCTGACCTCTTACCTCTTACCTTTTGCTTACTTCACGTATTCCGGTTGCTCTCCCTTCGACCAGGGATTGTACGTCGCGACGAAGTGGACGCGCTCTGGCCTTGTCGGATGGTCGAAGAACCAGATCTTGATGAAGGTGCTGGGGTCGGGATCGGCGAGGTTTTTTTCTCCACTCTTTTCAAAATACTGGGCGGCGATCTGGTTGGGGTTGTCCACGATTCCGTGGATGACCTCTAGGCCGTAACGGTCGGCCTCATGTTCGAAATGACGGCTCACGCCGTTGAACAATGGGGTCG
>DATEBK010000010.1:0-3945 GCA_035287825.1 Terriglobales bacterium
TAGGCGAGCTGTTCATCAACCGGTGGAAAGTTTGACATGCGTCCTTGATTATAACGATCAACCTGCGACCCGCGAGCCACGAGCTTCGAGTCAAAAGCCTGAGTCATCACGAACTCTGAGTCATCACGAACTCTGAGTCACGAGCCTCCGATAGAAGCTCAGCGCCGCATCTCCCTGCACCAGCTTTCGGTAGCGGCGCAGTTCTCCGAACCCTTCTCCGGGGTCGAACCTCTTTTGGTGCTCGGCGATCACCACGCTCTGCTCGCCCAGCAATTTCGATTGCGCCAACGCGGCCAGCGTTTTCGCGTACTCCTCTTGCAGCGAGTATGGAGGATCGAGAAACACGAAGTCGGCAACCGATCCCGAGCCTTCCAACTGCCGCAGCCCCTTCTGAACATCCGACTTCACCATCCGGAATCCGCCAGCAATCCCCAATGATTTTAGGTTTGCCGCAATCAGGTCCGCGGCCGCTGTCGACTGCTCCACGAAATACACCATGCGCGCGCCGCGGCTCAGCGCCTCAATGCCAACCGCGCCCGTTCCCGCATACAAATCAAACCAGATGGTCTCTGCCAGCCTTGCCGGATCCCCTGCGCAAAGCACGTTAAACAGCGTCTCGCGCAGCCGGTCAGCCGTCGGACGAACCTCCACGCCCGGCAACGACCGCAGCGGACGGCTTCGATACTGCCCTGCAATCACTCGCATATAGCATGACTTTCGATTCCCAGGCCTCACAACCTCGGGCCTTCGATCGGTGTCTAACAGATAGAATACTGGCAGGCTGGTTTATGCGCAGTTGGTCCATTCCGCTGGGACGAGTTTTCGGGGTCGAAATCCGCGTTCATCTGACGTTCCTGTTTCTGCTGGTCTTTGTGTGGGGTACAGAGTCCGCCACTCAGGATCCAAGCGCCGCCCTGCGTGGACTCGGCCTGGTCGGAATTATTCTCGGCAGCGTCGTGCTGCACGAATTAGGTCACGCGTTGATGGCGCGCGGATCGGGCATTCCGAAGGGGATCATTCTGCTTCCCATCGGCGGCATCACCATTCCCGACGAAGCCAACGCTATCCCCGATCCGATCAACGCCTGGAAGCGCGAGATCCGGACCGCCGTCGCCGGCCCGCTGGTCAGTTTCTTCGTCGCTGGCGTATCAGCCCTTGTGTTGCTCGCAGCTGTGCCACATTTTTCGCTCGCCACCCGACCGTTTCTCTACTCGGGTGCGTTATTACGAAGCATTGTCTGGGCCAACGTCTACATCGGGCTGTTGAATCTCTTGCCCGCGTATCCCATGGATGGCGGACGTGTGTTGCGCGCGCTGTTCGCGCGGCAAATGGATGTCGTACACGCCACCCAGCGTGCCATCCGCATCGGCCATGTCTTTTCGATTCTGTTCATGATGGTTGGAATTTTGCTCGGTAACTGGTGGCTGGTGATGGTCGGATTTTTCATCTTCGCCGGCGCGAATCTCGAAGAACGCTCAGCCGTATTTCAATCGGTCCTGCAAAGCGTGCGGCTGGAGGAAGTCATGCTCACTGACTTCGCTACGCTCTCGCCAGCCGACACGTTGGAAGATGCGCTGGAAAAAGCCGTACACACGCTGCAGGATGATTTTCCCGTCATCCGCGGCAGCGACATGGTGGGAGTTGTTTCGCGGCAGAAGATTCTCGAAGCGCTGCGCGCCGAAGGTAACGGCTATGTGCAGGCGGTGATGAACCGCATCTTCGAAGTTGCCGCCAGGCAGGAGTCTCTCGCCTCCGCCTTCCGCAAACTTTCTGCGCGCAATCTCAGCATCATTCCGATCGTTGACGAACAGCGTCTGGTCGGGATCGTCACGCTGCAAAACCTGATGCACTCCATGTCGCTGCTGGCAGAAAGCCGCAAGCTCCGGCGTCAGGCGCTCGACTCATAAGTTAGAGGCAAGAGGTCGAATTGCAGAGGTTAAATACTGAGCTTGTCGCCAAGCGCACTCGGCTTCTAACCTCTGATCTCGTACCTCTCACCTCAGACCTGCCCTCGCATAAACTTCCTGTGCTGCGCGCACCGCGCATCCAAACTCAACTGCCTGTCCTGTGGTTTCCGCCATCACCTGTTCGAGCGCGGCCAACACTCCCACCGTATCGAGATAATCGTAATAGCCAATGTGCGCAATGCGGAAAAGTTGGCCTTTCATTTCGGCCTGTCCGTTAGCCACAACCGCTCCAAACTGCTCGCGGAAGCGTTTGCAGATGGTCGTTGAATCGGCTCCAGACGGGGCAGTGACCGCAGTCAACGCGGCCGCCGGAGAATTGGATGCGAATAACTTCAGCCCCAGCGCTGCCACGCCAGCGCGGGTCATCGCCGCGCACAACTCCGCATTGGCGATCAGCGCGTCGCGCCCTGCGGCAAGATTTCCATCTCCCATCAGACGAACATAATCGAGGGCCGCGGCGAGACCCGCGAACAGGGAAGTCGCCGGCGTGTAAGCCGTTTCCGCTTTGGCTGCCGACTTCCGCTCTTTGCGCAGATCGAAATAATAACGCGGAGACTTTGTCGTTTCCATGCGTTGCCATGCGCGCTCGCTGACGGCGCCGTAAGCCAAGCCCGGCGGAATCATCAACGCCTTCTGCGAGCCGCCGATGATGACGTCGATCCCCCAGGCGTCCACGTCAAGATGAGTCGTGCCCAGACCGGTGATTGCATCAACGATCAGTAAGGCGTCAGGCAACGCGCGAACCAGTTTCGCGATTGCTTCAACGTCATGCCGCGCCCCCGTCGAACTTTCCGTCGCCTGTACATAAACGCAGCGAATCTCCGGCGTCAGCTTGCGGCTCACTTCTTCGAGCGAAAAAGTTTCGCCATACGGAGCCGTCACCGTTTCGACCACGCACCCAAACGCCTTGGCCAGCGACGTCCAGCGCTCGCCGAACTTGCCCGCGGTCAGCACCAGCACCCGGTCTCCAGGAGAAGTCAGGTTCGAGATCGAGGCCTCCATAAAACCCGTGCCCGACGAGGTCAGTACCAGCACGTCGTTCTGCGTGCCGATGAATTCCTTAACGTCGGCGAGCACGCGCGTGAACAGCGCGCGAAACTCGGCCGTGCGATGGTGTGCGCCATACGAAGCCATCGCCACCTGCGCCGCAGGAAGAAGAGGAGTCGGACCGGGAGTGAAAAGACGGTTTTTCTTGAGCATGAGAACTATCAGAATATGCGAAAGCCTGCGTTCGGGAAAGAATCCGGAAAGAAAAGGTTTGAGTTAGAGGTCAGATTCCAGAAGTAAGGGCATATGGTTTTCACCTCTGCAATCTAACCTCTGACCTCTATAATTCTTTCATGCCCCTCATCGACCAGATCCAGAAAGACATCGTCGCGGCCATGAAGGCGCGCGAAGAGCAGCGCCTCTCCACCCTGCGCATGGTCAAGACCGCTCTCAAGAACAAAGAGATCGAAAAGATGGCGCCGCTCGACGACAAGGAATCGCAGCAGGTGCTCTCGACTCTAATCAAGCAGCGCAAAGATTCCGTTGAACAGTTCACCAAAGGCGGACGCCAGGAAATGGCCGACAAAGAAGCCGCCGAAATCACTCTGATCGAGGCGTACCTGCCGAAATCCGCCGGCGAAGCGGAGATCATCGCCGGAGTGCGCGCCGCCATGGTCGATATGACCGGCCCGCTCACCATGAAAGATATGGGAACCGTAATGAAAGCCGCCATGGCCCGCTTCGCCGCCGAGGGCCTCCGCGTCGATGGCAAGGTGGTTAGCGAGGCGGTAAAAAAGGAATTAGCGGGGCAGTAAGCATCGCCGGAAGCGCTGGCCTCACTTACTCTGCTGCCACTCCCGATACGCTTCGCTCTTGCCGATCCCGCGCTCTTTGGCAACTTTTTTCAGCGCCGCTTTCTCATCCACTTTTTCATCCGACATAATCTGCTTCACGCGTCGAGCGACGCTTACTGTCTCCGATGGGGATGAAG
>DATEBK010000011.1:0-5995 GCA_035287825.1 Terriglobales bacterium
CTACGTGGGCGGTAGCGGACGCGATTTAATGCTCGCAGTCGCATTAGGCTACACGGTGCAATCCCGTTTGGTTGATCATGCCAACTTCATGAGCAGCGGCTTCGACCACACCTCACAACTGGCCTTCTCGCTCAACGCCGCTGCCGGCAGGCTGCTCGGTCTGAGCGAGCAGCAGATCGCGAACGCTATCGCGATGGCTGCGGTCAGCGATGCGTCCTTCGCCGTTGTTCGGGCGAAGCCGCTGTCGCAATGGAAGGGTCTTGCTTCGGCGCAGTCCGCGCTCGGCGCCATGAACACTTTGTTCCTGGCTCGTCGCGGAGTGCAAGGGCCGCTCCAGGTCGTCGAGGGCCCGCTGGGCATTGATCACCTCCTGAGAATGAAGATCAACATCGACTGGGACAAGCAGGGATATGAGGGCGTCGTGGAGAGCACGATCAAAAAATACAACTCTATGATCCATACGCAGTCCGCGGTCCACTGCATGGTCGAACTCGCCGGGCAGAACAAAATCGACCCCGACAAGGTTGTCTCGATTGAGGCAGACGTGTTCCAACTTGCATACGACTTCGCCGGCGGTGGTCTCTACGGCGTGGACAAAGTCATCCGTATCAAGGAGCAGGCGGATCACAGCCTGCCGTATCTGCTTGCGGTGGCCCTGCTTGACGGTAACGTGATGCCGGCGCAATTTAACCCGGAGCGCATCGTCAAGCCCGACGTGCAGACGTTACTGAAGAAGGTTTCGGTCCGCCCGAACCATGAATACACGGAGCAATATCCCAAGAAAATGCCTGCCAAAATCATCGTGCGGCTGCAGGACGGGAAAGTGATTGAGCATGAGGTCCAGGACTACCCAGGCCTCGCTTCTCATCCGTTCACTTGGGAAGACGCCGTCCAGAAGTTCGACGCACTCGTGGCCGGTCGCGTCGACAAGGGGCTATCCGGCGAGATCAAGGATGCCGCTCGTTCGGTGGAAAACATCCAGGTGAGGGACTTGATGAAACTGCTCGGCTCCGTCAAGGCGGGCCAAGGGACGTCATCCTCACGGAAAGTAGCCTAATAAAACCGCAGAGACAGATCACAAACCGACAAGGAGAGATTCACATGGGAATTACATCCGACAGTGTTCGCGAAATCTTCAAGGGACTTGAAAATGGCGACGGAACTGCCTTCTTCGAGCACGTGGCTGACAACGTGGACTGGATTGTGGAAGGGACCCACCCACTCGCTGGTCACTACTTGAGCAAGAAGGCATTCATAGAGGGTACCTTCACCAAGTTGAGCCAGGTTCTCCCAAATGGCGCGCAGCTCCATGTGGAGGATTTGCTCGTAAAGGACGACGAGGCGGTAGTCGAACTTCACTCTTTAGCGACGGCCAAGAACGGCTTGCGCTTCGATAATCGCTACTGCTGGGTAGTCTATTTCCTCGACGGAGTCATTGTGCGGGTTCGTGCGTACCTCGACTCTGCGATGGTCGCCCGATTGTTCGAGGAGAATCCGATTGCATGACCGCTGTAACGGTCCCATTTCTGTTCCCTCCGATGCCGGCCTGATGGAACAGCGTCTTCGGGATTGAACTGGGACCGTTTCACGCGTGGAGGGTTTAGTTCGACAATCGCTGTCGAAGGTGGCGACGGTATGGCGAAGAGGGTTGCGGAACTGATGGTAGAAGTTCTCTCGGGAGCAGGTGTGAAGAGAGTTTACGGCGTCTCCGGCGATTCGCTCAACGGATTTACCGATGCAGCTAGCGTCACTCTTTCGAGGACTTATGGTGGGAATTCGAGCGGGTACGGTGATTTCGTGCTTTCTTCTGGCGTTCGCGAGCTGCGCTCTCGCTCAGAGTGCGCCTGGTTTGCCCAGCCAGCCGTGGCACTCAGCAGAGGAGCGAAGATTTGAAGTCGATGCGCGCACTTTTCATGATTCCAGATTCAAAATCGATCCGACGAGGACTTATTCACTAGCGGAGTTGATAGATTTGGCCGAAGCACACAATCCCGAGACTCGCGTCGCATGGGAACGTGCCCGTGCTCAAGCCGCGGCTTTAGGCGTTGCACGCAGTGAGTTGTATCCCACGGTGGCGGCGGCTGCTCTCTCTGAGACAAGCCGCTCGAATGTTTTGTTTGGAAATGAATTCTTCCCGCAGACGATCCAAGACTTTCAGGTCGGGCTCGATCTTAACTACACCGTCTTCGACTTCGGCGCCCGATCCGGTCGAATCAGTGCGGCGAAGGCGGAGCTTCTCGCGGCCAATTTCGCATTCAACGACACACATCGCAGCATCATTTACGAAGTAGAGCAAGCTTATTACCGACTGTTGAGTTCTGTAGGGCAGGAAGACGCTGCGCGAGCGAGCCTTGCCAACGCGCAAGCAGTGCAACAAGCTGCGGAAGCTCGCTTGGCACACGGCCTCGCAACTTTGCCCGACGCATTGGAAGCCCGGAGTGCGACGGCGCAGGCAGACTATGATCTGCAAGCTGTACTCGGAGCTGAGGAGATCGCGCGCGGAGATCTGGCGACTGCGGTGGGGACTTCCGCGCCTGCTGTAATTCACGCCCAACCGCTCGATCAGGTCCCGACTCCCGAGTCGATTGGCGATACGGTCGATCTGGCGATCAACCGGGCACTCGAACAACGTCCCGACCTGATGCAACAGGTGGCTGCAATAAGGTCCGCAAATGCAAAGGTGCAGGAAGCGCGGGCCGCATACTATCCTGCGCTGAGCGTCAATGCCACGCCAGCCGCGCAAGCCGTGTACGGGCTGCAACAACCAAACCCGTGGACGCACACCGGAGACTTGGTCGGCGGAGTGACTTTGAATCTCCAATGGACGGTGTTTGACGGAGGCGCAAGACGGAACCGACTGGCACAAGCGCGGGCTAACGTTCACGCGGCAGAAGCACAAGCGATTGTTGCCCGCAACCAAATCGCCGATGAGGTTTGGACCGCTTATTCGAATCTGAACACGGCATTTCGGCAGCGGCAGGCAGCGCTCGCTCTCTTGCAAGCGGCCGATCAGTCTTACAGTGCCGCGCTGGAATCGTACAACTATGGTGTACGCAGCTTGTTAGACGTAACCGCGGCCCAGCGGACACTTGCGCAAGCCCGCTCGGCCGACGTACTGGCGCGCACGCAGGTGCTCACCGCGCTTGCAAACTTGGCTTTCCGAACCGGAAATTCCATTCAGCCCAACAAGGCGAGGTCTCTACCATGACTGGAGACGGTAACCAAAGATTTGTGCGCTATCCAATCGCCTTCGCTCCCTTGCTGCTTACAGGTTGTGGACGAGCGCCCGCCGTGGACATTCTGGGTTCATTCTTTCCCGCTTGGCTCATTTGTTTAGTGGTGGCGATCTCGTTTACCGCTGTCGGCCGATTTGTGCTTTTGCGATTCAACATGAATGTTGCTTTACCCGTCATCTTCTATCCGAGCTTTACCGCCTTTTTCACATTCGCACTGTGGCTAGTCTTCTTTCACTAGTCAAGAAGAGCAACTATGGCCGTTGACACGAATACGAAACCCCAAAGGCTGCTCAGCCGCCGACTGAGTATCGGCTTCGCACTGGCGGCAGCGGTGCTCGGCGCAGTGGCCCTTTATCGCACGAATCACTATCCACGCACAGATGATGCGGCAGTTTTTGCAAACTTCATCGGGATTGCGCCCCAAGTAGATGGACCCGTCATCCGCCTGAACGTGCGTGACAATCAGTTCGTGAAAAAGGGCGAACTACTCTACGAGGTCGACGATCGTCCGTACCAGTATGCCCTTGAAACAGCCATTTCCAACCAGGAGGCGCTCGAAGGTCAAATTGTCGACGAGCAGCGAAGGATAGCAGCATTGGTCAGCGCGGTTTCTGTTTCGCAAGCAAAGATCCATAGTGCTGAGGCTGACGTCGCGAATTCGGAACAGGGTGTCAATAGAGTGCGAGCCGAATGGACATATGCAAGCAACAGTCTGCATCGGCTAGAGCCGCTGCTGACCAAACAATTTGTCACAGTAGATCAAGTGGATAGAGCAAAGACCTCGGAAGTTGCGCAGGCAGAGGCCCTGAGGCAGGCAGAGTCACGGCTGCAACTGTCGCGGGCCGAGTTAAACTCTGTTCTCGCGCAACACGAGCAAGCACAGCACGCCGTCACCACGCTCGAGCCGCTCATCAACCAGCGTGGAGCAAAGTCTGCGGCGGTAAAGCAAGCTCGTTACAACCTGGGCAACTGTCGCGTTTACGCACCATTCGATGCTCGTGTAACGAATCTCACAATTTCTGAAGGCGCCTATGCCCACGTGGGCCAGCAATTGTTCACACTGATTGACACGCGCACCTGGTGGGCAGTCGGCAACTTTCGTGAAGGCCAGCTCAAGCGCATCACACCTGGAATGCACGCTGAGATTTACGTGCTGTCGAGACCCGACTTGCATTTTTCAGGCGTAGTTGACAGCGTAGGTTTCGGCGTCACACCGGACCCGGACGTTGTTGGCGCCTTACAACCCGGTCTCCCGGACGTCCCAAGAACTCTGAACTGGGTCCATTTGGCCTCAAGATACCCCGTTCGCGTGCGCGTATCCAACCCACCTTCTGATTTGTTTCGAATTGGTGAGTCAGCCATCGTCACGATTCGCGGAGATTGAAAATGGCCAGTGCTGCACAAAGCCTATACGAATCACCCCACGCTCTGACTTGGTTCCTGGAATTTCTCAAGGAGGAGTTAGCTCCATATCCGGGGCGAGCAGGAACAATAGCGCGGATGGTGCTGGCTGCGACTCTGGTCATGATTATTTGCGTGACCTTTCGTATTCCCTATGCGTTCGAAGGCGCGATTTATACATTTATCGTTTTGCGCGAGAGCCCCAGGGCCACGCTGCAATCAGCTGGAGCAGCGCTCCTCTCTGTGGGAATTGGCGCAGCCTATGTCTTGATTTCGGCTGGGTTTGTTATCAGCGTTCCGATCCTGCATTTTCTCTGGGTCATAGGTTCGTTCTTTCTGGCTTTTTATGCCCTCAGTGCGATGATCAATTACGGCGCAGCCTCGACGTTCGCCATTATGATCGCGGTCGCCGTTCCTATATGGGATCGCCATCTTTCTGCCGAAACTAATGTGGAAGATACACTTTGGCTCACATTGGCGGTATCGATAGGAGCCGTGATTTCGGTCGCAGTAGAACTGGCGTTTGTCCGTGTAAATCCGGGCGACGATATTGTGTTGCCCATCGCCGAACGATTGTCCGCGGTAGAGAGTTTGTTAGCTTGCTACGCCGAGGGCTGTCCCCCAGACAACGCAAGCAAAAATAAGGTCATCAGGTTTGGGATGCTTGGAACATCGAGCCTGCGGCGCCTCCTCCGGCGCTCTGACTATTCGGCTCAATACAGGGTGCAAATGAGTGGTGTTGTTGCGCTGGTTGGAAGGCTCGTCGACATTACCGCGACCCTGACTGAACTTAGCTTCGAGCCTACTGAGAGCGATGAGAAGCAATTGCGTACTTTGGGAGCCATCATCGCGATCATTCGCACTGATCTAATGAACCGGCGACTTTCAAGCTCCATTCACTTTGATTCTGACCATGCCTTCTCCCATGTTCCGTTATTGGCCGAAATCCAGAATATAGTTTCCTTCATTCCTCAAGCGTTTACGGATTCAGAGTCAATGAAAGTGCACCTGCCGGCTTCACGCGACATGTCGCGATCGAAACTTATGCATCAGGACGCATTCGTCAATCCCGAACACCTTAAGTTCGCACTGAGAGGGTGCTTGGCAGCTAGTGGCTGTTACATCATTTACAACTCCATTGCCTGGCCGGGCATCGGCGCGCCCGCGATGGCCACGTGCCTGCTGACGGCCGTTTCAACGGTCGGAGCGTCTCGACAAAGGCAGATCGTGCGCTTCGCGGCCTTCGTGGTAGGCGGGGTTCTTATCGGGATCGGATCGGAGATATTCATTCTGCCGCATATCGATTCGATTCCTGGATTCACGATTTTCTTCACACTGGTCATAGCACTCGCCGCTTG
>DATEBK010000012.1:0-6964 GCA_035287825.1 Terriglobales bacterium
GGGTAAGCGCATCGACGGCCATTTCCTGTTCAGCCGTCATCGGGCCCAAACGACCGCGAACGCGATCAATTTCAGCCTGGCGAATCGTCTCCAAGTGCTCCTGCAAGCTGACGATAGTGGGCGCGACCTCGAGCGTTTGCAGGCGAGCGTGGAATTTTGCTACCTCGCCGGTGACGATGGCCTCCGCCTTCTCGGCTTCTTTCTTGCGGTCGGCAACATGCGAGGTCACCGCCTGCTGCAGATCGTCGATATCGTAGACGAACAGGCCATCAACCTTGTTCATCTCAGGGTCAACATCGCGCGGGACAGCGATGTCAATGAAGAACATGGGCTTGTTCTTGCGCAGCGCCATGAGCTTTTCCCCATGTTCACGTTTGAAAACAAAGTGGGGCGATCCGGTCGAGGTGATCACGATGTCGGCCCGCTCGCAGGTGTCATAAATTCGGCTGAATTCGATCGCCTGTCCGTCAAATTGCTGCGCCAGCCGGATGGCGCGGTCGTAGGTGCGATTCGCGACAAACAGCGATGTAGCACCGTGGGCCAGCAGATGCCGCGCCGCCAGTTCGCTCATCTTTCCCGCACCGACCAGATAGACGCTCTTGCCGTTCAGAGTGCCGAAGATTTTCTTGGCCAGTTCGACGGCCACCGAAGCCACCGATACCGATGAGGAACCAATCGCCGTCTCGGTGCGCACGCGCTTGGCTACGGCAAACGCCCTTGTCAGCAACTGATCGAGCTGCGCTCGTACCGCTCCAACGGCGCGGGCCGTAGCATAAGCTTCTTTCACCTGCCCCAGTATCTGCGACTCGCCGACGATCATGGAGTCCAGACTGGCGGCTACGCGAAAGATGTGGCGCACCGCCTCATCTTCACGAAATTCGTAGAGATGGGTTTCAAACGGCTCGAGATCGGTCTCGAAGTACTCACGCATGAACTCGCGCAGATCGCCGGTTCCATTCTTCATGTTGGCGATAAACTCCACGCGATTGCAGGTCGAAACAATCATGCCTTCGGCAACGGCCGGATGCTCGGACAGCCTCTTGCAGGCCTCCGGCAAACGCGATTCCGGAATCGCCAGACGCTCCCGTACCTCGACGGGCGCGGTCTTGTGATTGACGCCAATGAGCTGGAATCTCATGAGCTTATAAACCTATGCATAGCGCTGAAGTAATTGGCAATCCAGGCGACGATCGCGGTCACGAAAGCGGCGCTCGCGAGCATGGCGGCGCGGCGTCCGCGCCAACCCGCGTTGAGGCGCGTGAAGACCATCAGCAGATACACCGCCCACATCAGCACAGAAAGCAAAATCTTTGGGTCGAGAAAATCAATCCGTCCATAGGTCGCTTCGGCCACGACAGAACCGGCAATCAACCCAAGCGTCATGAAAGGAAATCCAACCATGAGCGAGCGGTAGCCGATATCGTCAATAACCTGAAGCGAAGGCAGCCGCACGAACAGGCCGCTGGCTATTTTCGATTTCAGCGCGCGCTCTTGCAACAGGTAGAGAATGCTCGCTCCAAAGCTGAGAAACAGCGCCGCGTATCCAGTAAAGATCATCAGCACGTGTACGGCCAGCCACCCATGTTTTGCGGCACCCGAGGCGAACACGAGCGGTTGCTGACCAGTGGCGGCGATAAAGGTCAGAAGAAACACGAGCGGGAAAATCACGATTCCCGGACTGGTCGTCTTGTATATCAGATAGGCCAGCATGAAGACGACCATGATCAGGAAAGCCAGGAGAGACTCGGAGTTGTGAATCGAGACTGTCGCCAGTTGGCCGGATTGCACGGCGGATTCGGTCAGCGAAACCAGATGAAACACCATCCCCAGGTACGAAGAATGGAGCACGACTTTGGTGAGCCGTTCCGAGGTGCGTGTGAACGCGACCAGCGCGTACAACAATCCCGCAGCGTAGCAAACCAGGGCAACGCGCAGCCAGATCAAGGGCATCATTCGGTTTTTCGATATTTCGTAGTGCTTCCGCCGGTCGGTGAGCGGTTCTCCCCGCCTGGGTGATTATAGTTTGCCGGACCGACCTAATCGACTCCCAACGAGGCCAGCGATTCTTCCAGAGCTCTCAAGTCGACGGCTAACTGGCGCCCGTCGGCTTGAATCTGTTCAAGTTCCTCGGAGGCGCAGAACAATCGCATCTTCAGGGCGGCATACTGTTCCGAATCGGAAAGAGATCGTCCGTGAGATTCTGCCCAGCCGGTCACGACGGTTTCCGGCAGAAGAATGCTGACCGCGTATGCCATTTTGCGGTCGGAAGTGACGTCGAAGACGTACTCCCTGGCAGACTCGCGCGCGCCTGATGACGGAACGGCCCGTTTCCCAACGAAGTAGTACTGATAGACATAGCCTTGCGATCCAGCAAAGGTCTTGGGGCGGCGAATGGTCATGGGGCCGTCGCGACAGCTCTTACAGTTCTCTGCTTCAGATCTTTGCTTCCCGCAAGCGCTTTACTGCCGTCTCTGAAGTTACCGGAGAATAGTAGATCTCCTTGAAGGTATAAGACCGCGCCTTGGCCTCGATGATGGGCAAAATCTCGATGTGCCAGTGATAATCGTCGTCCAGAGTTTTCCAATATCCCAGCGTTGCCGATGGATGCTGACTGTTGGGTGAGGTGTGGAGCACGAGGTGAAACGCCTCGGTCACGGTGCGGATCCGTTGCAGCGTGCGCCGCAGCAGCGCAGCCAGGTCGGCCACAGTACCTACGCGGGACGAACCAGTGCGCTCAAACGACGACTCATGACTGCGCGGCAGAATCCAGGTTTCGTAGGGCACGCGTGGTGCGTAAGGGCAAAAGGCGACATAGTCTCCCCGAACTTCCAGGATGCGAAGGTTCTGCCGCTCCTCCTGCGCCAGAATGTCACAAAACACGCAGCGTTCTTTGCTCTCGTAATACTCACGCCCAGAGCGGAGTTCGTACAGCACCCGGCGGGGCACGAACGTCGTCGCCGTGAGTTGTGACGTCGGGTGGTCAAATTCCTGCCCGGCTGCCGCGCCATGATTCTTGAAAATGCTGATGTACTTGAACCGCGCATCGCGTTTCAAATCCTGAATGCGCAGCGAGGCGAGACGCAGGAACTGTTCGATTTCCGCATCGCTCGCGTTCCAAAGATGGCCATCATGGCGGAAGTTCTCGAGCAGGACCTCGTGAGCGCCGACGGATCCCATGCGGTCGTAAAGGCCATCGCCGCGGCGCGCCGCCTCGCCTTCAATATGATACAGCGCATGCGGATGTACCACCGAGCGCGCCGACCACAGGCCGCCGTCGAGGCCAGCCAGGTTGGCGACGACTTGCGCGGGCTCGGCGGTCGGCCCGCAAAACCGGCACGCTTCCGACCGAGGCGTGGTCTCACCGACATCGTCGCCGGTAATCACCCACGAACGGGTGATGGGATCTTTACGGAGTTCCATGGGCTAAGGAGAACAAAAGAATTTGCAATTTGCAATTAGTGATTTGCAGCTGAACACCTTCGTGCGGTGGTTCAGTCCTTTAATCCAGCATAGAATTGCAAATTACGAAGTTAGAGATTGCAAAATTACCAATTCCTCCATGTCCGAGTTCTCTACCCCGCTGATGCGTCAGTACGCCACCATTAAGAGAGAGCATCCCAATGCTCTTTTATTTTTTCGGCTGGGAGATTTCTACGAGCTGTTTTTTGACGACGCGATTCTCGCCTCCCGCGAATTGCAAATCACCTTGACCTCGCGCAACAAAGAAAAGGGTGTGGATATTCCAATGTGCGGCGTGCCCTACCACGCCGCCGAGGGCTATATCGCCAAGTTGATCCGTCGCGGGTTCAAGGTCGCTGTCTGCGAACAGGTCGAGGACCCGCGTCTGGCCAAAAAGCTTGTGCGGCGTGAGGTGACGCGGGTGGTTACGCCCGGCACTGCCGCCGACTCATCGCTGAACGCCGAAGAGAACAACTTTCTTGCGGCTGTAGCGGCCGTGGGAGATCGTGTGGGTTTTGCGGCGCTCGATCTTTCCACAGGCGAGTTTCGCGCGACCGAGTTCGCTGGAGAATCGGCTGGACGCCGCATTCAAGAAGAACTTGAACAGTTGCGTCCAAAGGAAATCCTCTACGGATCTTTGGCGCCACTGCTGGAACAGGTCAATGGTGTAGCGGCGGGCATTCCGACGCGCCTCAACCCGGTAATCGGCGGTGCTGCACCCGGCCATGCGCCAGTCGCTCGCGTTTCCAGTTTTGGCTGGGCTGAGACTCCTTTGGATGACTGGATCTTCGCTCCCGACCACGCCATTCCCCTGCTCGAAAATCACTTCGGCGTCCTGTCGCTTGAAGGCTTCGGTCTTGCCGGTAAGCGCGCCGCGGCAGCGGCAGCGGGAGCGATCCTCTATTACATCCGCTCCACGCAGCGTGGATCGCTCGATCACGTTGATCGCATCGGCTTTTACGAACGCCAGAATTGCCTGGTGTTGGACGCGGTAACCGTCCGCAACCTGGAGCTGATTGAGCCGCTTTTTGCAGGAACCGATGCCGGGGTAACGCTGTTTCGCTGCTTGGATGCCACCGTGACGCCGATGGGCAAGCGCCTGCTTCGTACCTGGATGCTGCGCCCGTCGGTAGATCTGGCAGAAATCGATGGCCGGCTGGATGCGGTTGAAGCCCAGCTCAAAGACTCGGTGCGTCGCGAAGAACTTCGCCGTTCGCTGGAAGGGATCCTCGATCTCGAACGTCTGTTAAGTCGCGTGACGCTCGAAACCGCAAATCCACGCGATGTGCTGGCGCTGGCCGCATCGGTGGCGCGACTTCCCAGGGTGCGAACGGTGTTGGCAGGGCTGCCCACCACGCGGCTGCGTGCGCTGCATGAACTCGTAGACGAACTCGGCGATCTGCGGGAGAGAATCGATCGCACGCTGGTTCCCGAGCCTCCGCTGACGCTCAGCGATGGGGGGGCGATCGCTTCGGGCGTTGATAGAGACCTCGACGAGCTCCGCGATCTAAGTCGCAATTCGAAGCAGTACCTGGCGCAGGTGGAAACTCGCGAACGCGAGCGGACGGGGATTGGATCGCTGAAAGTCAAGTTCAATTCGATTTTCGGCTACTACATTGAGATTTCGAAAGCGAACCTTCACCTCTCGCCCGCCGATTATGAGCGCAAGCAGACGCTGGTGAATGCCGAGCGTTTCACGACTCCAGAGCTGAAGGAGTACGAGTCGAAGATTCTCGACGCCCAGGAGAAGATCGTAGAGATCGAGCGCCGCCTGTTCGCGGAGCTGCGAACCGCCATTGCCGCCGAGGCCAAACGCATCCGGCAGACGGCATTGGCGCTGGCGGAAGTGGATGTGCTCGGCAGTCTGGCGCATATTGCCGCGCTACGAAATTACTGCCGTCCGAAGTTCGGTGAGCCAAGCGTCGATGAACCGATCTCCGACCAATCAACGAGGCCCGCAGGCGCTGGGGACCTGGAGATTGTCGAAGGTCGTCATCCCGTAATCGAACTGCAGGAACTGGCCACAGGCAGCGACCGCTTCGTTCCCAACGATATTTTCCTCAATTCGTCAACGCACAATATCGTGGTGCTGACCGGCCCGAACATGGGTGGCAAGAGCACCTACCTGCGCCAAGCCGCGCTGATCGTGATCATGGCGCAGATGGGATCGTATGTTCCCGCGCGCGGCGTGCGCCTGAATATCGTGGACCGGGTTTTCACTCGAATCGGCGCCAGCGACAACGTAGCCCGCGGCCGCTCGACTTTCATGGTCGAAATGACCGAAACTGCCGCAATCCTGCACACGGCGACGGCGCGGTCGCTAATTCTGCTCGACGAAGTGGGGCGCGGCACGTCAACCTATGACGGACTGGCGATAGCGTGGGCGGCCATCGAATATCTGCATGCGCGCGTGCATGCCAAGACTCTCTTTGCCACTCACTATTTCGAACTGACCGAATTGGCGGAACAATTGAGCGGCGTGAAAAATTATCACGTCTCCGTCAAAGAGAGCGATGGCAGCGTGGTATTCCTGCGCCGCGTAGAACCCGGGGCCGCTGACCGCAGCTACGGAATCGAAGTCGCCAAACTCGCCGGATTGCCCAACGAAGTCGTGGTGCGAGCGCGCGAAGTACTGGCTGAGCATGAATCGGCGGAGCGCCGCCTGTCCGAGCATCTGACTCCCGGCAGTTCCGAAGCGCCTGAGCGTCCGACGCAGTTGACCATTTTCACCCCGCTGTCGCAACCAGTGCTGGATAAGCTTCGCGAAGTGGATTTGAACCGTCTGACTCCGCTCGAAGCGCTAAACTTGCTGGCGGAACTGAAGACGCAGATCGATTAGCAATGCCGAAAACTTCCAATTCACATTCAATCGGCCAGCTCCTGATCATCGGCTTCGACGGTACCGAGATGTCTCCGCGTCTTGCTTCCCTGCTCACGAAGATTCAGCCGGCGGGCGTGATGCTGTTTGCGCGTAATATCATCGGAGCCGAGCAGACACATGAACTTTTGCGCGAATGTCAGAAGCGTGTCGGCAGCCCACTTTTCACCTGCGTCGATCTCGAAGGCGGCACGGTAGATCGTTTTCGCAATGTGATCGGATCGACGCCCTCTCCAGCCGAAGTATTTGCTGCGGCCAGCCGCGCACTTTTTCGCAAGCACGGTCGCGTGATCGGAGAAAACTGCCGCGCGCTGGGGTTCAACGTCGATTTCGCGCCGGTGCTCGACCTCGCTTACGAAGCTTCGCGTCCGGTGATGAGTTCGCGCGCCGTCTCGGACGATCCGAAGCGCGTGATTACGTATGCGCGTGAGTTCCTGCGCGGGTTAGGCGATGCTGGAATCGCCGGCTGCGGCAAACATTTCCCCGGCCTTGGCGAGGCCACGCTCGACACGCATCATGAACTGCCCAGCGTGCATAAGTCCCTGCGTAAATTGTGGGAGCAGGACCTCGTTCCCTATCGCGTCTTGCGCCGCGAATTGCCGATGGTCATGGTTTCGCACGCCGCAT
>DATEBK010000013.1:0-7091 GCA_035287825.1 Terriglobales bacterium
TCCGCTCCCGCAATGCCCCGAGTCTCTAAATTCTCGTTCGATCCGTTCCTTGGCGCTGACTTGGGAGGAACAAGTGACAAATATAGTCACGAAATAGGTCGGGCTTAGTCTGAAAGCTGGAGCCAACCGCCTGCCGTACAATAATCCCCGTACAATAATTTCAAATGATCGCGCATCTCCGCGGAACACTGCTCGCCAAACATCCTAACCAGGCCATCGTCGAAACTCACGGGGTCGGTTACGATGTCGCTATCAGCGTTCCCACCTTTACCGAAATGCCGGCCGCCGGCCTCGAAGTCGCGCTTCACATTCACACCCATGTTCGCGAGGATGCTCTCAGCCTGTACGGATTCTTGCGCCTCGCCGAAAAACATCTTTTCGAAAAGCTGCTGGCGGTAAGCGGAATCGGCCCCACCCTGGCAATCAAGATCTTGAGCGGCATGCCCGCCGACGAAATGATTGCCGCCATTCGTGGAGGCGATCTCGTGCGCCTCACCCGCATTCCAGGAATCGGCCGAAAAACCGCCGAGCGCATGGTGTTGGAGCTTCGCGACAAACTCCCGCCCGCCACCGCACCCGAAATCACAGCTGCACCCGCAACCCCGGTAGAAGAAGATGTAATTTCTGCGCTCGTCAATCTCGGCTATCAGCGCGCCGCTGCGGATAAAGCGCTCCTGGCCGCGCGCAGCAGTAAGAGTCCTCACAGCTTTGACGTCCTGTTTCGCGAAGCTCTGGGATTCTTATCGAAGTAGATTTTGGATTCAGCGCTTAAAACGCCGCCGTCAGTGGAAGGAATAAGCTAAGCAGCTCAGAGGTAAGAGGCCAATTGCAGAAGTCAGAAGCGATGAGGTTTTTACCTCTTCAATCTGACCTCTAACCTCTGCCCAGGATGCCGTCAGCCAAGCAGTTCTTGCAATCGTTGGTGGAGGTTTTGTGTTCCGACGCTCCCTTCAATTCGCCGTCCTCATTCTCTGCATCGCCGCCGCGTGCTTCACTGAGATCCCGCGCTTTCTCGATCAGCATTTCAACAAATTAGTAAAGAAGTCGCCTTACTCCGCATCGGACCGCGCCTTCGACCTCCACAAACAACTCACCATCATCGACCTTCACGCCGATTCACTTCTCTGGGGCCGCGACCTGCTCGAGCGCGGCCAGGATGGCCAGGTCGACATTCCCCGTCTCTCCGACGGAAACGTGACCTTGCAAGTCTTCTCCTTGCCCACCAAAACTCCCCGCGGTCTAAACATCGAGAGCAACGACGATAAAACTGACTCGATCTACTGGCTGGCAATCGTCGACCGTTGGCCGCCCCGCACCTGGAACAGTCTCACCGAACGTGCCCTCTATCAGGCCAAGCGTCTGCACGATTTCGCGCGTGGTTCCGAGGGTGGCTTTACCGTGATTGAGACTTCGGCCGATCTCTTCAGCTACCTGCAACGCCGCCAGCGCAATAACCGCCTCACCGCCGGACTCCTCTCCATTGAGGGCGCACACGCCTTGGATGGCAAGCTCGAAAATCTCGACGTCCTCTACCACGCCGGATATCGCATGATGTCGCCCAGCCATTTCTTCGACAACGACATCGGAGGTTCCTCCGCCGGCGTCCACAAAACCGGGCTCACCGAAAAAGGTCGCGAGTGGGTGCGCCAAATGGAGGCCCGTCACATGATCATCGATCTCGCGCACGCCTCGCCCCAGACCATCGAAGACGTTCTCGCCATCGCCACTCGTCCCATCGTCGTTTCACACACTGGAGTTAAAGGCACCTGCAACAACAACCGCAACCTCTCTGACGATCAGATTCAAGCCATCGCCGCCAAAGGCGGCTTGATCGGCATCGGCTATTGGGACGTCGCAACCTGCGGCACCGATGCCCGCGCCATCGTCAAAGCCATGCGCTATGTTTCCGATCGCGTCGGAGTCGAGCACGTAACCCTCGGCTCCGATTTCGACGGAGCCGTCACCGAACCCTTCGATACCACTGGATTGGTCCTGATCACCGACGCTATGCTCGAAGCGGGCTACAGCGAATCCGACATCCGCCTGATCATGGGAGAGAACGCGCTGAAGTTCCTTGAGTCCAACCTGCCCGAGAAATAGATCCTGTTGCGCTTGCGGTCGTCAGTTCCCCACAAATCGCAAGTACAAGTCGCGGTCCGTCTTGCAAGTCTCGGCCATCTGCTTCACTTTTTCCCAGCCCTCAAGCTGACTGTCATCGTGCACGCGATCTTTCGCGCGCTCCCATTCCCCGAGAAAAGCCTCCATCTGCAGATGGTTAAATACCGTCTTCCCAAACGGATCAATCCCACCCAGCAACGGGAAATCTCCCTCGCCCGGAGCGGGAACCACTCCATGCAGCATCACCCACTCGCTGCGCTCGCCCAGATCGTCTTCCAGTTTCACCACTAGAGACATCGCTGACCTCGCCGCATACCGAAGAACGAAGACCGAAGCGTACTGGCCGCAATGTAACAGTCCCCGAGCGCGTTGTCCAAACGACCGCCCATCAAGAGTAACTGCTAAGTAATTACCTGGAGTCCGGAAATGCGAAGGTGTGAAATACAAAGCTGCGGGAATCAAAACTCGCGGGAATCTGCGGATAGGCGGGTGCCCCACTTCTCGCGCCGTTCGAGAAGTGGGCTCCTCAACGCTCTATGCTTCTCCCACCCGTGCGCCATGCTGAAAGTGATACTGCAGAATCTTCGCCGCCAATGCCGGAGTCACGCCCTGTCCCTCCGCCTCCACCGACCGCACGATTTCTCCGCGGCAAACCACTTCGGTCGACGCCAGCCCCGCAATTTCGCTCGGCAACACCAGGCTGATCTCCAGTTGTGCATTCGGCAACAGCACTTCCTGCGCCTGAAACAGCAATCCCGAGCGGCTGATGTTCTCGGTCGTCCCCCGCCGCCAGCTTTTTTCTCCCAGCGGACGATAGCGCAGCGGCAAATGCAGATTGAATCGCCGCGCTCGAAACGGTGGGACCTTCTTTTCCACTACGCCTGTGCCAGTTCGTGATGACATTGCAACCCCCAGGGGAATCACTTCTGAATCCAGCACCTCTCGCACCCGGTCTTTCAGTGCGGGAAGGCTGAACGGTTTTTGCAGCAGGTTGATCCCGGCATCAAGCGTGCCGTCGTGACCCACCGCGTTCTCTGTGTAACCCGACATGTAGAGCACGCGTACATTCGGAAGCAGCTGCGTCACCTGCTCCGCCAGTTCGCGCCCATTCATGCCCGGCATAATAATGTCGGTTAGCAGCAGGTCGATCCCGCTTGCGTAACCGTCTACAATCTGCAGCGCCGCGCCCCCGTCTTCCGCTTCGAGAATCTTGTATCCCTGCGTTTCTAGATATTGACGCGCCAGTCGCCGCAGATTGGTTTCATCCTCCACCAGCAGAATCGTCTCCTGCCCGCGGTCCGCTCGCGGCAGCCCGGTCGACTCCTGCACCACAGCCACCTCATCCCGCCCATCCACCCGAGGAAAGTACGCCCGAAATGCTGTCCCGCGTTGCGGCTGGCTGTCGACAAAAATAAATCCGCCGCTCTGCTTCACAATCCCATACACCGTCGACAATCCCAGCCCCGTGCCCTTCGCGCCTTTAGTCGTAAAGAACGGTTCAAAAATGCGAGACTGCGTTTCGCTGTCCATCCCCACGCCCGTGTCGCTGATCGCCAGCATCACGTATTCGCCCGGCGTCACTGGAGCATGCGTCCGCGCGAAGCTCTCGTCGAGCGCCACGTTGGCCGTCTCAATCGTGAGCTTGCCCCCTTGCGGCATCGCGTCGCGAGCGTTCACCGCCAGGTTCATGATGACCTGATCAATCTGCCCCGGATCGGCGCGCACCGCGCCCAGTCCCGGCCCCGGCACCATCACCAGATCGATGTCTTCCCCAATCATCCGCGTCAGCATTTTCAGGTTCTCGGCCACCATCTCATTCAGGTCGAGCACCTTCGGAGCCAGCATCTGCTTGCGGCTGAATGCCAGCAGTTGCCGCGTCAGCGAAGTCGCTCGCTGCGTGGCATTCGAGATTTCCTGCGCCGGAGCCCGCAGCCGCGGGTCCGGTCCCAGCCGCTCCAGCAGAAATTCCGAGTATCCCGAAATCACCATCAGCAGGTTATTGAAGTCGTGTGCGATCCCGCCGGCCAGCCGTCCAATCGCTTCCATCTTCTGCGCTTGCCGCAGTTGCAGTTCCAGCATCCGTGTCTCGGTAACGTCTTCCATGAAAATCTCGAAGCTGTTTCCCTCCGGCCCATTCGGAATCGAGCGCCCTGAAATCCTCGCCACAATGATCTCGCCATCCTTGCGCACGCAATCCGTCGTCAGGTCGTTGAACTCTTTGCGCGCGTGAAAATAATCCGCGGTTTGAAACCATTGCTGCGCGTCGGCGTAGAGGCTTCCCAAATGCCTGCCCTTCAACTCCTCCGCGACCCCATACCCGAACATCGCCACCATCGCCGGATTTGCATCCTGCAGAATTCCCAGCGCGTTGCACCGGCAAATCCCGTACGGCGCATTCATCACCAGTGACCGGAAGTTGCTCTCCGAACGCCGCAAGCTCTCCTGCGTCGCCCGCAGCGCGGCATTGAACCAGCAAATCAGCAGGGCCACCGCAAAAAACAGAGTCAGGTGCGCGATCGCCCGGTGATACTCGCTCGGGGTTTGCTCGCCGGTAAACGAATAGTAGGCGCTCACCGTGAGCGCAAAAGAAGTTGCCGCCAGTCCCGGTTTCCATCCCCCGTACCACGCGCTCACCATCACTGCGACCGCGAACACCACCAGTCGGCTCTCAGCCAGATCGGAGAAAAACAAGGTTGGAATCAGCGCCAGCAGCGTGCTGAGCAGCGCCACTCCGTAGCGCAGTATGGGTGCGCGCGCCGGAGCTACAACCAAACTGCGGATGAGGGGGAGTTTCATTCGCATGGCCTCATGCTATGCGCTTACTCCGCGCAGAGCGAGTTACGCCAGTCCACCGCTTTTTCCTGGCGGCACAGTGGCCAGAGGTACATCCGCAGGCACAACCTGGGGACAACGCCGGGACAACCAAATACCGTGCCCACAGCCTATTCTCATAGGATGCGTTTAGCAAAACTCGCTCGTGCAATAACGCGAATGAGGAACATAATTCCGCAACAGACTTGCCAGCACGCTCGCCAAAGACGAAACTAGCGGAGCATTGCAGCAAATACCCGCAGAAATAACGGCAGGAAAATAACCGAATGAACATCGGCCTCTTCGGCGGCAGTTTCGACCCCATCCATCGCGGACACCTCACCCTCGCCCAAACCGCCGTCAGTCGCTACGCGCTCCGTCAGGTCCTCTTCGTGCCTGCCAACATTCCTCCCCACAAACAGAAATCTCCGCTCACGCCATTCCTCCATCGCTACACCATGATCGCCCTGGCCACACAAGACGAACGCGCCTTCGTCCCTTCGCTGCTCGAAGCCCCAGAGTTCGGGACAACGTTTGCAACAACGCCCGGGAGAAAGCCCGCGGCAACGGCCGCAACCGCTCGCGCGGAAACATCCCCGAACTACTCCATCGACACCGTCCGCCGCCTCAAGCGCACTCTCAAAAAGTCCGACCGTCTTTTCTTCCTCATCGGAATCGATGCCTTCCGCGATATCGCCAAATGGCGCGAGTCCCGCGCCCTTCTTGCCGAGTGCGAATTCATCGTTGCCAGTCGCCCCGGATATTCTTTGCGCGACGTTGCCGAATCACTCCCCGAAGGCCTGCGTCCCCCATCCTCTGTCACGCGTCCATTTCACAAGCAGCCCGCCGCCGGAGACCTCGTCCTTCCCGGCCTCACCCTCCACCTGCTTGAGGGCATCAACCAAAGCGTCTCCGCCACCACCATCCGCGCCGCCGCCGCTCAAGGCAAGCCGCTAGGAAGATGGCTCGACCCCAAAGTTGCCGACTACATAAAGAAGCAAAATCTCTACCGCACCACCCGAACCTAGGGATTGACACAACTCACGTAGGGGCAGGTGCCCCACCTGCCCGCCGGGCAAATCTCGGCAAATTTTGTTTGGAGCGGCCCGCACCCGTCATCGTCACGCGCCGCGTTACAATCAATCATCTCGATATGAAGAAAAAGAACGACCTCCAACATCAGGTAAACGAAGCCATCCTCGCCTGCCAGGACAAGCAAGCCGACAACCTCACCGTCCTCGAACTGGAAAAAGATTCCGGCGCTTTCACCGACTACTTCGTCATGTGCAGCGGAACCAACTCCCGCCAGATCCAGGCCATCGCCGACGCCGTTGACGAACGCCTCGAAGCCCTCGGCCTCCGCGTCACTCACTCCGAAGGCTACAAACAGGCGGAATGGGTCTTGCTCGACTACGTCGATTTCGTCGTGCACATTTTTTCCGAGAAAGCCCGCCAGTTCTACGATCTCGAGCGCCTCTGGAAATCCGCCAAACGCCTGGACCCGGCAGAATTCCTCCCGAAACCCAAGCCGCGCAAGTTGGCTGTCGCGAAATCGACAACCGCCAAAACCGTGCCGCCAAAGCCGAAAAGAAAAAAGGCCTGACAAGAAAGCCGGACAAAGCAACATCGGCAGGGAAGGGCACTGCTTCAAGAGGCTGCGGAAAAAATCTGACTTGTCCCAGCTTTTTGGGGTGGCGCAGCGCTTCAGCGCTGCGATAAGGGCTTTGTTTTGAATCCGGTTTCAGCCGCTGAGGTCGTGCCGACGTTTTCGGTAAGAGTTTTTCCGCAACCTCTTCATGCCTGCCCCCCAAGGCCGTCAATCTCTCCGAGCTTTACCGCTTGAGGTATGCTTTTGCACACCCATGAAGCTCAAAGTCGTCTGGATCGGAAAAACCAAAGAACCCGCCATTCAGTCTTTGACCGACGAATATCTCAAGCGCATCTCCCGCTACTCCGACATCACCGGCCAGGCCGTCAAAGATGAAACCGCAATCCTGTCTCTCGCCAGCGGAGAGCGTCATCAGAAGAACCACCTCATTCTGCTCGACTCCCGCGGCAAGCAACTTTCCTCCGAAGAACTCGCCTCCTTTCTCGACTCCCACCAGGCAATGCCATTGGTCTTCGCCATCGGAGGCAGTGACGGTTTCAGCGAAACCGCCCGT
>DATEBK010000014.1:0-3544 GCA_035287825.1 Terriglobales bacterium
AATCGCGCAACTGCCCGCTTCGCCGTTTCGCCCGCCGCAACCCGCCGCCGACTCCCAACCTGATGCCTTTGGCTTGGATGCGCACCTGTAGCTCTCTGGCTGCACCGCGTCATTAAGTGCAGTCCGCAATGCTGCGCCAGGATGTGTTCTAATCGGTATGTCGCCAAATCGGCGCCTCGCAAATCGTTTTCTGCGCGGTGCTTCCTGCGAATCGGTAGGACAAAATCAGCTTGCTCCAGTCGAAGATTGTCTCGTGATCGACATCCACTGCCATCTTCTGCCCGAAGTTGACGACGGTCCCAAATCCTGGGACGTCGCCATTGAAATGTGCCGCATGGCTGTGTCTGACGGCATTACTCATGCCGTGGCCACGCCTCACGCCAACGACCGCTACGCCTACAATCGTGAATACCTCTCGGGACTTCTCACTGAACTTCAAAGCAGGATCGATCCCGCACTGCAACTCACTCTGGGCTGCGATTTTCATCTTTCCTTCGAAAATCTGGAACGCGTGCTCGAGCAACCGCACACCTACACCATCGGCGAGACCAACTATCTTCTGGTTGAACTCAGCAATTACAGCGTGCCCACCCAACTGGCGGAGTGTTTCTTCCGCCTCGGAGATCGTGGCCTTATTCCTATCCTCACCCATCCCGAACGCAATCCGATCTTGCAGCAGACCCCCCAGCGCGTGCTGGAGTGGGCCGACCAAGGCTGCCTGATTCAGATTACGGGTTCATCGCTGACCGGGTTCTGGGGCGAACGTCCGGAGAGCGTCGCCCGCTGGCTCCTCGATCGTTCCGCCGTCCACATTCTTGCCTCGGATGCGCACGATACCAAGCGCCGCATTCCGAATCTATCCGCGGCCCGCGCTGCCGCAGAAAAAATTGTCGGCGCCGAATACGCCAATGCGCTGGTCGACGGAAATCCCGCCGCTATCGTCAGCGGCCTGCCGATTCCCCATTTCCCACGTCCGGTACTGGATTAATCCGCACCGGATTAAACGAAACCTGCGTTCTGGCTTTTGCAATTCCATCCTGCCATTCCATCCAACGAAAAAAGCCGGCCCCTTGCGGAGCCGGCTCAAGTGCTTTACCGGAACGTCCGGTTCTCCTTATCCAACTTCAACGAGCGACCGTAATCGCTACGGGTATCTCGTTGGTCAGTGATCCGGAGGTTCCGATCAACTCGATGGTTGTGGTTCCGGTAGGCGCCCGCCTGGATGCGCTCCAGGTGAGGGTCACCTTTACGCTTCCATTCGCCGGTGGCGTCACGGGGTTGGCCGAAGCCGTCGCCGATACGCCACTCGGGAATTCGTTGACACTCAGCTCAACGGCAGAATTGAATCCATTGACACTGGTGACGGTGAGAGTGGTGGATACGCTTCCTCCCTCATCGATCGTGAAAGACGCCGGCGACAACGACAGGGTGAAATTCTTCGCACCCGTCGCAGCATTCACCGTGAGGGCGATGGTGGTGCTATGACTGAGCGATCCCGATGTTCCGGTGATCGTCACGGTTGCGGTTCCAACCGTTGCCGTTGAAGAAGCCGTCAGCGTGAGGGTTGAGGTCGCGCTGCCGTTTGCCGGCGGTGTCACCGGGTTGGTCGAGAAGGCCGCCGTCACGCCGGTAGGCAGGCCGCTGACACTGAGCGTGGTTGCAGAACTGAAGCTGTTCTGGCTGGTAATGGTGATCGTGCTGGTCCCGCTCGTGCCCTGAGTTATAGCCAGAGAAGACGGCGATGCGGCGATCGTGAAGTTTGCCGACGCCGACGCCGTAACCGTGAGGGCCACGGTCGTGGTTGCGCTCAGGCTGCCGGAAGTCCCGGTAATAGTCACCGTCGCTGTCCCGGTCGTCGCCGTGCTGCTGGCCGTCAGCGTGAGCACGCTGGTCCCCGTCGTGGGGTTCGTGCCGAATGCCGCCGTTACGCCGGAAGGCAGACCGGATGCAGCCAGCGTTACGCTGCCGCTGAATCCGCCCACATCGGTCACCGTGATCGTGCTCGTGCCGCTGCTGCCTTGCGCAATCGACAAGCTGCTGGGCGAAGCCGAAAGCGTGAAGCTCGCCGTCGCCGCTCCTGCCAGCGCGTTGAGCAGGTTGGCTCCATTTGGACTGCCCCAGCCCGTGGCTAAGTCGTACCCGGTGGTTGCCGGAAAGCCATCGCTGCCGCTGGTAATGTCGTGGAAATCGGTGTCGTAGCTCGAGCCCCCGCCAATCGTATAAATCGCGGGATTGATAAAGCCGAGCGTCTTGTTGCCGTTTGCCACTGCCTGTTGGTTAGTAAGAGCCAGATACCCGGCCCACATCGGCGCAGCAAAACTGGTCCCACCGTACTCGTTTTCGGTGCAGGCCTCCTGGTCAGCGCAGACGTAGAACGAGAAATTCGCGTTCGCGGAGACGTCAGGAACATCGCGATAGGTTTTGGAACAGTCGGAGCAACTGGCCGCCGCTGCCGTCTGCCAGGAAGGGATATCAATGTTGGTACCCCATCCGCCGCCGCCGTCCGCCCATGCCGTTTCTGACGCCCACGGACCGGCCGCACCGCTCGTATCTAAGTCCGTTCCTCCAACCGCAGTAAGATATGCGGCATTCGACGGCCACGGAGAAGTGCCGCTATAGCTGCCGCTGTCGCCGGTCGCTTGAAACAAGTTCTGACCCTGCGCCGCGAACTCCTCGAAATACGGATCGTCAGTGGATGGATCCGCTGGCGTCCACGTCCACGAAGAACTCAATTGCGCGTTCAGTGGGCTGTGCGTCGCCATGGCATTAAACATCGCCGTATCCGTCGATCCCACATACATGATCAGACTCGACATTCCCGGAGCCATGCCGAGCGCCTGCGTCATGTCCAGGGTCTGCTCAGTGTCATCGCAACTGGGATAGGTACAACTGGTCGAAGTCCCGTCAGTGGACAAGAGCGTGATCGGGACATTGTTAGTTTGCCCCACGTTCTTGTAATACGTGGTCAGATCGGTCAAATCGGTGCCGTAGTATTCGAGCAAGCCCAGCGATTGCCCAGTGCCGGTAAGAGAACCGCCATAATAGGCCGCTCGCATGTCGCTGCCGAGAAACGAGGCTCCCGGACCGGATCCGGTCGTGGCGTTCGACTTCGTACGGTCACTGTTGCGGACGAACATCGCGCGCGGGATCGAATAATTGTCCAGGCCTGAGATGTGCCAGAGTTGGAACGGCAGGTCAACCGTTGGTTCCCGATCAGGACTGTAGAAGGTTCGGTTTTCCGTCGGATGCTGGTAGACGCCCAGGGTCACGTGGAGAGCTTTCTCTATGTCCCCCACCGTGCCCGTGACACTCACGTTCATCCGGTTGACGGATTGACCAACCACCCTCAATCCGTTCGCTTTCGCAAACTGAATCACGGCATCATAATCTTCCTGGCTGGGGCCAAATCTCGCCGTGAATTCATCAACAGTAAGAAAGTTCCGATAGTTGGGGTTGGTGGGATCGTAGAGTTCCTGAAGAAACTTTTCCAGTTCGGACGGATTGCGCAGCGGCAGAACAATTTCAAGTTGCATGGACTGCGACG
>DATEBK010000015.1:0-15748 GCA_035287825.1 Terriglobales bacterium
TAGTTCCCGCCCAAGCATTGGCTGCAGGAGGCGGCTGTACCTTGTTTCTCAAATGAATTAGTGGGATACCCCAAGTATGTCGATCGCAAGTGTCAATCCAGCAAATGGCGAGGTTCTGAGGACTTTTGAGCCCCTAACCGCGGAACAAATCGATCGAAGGCTTCAACTGGCGGATTCTGCATTCCGAACTCACCGGCAAACCTCGTTTAGCGATCGGGCCAGCAAGATAGTACGCGCGGCCGAGATCCTGGAAAAAGAGAAAGAAGAGTGCGCCCATCTGATGACGCTGGAAATGGGCAAGCCGCTGAAGGCTGCCGTCGCGGAAGCCTTGAAATGCGCCACTGGATGCCGCTATTACGCGGAAAACGCTTCGAAATTTCTGGCCGACGAAATTGTCGATACCGGCGCAAAGCGTAGCTTCATCCGCTATCTGCCGATCGGGCCCATTCTGGCCATCATGCCGTGGAACTTCCCTTTCTGGCAGGTGTTCCGTTTCGCAGCGCCGGCACTGATGGCGGGAAATGTGGGACTGCTGAAGCACGCCTCGAACGTGCCGCAATGTGCGCTGAAAATTGAGGACATTCTACGCCGCGCTGGTTTTGCTGAGGGTGTATTTCAGACCTTGCTGATCGGCTCTGGTCCGGTGGATGGCATTCTCAATGACCGTCGAGTGGTTGCGGCTACATTAACCGGAAGCGAGCAGGCAGGGATCGAAGTGGGGATTTCTGCGGCCAAACGCGTCAAGAAGGTCGTTCTCGAACTGGGCGGCAGCGATCCTTTTATTGTCATGCCGAGCGCGGATTTGGACGCGGCTGTCGCGACCGCCGTCGATGCGAGAATTCAGAACAATGGTCAGTCTTGTATCGCGGCCAAGCGCTTTATCGTGGCAGAGAAAATTGCCGGAGAATTCGAACGCAAGTTTGTCGAACGGATGCTGGAGTTGCGCGTGGGTGACCCCTTCGACGAGCGCACCCAGCTCGGTCCGCTGGCTAATGCTGACGCGGTTACTTCTCTGGATTCCGACGTGAAACAAACGGTGGCCGCCGGAGCGCGAGTGCTCACTGGAGGACATCCTCTGAACCGTCCCGGCAACTTCTACGCACCAACGGTGCTGGCCGATATTCCGGAGGATTCTCCGGCCTACAAGGAAGAATTGTTTGGTCCGGTGGCGTCGATTTTTCGCGTCAAGGATATTGATCAGGCTATTCGAGTTGCCAATGACATCCGCTTTGGTCTTGGCGCCAGTGCCTGGACTAACGATCCTGGGGAAATTGAACGGTTCATCAATGAACTCGATGCGGGCATGGTGTTTCTGAACAAGATGGTCGCCTCCGATCCACGTTTGCCTTTCGGCGGGGTGAAACATTCAGGTCACGGCAGGGAGCTGTCGGAGCACGGGATACGTGAGTTCATAAACATCAAGACCGTGTGGATCCAATGAATTCGCCGATGTGGTATGTTGGTTGGACCACTCTACCGTTGAAATTTGCGTGGTGCTGCGGGGGACGAGATGAGAAATGATGTCGTGGATTCGCTGGCACCTAAGCCGGTTTACCGGACAGTAAGAACGTCCCGCCTCTTTGAACAGATCGTACAGCAGGTGGAAGACTCCATCCTGAAGGGCCAACTCAAGCCGGGCGACCAACTACCAGCCGAGCGTGATCTCGCCCAGAGCTTTGGGGTGAGCCGCACTGCGGTGCGTGAGGCGGTGAAAACTTTGCGTGAAAAGGGTCTGGTGGAAGCTTATTCCGGTCGCGGCACCTTCGTCACCAATGGAACTTCTCAGGCAATGCGGCAATCGCTGGATCTGATGATTCGAATCAACCCGCAGGAAGGCTCGGCGAATTTGGCGGAGTTGCGACAGGTGCTGGAACCTGAAATTGCCGGATTGGCCGCCGAACGAATCGAAGAACAACTAATGACGACGATGCGGGAAGCGGTCGCGGTTATGGATCGCAATTTGCACGATCCCGGCGCGTATGTGGAAGCCGATCTCGATTTCCACCTTGCGCTCGCGGAAGCGGCGGGCAATCCACTGATTCTTTCCCTACTCGATTCAATTGTTGGCCTCTTGCGCGAGCAGCGCAGCCGAATTTTCAGGGTGGATGGGGGACCGGAGCGTGGACAATTCCACCACAAACAGATCCTCGCTGCGATTGAGCGGCGCAATCCGGAAGCGGCGCGGGAAGCGATGCGGGCTCACCTCAGGCAGGTGCTTGAGGATTCGTCTTCTCTGCGCAAGAAATAGTTCAATTCTTGAACGCACGTTGCGTACGGCGAATTTGTTGTTACCGAGGCGCAGGAAAAAGGGGAGCTGTCGCATGGCGAAACTCGGCTTCATCGGTCTCGGTGTGATGGGCGGGAACATGGTTGCCCGGTTGCTCGAAAAAAGGCACACCGTTACCGGATACAACCGGACGCGCTCCAAGGCGCAGTGGTTGATCGATAAGGGCATGAAGTTCGCCGACTCTCCCAAGGCGGTGGCGGTTGCGTCGGACGTGATCTTCACCATGGTGACCAACGCGGCTGCGCTCGCAGCGGTGACAGAAGGTCCCGATGGATTACTCGCTGGACTCAGCGCGGGGAAATTCTACATCGACATGAGCACCGTGAGCCCCGACGCGAGTCGCGCACTGGCGGCTAAGGTTCGCGACAGCGGCGCTGACATGATTGACGCGCCGGTCTCGGGCAGCGTCATTACGTTGCAGCAGGGCAAGCTCTCGGTGATGGTGGGAGGGCGCCAAGAAACTTTCGAGCGCCTCAAACCGCTGCTGCTGGATATTGGGCCCAAAGTGACGCATGTCGGCGGCAACGGCGTGGCGTTGTCGATGAAAATCGCGGTCAACCTGCAGTTAGCTGTACAGATGCTGGCTTTCAGCGAAGGTGTATTGCTGGCGGAAAAAAGTGGAATTGCGCGCGAAGTTGCGGTCGATGTGATGGTGCACAGCGCGATCGCATCACCGATGATTGTGTATCGCGGCCCTTTCGCGTTGCAGCAACCGGAAGAAGCCTGGTTTAACGTCAACATGATGCAGAAGGACATGCTGCTGGCGATGGAGTTGGGACGCAAACTGGATGTTCCACTCCCCACGACCGCCATCAGCAATGAGTTCCTCACCGCGGCACGCGGCATGGGATGGGAAAAGCTTGATTTCGCCGTCGTGTTCGATGTTCTGGCGCGCATGTCGGGAGTTAACGCGCCGGGAGTTGACACGGAAGATCAGAAAAAAGATCAGAAATAGGAATTAGAAATGACCACTGTCACCCAGCCTAAAGAAGCGCCGGAAAAAGTCGAGCTGTGGCTTCGGATGTACCGGCAGATGGTTGCTATCCGCCAATTTGAAGCGCAGGTCAACGAGCTATACACGCGAGCGTTGATGCCTGGCCTGGCGCATCTTTATATCGGTGAGGAAGCGGTTGCGGTCGGGGTATGCGAAGCGCTCGAACGCACTGACTACATCACCAGCACGCATCGCGGTCATGGGCATTGTTTGGCGAAGGGAGCCTCCGCCGATCAAATGTTCGCCGAACTGCTGGGGAAAAAGGCCGGGTACTGCAAGGGCAAAGGTGGCTCCATGCACATTGCAGACCCGGCCACCGGCAATCTGGGAGCGAACGCGATCGTGTGCGGCAGCGCTGGCATCGCAACGGGCGCAGCATTTTCGGCCCGGCATTTGAGGAACGGCCGGGTTGCGGTATGTTTCATCGGTGAAGGCGCGCTTGGTCAAGGCGTGCTCTATGAGGTAATGAATCTCGCGCAACTTTTCAAACTTCCCGTAATTTACGTGTGCGAGAACAATCTTTATACGGAATATACGCATTACTCGGAGACCACTGCCGGAGATATCCTGACGCGTGCGACCGCTTTTGGATTGGAAGCTGCGAGCGTCGATGGTCAGGACGTGCGCGCAGTTCATGACATTGCGGAGCGTATGGTAGATCGCGCCCGTCGCGGCAACGGTCCTGCTTTCCTGCTCTGCAATACGTATCGCTATCACGGACATCACGTTGGCGACATCAACCGCGAATACTATCGCTCGAAGCAAGAAGAACAATTGTGGAAGACGGAGCGGGATCCGATCGCGAATTTCGGAAAATGGCTGGTCGAACAGAGCGTCGCGGATCCTGCCTCTCTGGCTCAAGTGCAGTCCGAACTTGAGCTTGAGATGAAGGCAGCAGTCGATTTCGCAATCGCAGCACCGTATCCGGGAGTCGATGAAGTGGCCGAGGATGTGTATGCCTGAAAACAGTGTTCGCGCGCAAGACGATCGCGAACTTACCTTCGGTCAGGCGATTCGCGAGGCGCTAGCCGAGGAGATGCGGCGCGATGCCACCGTCTGCATTATGGGCGAAGATGTCGCCGAGGCTGGCACCCCGTTCAAGGTTCTCTCCGGCTTGCTTGAAGAATTCGGCAAAGAGCGGGTGCTTGATACTCCAATTTCGGAGGCTGGTTTCACTGGTTTAGCAGTCGGTGCCGCCATGACGGGAATGCGTCCCGTGGTTGACATCATGTTCGGCGACTTCATCACGCTGACCATGGACCAGATGGTGAACCAGGCTGCCAAAGTCCATTACATGTCGGGAGGAAAGTGGCGAGTGCCGATGGTGATGCGCACCACCATGGGAGCGACTCGCCGTTCCGCTGCTCAACACTCGCAGTCGCTCCATGCCTGGTACTGCCATGTTCCGGGATTGAAGGTCATACTGCCTTCGACGCCCTACGATGCCAAAGGATTGCTGAAGGCGGCGATTCGCGACGAGAATCCAGTAGTCTTTTTCGAAGACAAGATGATGTACAAGCTCAAGGGCCCGGTGCCTTCATCTGATTACACGGTTCCGCTGGGGGTAGCTGACATCAAGCGCGTAGGCGAGGACATAACTCTGGTTGCTACCAGCAGCATGGTGCAAGTTGCGCTGGGTGCGGCAACACTCCTGGAAGAAATCGGGATCAGTGCTGAAGTGGTTGATCCGCGCACCATGTGGCCGCTCGACGAAAAGACTTTGATTGAATCGGCGAAGAAGACTTCGCGAGCGATTGTTCTCGACGAAGGGTATGAACGTTATGGCGTTACCGCCGAACTTGCGTCGGTGATTGCGACCGGTGCATTCTACGACCTGGATGCTCCGGTCAAACGCATGGGCGCGATGCATGTTCCAATTCCGTTCTCTCCGCCTTTGGAAGATGTGACCGTGCCGACCGAGCAGGCGGTGTTTGAGGCCGCCCGCGCACTCTGCGGACGATAGTGAGGTCAGAGGTTTGAGGTCAGATCGAAGACATAAGAACCTTCAGAACTCAGATGCTTAGGTTGCCCGTTCTGGAATCTGACCTCTAACCTCTGACCTCCCAGCAAAGGAGAATTCTATGGCCTTACCGACTTACGGAACGATGGCCGTCGATTGGGAAAATCGGGTTGACTTCGATCGACTTCGCCGTGAACGGCTGGCGCGTGCCAAGGATCTTCTAGCCAAGTCAGAGATGGGGGCGCTCTTGTGTTTCGACATGAACAATGTTCGCTACCTGACCGCGACCCACATCGGCACATGGGCGCAGGACAAGGCGAATCGCTTCACGCTGCTTCCGCAGAATGACGAACCGATCCTGTGGGATTTCGGATCGGCGGCGAAGCATCATCAATTGCATTGCCCCTGGCTCGGAGAGCGTTCGCGCGCCGGAATTTCGATGTTACGCGGCGCCATGACGCCGGAGATGGGGCGTGCCGAAGATGTGGCCAAGAAGATTCGCATCGAACTGGAAATGCGGGGGCTGCACAAAGAGCCGGTGGGCATCGACATCATCGAATTGCCGGTGCTGTTCGCTCTGCAGAAAGAGGGAATCAAAGTCATCGACGGGCAGGCACTGATGTCGGAAGCGCGCCTGATCAAGACTCGCGACGAAATCACTTTACTGAACACGTCTGCAATGATGGTTGACGCTGCTTACGACGAACTCTATCGCGCCATGAAGCCGGGCATGAGCGAGAACCAGGCTGTTGGTCTGGTGAGCAAGGTGCTCTACGATCTCGGGTCGGAATATGTCGAGGCGGTAAATGCGATCTCAGGCGAGCGCTGCAATCCGCATCCGCACGTTTTCTCCGATCGCGTATTGCGTCCAGGAGATCCTGTGTACTACGACGTTCTTCATTCCTACATGGGATATCGAACTTGCTATTACCGGTGTTTCACGGTCGGCTACGCTTCTCACGCGATGAATGATGCCTATAAGCGGTGCCGGGAATATCTCGATGCCGCGATTGAACTGGTGCGTCCCGGACGCACCACGGCTGAGATTGCCTCCGTGTGGCCAAAGGCGCAGGAGTTCGGTTTTGCCAACGAGGAAGACGCTTTCGCCTTGCAGTATGGTCACGGGATTGGTCTGGCCATCTGGGAAAAGCCAGTGATCAGCCGTCTCGTATCGCTGGAGCATTCCTGCGAAATCAAACCGGGCATGGTGTTTGCTCTGGAGACCTTTTGGCCGTCGACCGATGGCTGGAGCGCGGCACGCATCGAAGAAGAAATCGTTGTCACGGAAACGGGCCACGAAGTCATCACGCGCTTCCCTGCCGAGGAACTCCTGGTGGCCGGCCGACACTACTTCACCGTGGATGGTCCGCTTCCCGCGATTCGCGACTCAGAATCGACGCCGAGCAAGCGTGTGCGCGAGATGATCGAAGCAAGCGCCAGGCAGGAAAGAGTAGGCGTGGGAGACTAGGAAGCTTCTTCGCAAAAGATGCGGCTTGCCCTTGAGATCCGATGGCGATCTAACTATGGCGATCAGTGTCGTGATGCCCGCGCTGGAAATGGCCCAGGAAACGGGCAAGCTCATTTCATGGCTGAAGAAAGAAGGCGAGGCAGTAGCTAAAGGCGAGCCGTTGTTGGAGGTCGAAACCGACAAGGCGGTCATGGAGATCGAATCGCCTGGCGACGGGATCCTCGCTGCTATCAAAGTTGAGGCGGGCATGGAAGTTCCGGTCGGCCAAACCATCGCGTGGATTGTGACACCTGGTGAACTTCCGCCGACCGATGAAGTTGCTGCCGCGTCGGGAAGAAAAAACACCTCGGTTGCGGCCGCTGCTTCAACCTCTGTACCGGCGAGCCGAACGCCACCGCAGTCGGCAACGCAGCCTATCAAGATTTCCCCGAAGGCCCGGCGAATCGCCAGCGAACGCGGTGTCAATCTAGCGGACGTCAAAGGCTCGGGTGCGGGCGGGGAAATTCTCGCGTCAGATGTTCTGGCGTTTGCGGAACCAAAGGCCGGTTCCGCGCCGACCACGATTGAGAGCGGCAGCCCAATCTCCCGATTGATGGCAGAACGTACTACGCAGAGCTGGACGACAGTTCCTCACTTCTTCATGGTTCGCGAAGTAGACGCGGGAGCTCTAAACGAGGCGCGGCAGAAGCTCGGGCCGGAGATCGAGAAGGCGTACGAATTAAAGCTTACCCACAGCGATTTGTTACTGGCGTTGGCCGCTGGTGTTCTTCAAAAGCACCCGCGAATTAACGCAAGCTGGACCAGCGCAGGGGTCCGTCAGAATGACGAGATCAACATCGGGCTGGCGATGGCAGTCGACGAAGGAGTGGTTGCGCCTGTGATCCGCTGCGCCCAGAAAATCACGTTGGGCGAGATCGCGATCCAGCGACGCGACCTAACGGAACGGGCGCGCGGTCACAAGCTACGTGCATCCGATCTTGCTGGCGGCACATTCACGATCAGCAACCTCGGCATGTTCGGAGTGGACGCATTCACTGCGATTATCATTCCACCCCAAGCGGCGATTCTGGCGGTCGGAGCTATCGCTGACCGGGTCGTGCCCGTCAATGGCCATCCCGGCGTCCGTCCCCTGATGACGTTGACGCTTTCCAGCGATCATCGCGTGGTTGATGGCGCACGAGCAGCGGATTTCATGCGAGACCTGGTGGAGGCAATTCAAAACCCGCAGTGGTATCTCACGCGCGCCGGAGACGTCGAATAGCACCGAGCGGGTAGTTTATTTCGTAGCCGCCAACAGCGCGCCTGCCACGAGTATCTTCGTCTCGTCGTCCATCCCTGAGGGCCCGGTATTCAGGCCGACGTCGTTCGCTAAACGCTTGTTCTTGATTCCAATGTAGACGGCGTTGTACGCCGTATCCCCGAGATTTTCGACTCTGTGCTTAAAGGGCGGAAACCAGCGTGGATCGCCTGGCTTGGCAAATACTTCTTGGGTCTTGCCATTTTCGTCCGTAAACCGGAGATGTCCAGCCGTTAGGACGACGACCACACCTCCCATATGGGCATGCAGGCCGGATTTTTCGTGGGGTCCGTAGTGAACGTTAACCACCTGTACATACTCATTTTCGAATGCCAGCTTGTAGTGCGTTGGTTCGACCTTGGTGGGGTCCTGCGCGAGGGCAACAGCGGAGAAACAAAAGCCCAACAAGATGGAACACAACAGCCTCAACGACCACATTTCCTTCGTCACGATCACCTCGCCCAAATTTGCAATCCTCTCATACACCTTATCCTGCCCGAGTCATCTGTCAATGACAGAAGCTTGGGATTGGAACCAAACTGATTAGAAGGACGAGCCATTTCAACCTTCGATTTATGGTTAGCTAACAGGGCCCAGCACCGGACATTTGGCGACTCGAGTCGCCCTTCAGTGTCGGATCGAGCGCCGGCGCGAACTGCGACGAACTGGCGTGCCTCTTGGACTGCGGGTTCTGAGTTAACGGGAGTCAGCGCGACAGCCATGCGGCCTGCACGCGGCGTAGGCCTTCTCGCGCCTGGACATTGCTGTGATCGAGCCTTAGAACAAGTCCGTATGTGTAGCGCGCCAGACGATAATTGCCATGCGCTGTTGAGGAATCAGCCTGGCTCAGCAGATCCGGGATGTCCTGTCGGCTGAAACCGTCTACGGTCAAAGCCGGTTCCTGAGCGCGTTTTCGGGCAGGCGGTTTTGACACGGCTGGCACGGCAGTTTGCCTGTCATCGTCGTGCGAGGCAGAAGACGCTGCGACGGAGTCGTGGACGGTTGCATTGCGGTCCGTGGATTGATTGTTGGAGATCGACTCAACCGCAGTCGGGGAGGGATCGACAGGCTTTGGCGACGCCTCCGCCGCCGGGGAGTCCGCCGGTGGCCCGGCAACGGTTGTACTTTCACTTGTCGGATGATCGCTTGAGGACTGGGAAACCGCCGGCTGCGAGGTGGCTACGGTTGCGGGACCTGATCCCGTTGGAATTGCGGATGTTTGCGACACGGCGGCGGTAGCGTCGGGCGTCGCTGGATTCTGGGCACGCACTGGCGCGACGTTGTGCTCACTAGCGGGCGGGATGCGAATCTCGGTGGAGTGCTCGCTAAGTTTCTCCGTTCCTGAAGTCAAGGTTCCGATCTTACTTTCGAGTGTGCTCTCGAGTTTTGCAACCAACGGAGGAAACGCGCCGGTTTGTGACTGAATGTAGAGAGCCCAACCCGCTCCTGCTATGAGAAGCAGGACAGAACTCAGAATCAGACGCGGCCAGAATCGTGGTGGATTGGCCTTGGGTCGACGCCCTGCGATGGCGGGAGTTTGCGGGCGAGCGGCGCCCGCCTTTTCTGCCGCAACAGTCGCGGATGGCGTAAACCGCACGCGACCGGGTGGCTCCATGAAGGCCTGCCGCATTTCTTCACAGGTCTGAAATCGATCCCTGGGATCTTTGGCGAGGGCTTTCCGAATGACGCTATCGATCCCACCGGGAATCGCCGGATTAATGAGTGACGGCGCGACGGGATCTTCATTCACGATCTTGTAGAGGACAGTTGCGATATCGCCGGCAAAGGCCTTTTCGCGGGTCAGCAATTCATAGAAGACGGCCCCCAGGGAGAAGATGTCGGCGCGATGATCCACTTTCTTGCCGGCGATCTGCTCCGGAGCCATGTAGCCCGGCGTACCGATGACCAGCCCAGTTTGCGTCAGCGAGGTGTTCTCGATTTTGGCGATTCCGAAATCGAGAACCTTGATGGCGCCTTCATCGGTCACCATGAGGTTTGCGGGTTTTAGGTCGCGATGAATGACGCCGCGTGCATGGGCAAAACCGACTGCGGCTAGAATCTGGTCAGCCCAGGAGAGTAGTGTGGGGAGGGAAGGCGCGCCAACATTGGCCAATAGCTCCGCCAAAGTGGTTCCCTTGACGTACTGCATGCTCAAATAAATAGCGCCGTTTTCCTCGCCGACATCGTAGATGGTGATGATATTGGGATGATCCAGTCCGCCCGCCGCTTTGGCCTCTTGCTTGAGCCTTTCGATCATCTGGGCGCGGTCGGGAGCGTTGTTGTCGATCAGAATGGTCTTCAGCGCGACGGTGCGGGCAATAACGGGATCGAATGCTTTATAGACGGCTCCCATGGCGCCGCGCCCGAGCTCTTCCCGAATCTCGTAACGGCTCAATGCAGTGAGATTCGCGAGGCTCGCCGGATGCAGTTGCCGAGAGGTGGGCTCGCCGGCAGATCCACGCTGCTCTACCCGGTTGTTGGGTGGTTTCGCCAATTCCATGAGAAATCTCTAGCGCGCGTCCATCCCAAATATGCGCAAATGCACAGGTTATCGAGTCTGCGCGCTGCGTGTTCAATGATAGCTCCGCCTAGTTTCGCTTCCCACTTACTTTAGTTTTCGATTGAGCCTGGTATCTTCTTTCACTCCCCGCATCCCGCGAGAAAATATATGCTTGCAAATTTTATGGAGTCAGCGAAGCCAATTTTTTTCCCCTGCCCTTCGAAGAGGCCGAGAGCGATATCTCGCCTCGAACGCGGCTGGGCCGCGATTATTCTTGTCGCTGCTCTGATAGGCGGAACAGCGATTACGGCTGGCGCGAAAGATGCGTCCCTGACCGCAGTGGTTTTGTTCGATGGCCCTCAGGGCGCGGCATATGTACAGATCACGGAAGCTACACTGAATGGCAAGATTGAAGTTCGCAACTGTGACGGGGTTTCGAAGCTCGACAAGAATACTTACAATGCGCTTCCGCGCACGTCCTTGGCGGATGCCAGCTCCCTTCAGCGCGGCGCGGACGGCGTACTCACATTTACGGCAAACGGCAAGTCCGTCTGTGTTCTCCCCAGCAATCTGAAATTCGAACACAGCGTCGAACTCACGCCGGCAACGGCGGCTGAACAAGCCTTCATTCGAGGCACGCTGGTTTCTTCATCACCTCGCAATGCGACGATTCCAGACTTCAAGGCCGGTGTGCAGCTAGTGTTTATCCCTGCTCCGGACGTTGAACTTGCCGATTTCCTGCGGGCGCAACGAGCGAACACGGTGGGAGACTGGCAGGACTTCCTGACGCGCTATCCGGCCTCCGCGCGCCGGGCAGCCGCACAAAATGCTATTGCGGGATTCCATGAGCAGGCAGCCGAAGCTGCTTTTAAGCAGTATCAGAGTTCGAGCGCCAAAACTCCAGACCTCGCCAAGCTGCGGCTGGCATGCTCGGAGTCACAAGCCGCCAGCCAGTCCGCTCCCGGCTACAAACCCTCTGCGCAGTTAATGGACGACATAGGGCGGGAATTAGATAGCCTGGCGCGACCTGATCAGGCACATCTCCAGGCGTACCGGAAAGCCGTGCAAGACCATGCGTCTGGGTATTCGGAACTGTCGGATGCCAGACTGCACGTAGAACGCCTGCTGCAGGTCCGGCCCGACTATGCACCTTTGCTTGGTCTGCAACGCGAGATTGCCGGCGAACAACGGAAACTGGAAAAGACCATCGTTGACGCGGAGGTGTTGATGGTAGAAGCGCATTACGACCGCGCCGTCAACGCGCTGGGTGCTTATGCCGCATTCGCCTCCGAAATGCCGCGCGTAGATGCTGTGATCAGTGCAGCCTTCCAACACCACTACGAGAACGGGCAAAAACTGGCGGCTCATCAGGACTGGGAAAAAGCGGTGCAGGAATTCGGCAAAGCGGCAGCCATCCGGCCCGATCGCAAGAATGTCCAGGCAGCCGCCGAAAACGCTGCAGCTCAACTCCAGACCCAACGCGATCAGCAGGCTGCGAACGCCGCTATTCAGGAAAGTGATGAGTACACGCGCAACAGCCAGATTATCGAGGCTTACAATGTGCTCGCCGACTTACCTGAGAAACAGCGCGCCCTGGTAACGTCGCAGCTCGCCGCGTTGTCGCACGACTATATCGGCGCTGCCGTGCGGCGCGCACAGAAAATCCAGGAGTCACACCTTCCCATCAAAAACTCCGCCGACCAGATTGCAGCGTTGGAAGCCTATGTGCTGTTCGATCGTGCCAGTTCTCTGGGGGATGACCCGGCGATCACGGTCAAACGCGATTTTCTTTCTGCCAAGATCAGCGCCTACTACCTCGACCAAGCCAATCGGTATCTGCAGAAGCCTTCTGGATCCGGAGCCGGGGTTGGATGGCTTTACCTGAAACAAGCAGTGCGTTACGGGATTACCAATCTCGACAGTTTGAAAGATGAGATGGCTCGTTATGAACCTCTTTATCAACGGCAATCCCAACTCTCGGTCGGCATCGTCTTTCGCGATCAGACCTCACGTCGGGACAGCCATGGTTTCGCCGACCAGCTCGCAGATGCCGTAACCAGCGGACTCGATTCCTCCGGAATACCGATCGCCGTCGTGCGTGATGCCTCGGACGTTGACCAGACTCAACAGCCCAATTTCACGCTCGTCGGCCAGGTTCTGGAACATCGCATGGTCAAGAAAGCGAACGTGGAGGCCCCAGAATCGAAATACCGCGCAGGCGCGCACGAAACGAAAAACCCGGCTTGGCTGAAAATTGAAAGCGACTATGAGGCCGCTCAACAGCAGCTTAGCGTTGCGCAACATGCGCTGGCCGACGCCCAAGCCCAACACAAGAAGAAGCAAGTCATCGCAGATGCCACTGACGCCGTGCAGCAGGCGCAGAAAAGCGTCGACGACTTGCGGCATAAGTTGGAGACGACGGAGCAGAGCCGCAGGGAGATTGTCGTTGAGTCGTATCACTACACGAAGAAGACCATCGACCTGACTGCATCTGCGGAGATCGAATTTCAGTTCCGCGATCGTGCCGGTAATCTCGTGGCAGAGCCTAACGATGTGCATAAGAGCAAGCACACCACCACGGTCGTTTTGCAAGACGTCAAAGCGGAAGATACCGAGGGAATCACCAACCAGGGCGTGGAACCGGACGGGGCACAGTTTCTGACAGATCTGGAAATTGATTCCCGGAATGCCTTGGTCAAAATGGTGCGAGAAAAAGCAGCGGACCTGGCGGCCGCAGTCCTGCAGGCAGCGAGAACGCAGGCGCAACAAGGGGACACTGACGGCGCCGCGGAATTGTATGTGTTGTATTTGAAGACAACTTCTCAGGGAGCATCTGCCGGACGAGACGAGGCAGTCAAGTTTTTTCGGGATCAGTTCAATTTACCGGTATCGGCGGACACTAAGCTTTGATCCATTGAACAAAGGGGACGCGAGTACCTTAGTACTCTTCCCTTTCGTGTTTTGTGGCGCAGAATAGAATCTGATCGTCGAGCGATAGCGCCAGAGCTCGCTCTCCCCTACGACAATCGTTTTCGCAGATCATGCATTTTGGAGCCGCGCCATGGCCGAGCTGTTTCTCAAATTTGAAGACCGGGTCTTGCAAGAGCTTTTGCTTTCGGGCGCCACCGTCACCATTGGCCGTCAACCGGACAATGTCTTTCGCATCGACAATCCTGCCGTCTCTGGATACCACGCCAAGATCTATGCAGAAGGCGATCACTATGTCATCGAAGACGTTGAGAGTTTTAATGGCACGTACGTCAATGATCACCGCATCAGCAAGGTGGTGCTGACGGACGGAGACAACGTTACTATCGGCAAACACACGATCGAATTTCGTGACGAAGTACGTCCCGTCGCCGCGGCGTATGGATCTGTTAATGGCGTCGTTGGCGTGCAATCGCCAATGCCGCCACAACTCGATCCCACGATGGTCTTGGATACGGCAAAAGCGAAGGAAATGCTCACTCAAGCAGCCGCAGCATCCTCTGCCAGCTCGGTTGTGGTCCGGAGAGTCGGCGTCGCTCCATGTCAGTCGCCAGTCAACACCATGCCAGTCGTGCATCGGGCTATTGGCACGCTGACAATTGTTAAAGGCCGAACTGACCAGCAGCGCTATGTCCTGACCGGAAAACTGACCCTGATCGGTAAGTCAAAGATGGCCGGCATTCGCCTGAAGCGCTGGTTCGCGCCCCAGGTTGCGGCCTTGATTTACCGGGCCGAGGATGGCTATTTTATCGCCGCGTCGGAAAACGCGGTGAGGATCAAGGTGAATGATGTGGTGATCGAGGGTGGCCAAAAACAACTCGAACCAGGCGATGTAATTGAACTCGCGGATATCAAGGCTGTTTTTGCTACATAACGGGAAGCCTCGCGGGCAACTCTGAAATGTGCCATTGAGATGGCGTCGTATGCAATTTGTACCCTTCGTCTCCCCGAAAAATAATTAATTCAATTCGGTCTTCAAGTTGATTCGGCCACCCGTTCGACGCATCGGCAGAAAGCCAGTACGATGGCGAGCAATAGCGATCCGACTGCGCTCTCAATCTAAGTTCACGGGTTAGCCAACAAATGGTAAATCCGAAAAACAAGCCACCAAACGATCGCTCAACCCAAGGAGATTTTGCAATACGATTCATGGTCATCGTCAAAACAACCCCAGAGTCAAAAAAAGAAGGAGCCCTCCCCGAAACACAGCTCCTGCTCTAGATGGGCAAGTACAACGAAAAGCTCATGAAGGCTGGCGCCCTGATCGCCCTCGATGGCCTTACTTTCTCCGCGTACCAGATTGTTAAGCGGCAGGTAGGACTGAACCAACCTTTTTCATCCGATCGGCATTTTTCCCCACATCATGCTGGAATGCCAGCTATTCCAAAGAGTGGACGTCTGGAGTTCTCACGTGCTCGGGACGGAATCCGACCCCGACCATGCGCGCAGGGATTCGGCGCAAAACCGGGAAATTTCGCAGCAACTTGAGCGGCCAGCCGACTCTCAGGGGTTTCGAACTGCCCAAGACGTGCTTGATCACTTTGTTTTGCACAATGAGTTGGACGCGCTGGGTAGCGCGCGTGGGGAAATCCCTGCGCCGCTGGACGACCTCCAATTCACTGCCGAACGAATTCTGCCGCAGAAGTTTGTCTCCGAGGAGATTTGCAGTGGCCACCGCGTCTTGAATCGCGAGATTGATGCCGACGCCACCAATCGGTGACATCGCGTGAGCAGCATCGCCGATGCACAAGAGCCCTGGCCTGGACCATTGATCGAGACGATCGACTGCAACAGTCAGCAGACTGACTTGCTTCCAATCGCGCAGCTCCGCGACACGATCGCGCAAAAATGGTTCGAGGGAGACAATCTGTTCGCGGAACGATTCCAGCCCTTTCTGTCGCACGTCCTCTCCTTTGCCTTTGGGGATGACGAACGCGCATTGCCAATAATCCTCGCGGTTGAGCAAGACGAGCATCTTGCCCGCTGCGATGCGCCCGAAAGTCTGCCCTGGGTCCGTAGGACGGCGGCTAATTCGCATCCATAAAACATCCATCGGCGCGCCAAGATCGATCACTTTCAGACCCGCGCGTTCGCGAACGATCGAATGCCGGCCATCAGCACCAATCGTAAGCGGCGCGCGAACTTCAAGAGGACCACTCTGAGTCTTTGCGCGAACGCCCGCAATGAATCCATTTTCTTCGACGAGATCGATTACTTCCGCCTGCATCATCAAATGGAATCCCGAATAGCGCCT
>DATEBK010000016.1:0-2203 GCA_035287825.1 Terriglobales bacterium
GAAGTCGACCTCGATCCCGGGGCGACCATACCCAGTCACCATCACGACGGCCCGCATCTGCTTGTCGCGATCAGTGATCTCGATCTACGCAGCGATGTCGATGGAAAGGGACCGGTGTCCGGAATATTAAAGTCTGGCGACATCAAATGGTTGCCGGGAGGCTATACGCACACGCTGACGAATGTTGGGAAGAGCCCAGCGAGATTTGTGACTGTGGAATTTTAGAAGTTCGTGGTCAAGCCTATACGCTCTTAATCAAGCGCTCTTGATCAACGGATTTCCCGGAGAAACCAGCCCAACCCGATGGAGCTTGGCAGTGAGACGATCTTTGTCAGCGGAAGCGGAAGCAGCGGCGAGGCGCTGGCGCAGCTTAGCGACCTTTTCTGCTCGGGTGCGGCGACGGCGAATTTCAGGACGACGGCTGGGTGCGGACATAACAGTTCTCCTTAAGGTTTACGAAGCTTAATTATAGGGTTGATCCGCGATGCTGGCAAAGATACGTCAGCTATTCCGGGAAATAGCCGCTGCAAACCAATACCGGCAGCCGGGGATATTTTGCAAAGCGCGGATCGTCAAACGAGAGCTTGCACATAAAGAAAATCGACCCGCGATCAGATTCGATCCGCCGCGAATGCTGGCAATTCTGGCAGAGACCAACCTCAGAATCAATCGTCGTATTGTCGTTAGCCGACATGTTTAGAGTGATGCGTCGCGGAAACGACCCTTGCCATAAGATCGTTCTCTGTAAGAAGATACCGGATCAGCAATTAGAAATATTGGATCTCGGCTGGCAATAAAAAATATGCAAAGACCTCGCTTGTTTCTTCTCCTTATTGCTTGCCTGCTCGTTGGCATTGTCGGGACGTTGTCATCGCAATCGCAACCACAGTCAACGCGACCCGCGTCCCCGAAGATTGACGCATCAGCCGTATGGCAGATGCCGCCGCAATTCCTCGCCGCAGCCCACGGCTCCTGCGACAGCTCATTCCACATCGCCGATTGCATGATCGATCAAATGTCAAAAGCGGGAGCGCCCTCCGCTGCCGTGAGCTTCACCCGCGAACTCTACAAACAAAGCCAGGGCGATTTTGGCGTGATGACCGGCTTCCAGGACGCGCGCCCCGTAGCCGTTGCATGGATCACCTATCCCCTGCGCGCAAATACCGACTACGGCCTCTTGTTCGTAAACGGAAAACCGCCGATCATCAACATCGAGAACCTGAAATTGCTGGACAGAAAAACAATGGTGACGAGCTCCCAGTTTCAGGATCTGAAGAATCAATTTCCGAATGTCGATGTCTGGCCGGGAGATCGCGACGGAAAGACCTGGCCTGAGTCGCAACCAGCATCCAACGGCGGAACGCAGTTTGTAGTCGCTTATCCGTTGATCAACGGATGCCACGCCTGTGCCCGTGCAGGCCTCGCCATCTTCACCTGGAATTTCGATGCCCAAGGTAAATTCCTTGGAACTTCATTTCAAGGAATGACTCCCGCACCGCTGCAATAACGGCGCTTCCTGTCAGATGCCCGCGTACCAGGCGTAGCCTCCTTCTGGAGCCGCGGAGCCGAGACCTTTGCCGAAAGTTTTCAGATTGTCAGTGACGGTCAGGTGGGTAAGGAATTTCACGTTCTTGTAGCCGACCTGCCGCGGGAGCCGGAGACGAAGTGGCCCCCCGTGGCCCACCGGTAGTTCATCGCCATTCATTCCATAGGTCAGCAAAGTCTGCGGGTGCAATGCATCGGCCATATCGATGCTTTCCCACGTGTCGGGCTCTATCGAGAAATAGACGACGTATCTTGCTTGCGGGAGGACTCCCACAACATCCAGAACGTGGGAGAGAGGCACGCCGGTCCACTCGGCGATATACGACCATCCCTCCTCACACTGCAACATGGTGATCTGGGTGTGAGACGGGTAGCTCTTAATCTGACCGATCGAAAACGAGGCGGGCCGGGCGACCATGCCATTGACCGAGAGCCGCCAGTCGGCGAACCGTCCGGCCTGAAGGCGCTTGAACTCGTCAGTCGGAGGCTCGACTTCGTTCGGGAACGGACGCTTCGAAATCTGGCTCCGGGAGAACTCACGCGCAAGCGAGTGCCTCGTCAGCAGCCGCTGCGAAGCGTAGGTCAGCGTTTCACCGAGCCCCCAGATTCCGCCGTGGTCAGGAGGAATCAGTCCATATTTTTGCGCAAGCTGTGCGGC
>DATEBK010000017.1:0-14301 GCA_035287825.1 Terriglobales bacterium
CATGGGCTACTGCCATGGCATCGAAAACTACTCCCGCCATTTCACCGGACGCCTTCCCGGCGAGCCGCCGCCCACCCTGCTCGATTATTTCCCCCGCGACTTCCTGATGTTCATCGACGAATCGCACCAAACCGTCCCCCAGCTTCACGGCATGTATCACGGAGACCGCTCGCGCAAGCAGACGCTGGTCGAATACGGATTCCGCATGCCCTCAGCGCTCGACAACCGTCCGCTCACCTTTGAGGAATTCGAGCACCGCACCAACCAACTCATTTATGTCTCCGCCACGCCCGGCCCTTATGAACTGACCAAGTCTGCCGGAGTCGTCGTCGAGCAGATCATCCGCCCCACCGGCCTCATCGACCCACCGGTAGAAATCCGCCCCGTCAAAGGACAAATCGACGACCTCCTTCACATGATCCGAGACCGCGTCGCTCGCAACGAACGCGTGCTTGTGACCACCCTGACCAAACGCATGTCTGAAGATCTCGCCGAGTATTACAGCGAAGTCGGAGTCAAATGCCGCTACATGCACTCTGAAATCGAAACCCTCGAGCGTGTAAAGATTCTGCGCGATCTGCGCAAAGGCGAATTCGACGTATTGATCGGCATCAATCTTCTACGCGAAGGCCTCGACCTGCCCGAAGTCTCCTTGGTTGCAATCCTCGACGCCGACAAAGAAGGCTTTCTGCGCAGCGCCGGTTCCCTCATCCAAACCATCGGACGTTGCGCCCGCAATCTCAACGGTCAAGCCATTCTCTACGCCGATCGCATGACCGACTCGATGAAGAAAGCGTTGGACGAAACCAACCGCCGCCGCGCCATCCAGCAGTCCTACAACGAGCAAAACGGAATCACCCCCGAATCCATCATCCGCCCGCTCGACATGACCCTGGTAGCGATCGTCGGCGCCGATTACACCGACCTGACTTCAAGCGATGTCGATGGCATTCCCGACTTCAAATCGCAAGAAGAACTCGATGCCTATATCGCCAAACTAGAAAGCGACATGCGGGAGTCCGCCAAGCGCTTCGAATTCGAGAAAGCAGCCAAGCTGCGCGACACGATCAAAGGGCTGCGGACCAAAGAATTTCTCTTCGCATAGTTCAGTTCATAGTTCAGTTCATAGTTCAGCTCATGGTTCCGGTTCACAGTTCCAGTTCACAGTTCGAGCCGAATCCTTCCTGCTACGCCGGCATAATCAATTAGCCCTTGACCCCCTCACTACTAGCGATGATAATAGCCAACGCTGCGTCAGTGTGGGTGCCAACGCGGCGCTAAAGTCCCCCTGCAGGAGCCAAGTTCCAGCCTGTTGCTCCCGCAGATTCAATTTTGGCGCGGTGAAACTGCAGAAGCAGCAAACTCAGCAGAAAAGAAAATCAAGATTCACACTCTCAGGGAGATTCCTGGGAGCCAGGTTCGGGGCGCAAGCAAAATCACTGCGCTTGGAGTTTGTTCAGTTCTGGAGGAGGACCCATGAAGACTCGAAACGCGGCCAGCTGCGCTGGCTTGCTATCAGCAGTATTGCTGTTTATCTGCAGCCTTCCGGCGTTTGCCGCGAGCAACCAACCCATCGTCATCCACCCCGACAAGGTCGGCGTCTCGCAAACTGTCCGCGAGATTGCCAAGACCGTTGGTCCGCCAGTATTTCATGGCTGGATCATCCGCAGGGAACACGAAACTCCGAGCGTCATGACCAGGATCTACAACATTCCCGATCCCGTCATTCAAGACAATTCCACCGAGCCTGAACTCTCCGTCGACCTCGGCTTCAATTTCGATGGCATGAACGGCACGCAGGCCGGAGGCGTCATCCCTCCCGACACGAACGGCGCGGTTGGCGACAATCAGTTCTTCCTCATCACCAATTTTGCCTTCAACATTTACAACAAGACCACGGGTGCGCTTGAAGAAGGCCCACTCCTCATTAACAGCATCTGGAGCGGATTCGGCGGCCAGTGTCAGAGCGACAACGGCGGCGATCCCGTCGTGCTCTATGACAAGATTGCCAACCGCTGGTTGCTCGAGCAACTGGAATACACCACCACCTACCAGATCTGTGTCGCCGTCTCCCAGACCGACGACGCCACCGGCGCATATTACCTCTACTCCTATACCTTTGCCGGCGGTCTGACCGACTACCCCAAACTCGGTATCTGGCCGGACGCTTATTATCTGGCGTTCAACTTTTTTGCCAACGGGGAAAACTTCACCGGCGCCGAACCCTGCGCGCTCGACCGCACTTCAATGCTTGCCGGCCAGACTGCAGCCATGGTCTGCTTTAACCCCAATAGCTCGAACTCGGGATTTCTGCCGTCCGACATCGACGGCAGCACTCTGCCTCCGAGCGGCGCTCCCAATCATTACATCGAGCTGGGAAACACCAATACCACCCTCAACGAATACGATTTCCACGTGGACTTTAACGTCCCCAAAAACTCCACCTTCACTGGTCCCAACAAGCTTACCGTCCCGGCCTACACCCAACTCTGCGGCGGCGGTGGCGGCGCGTGCATTCCCGAGCCTCATGGCGGAGGCGTGCTCGACGCCCTCGGCGATCGCATGATGTTCCGCAACGCCTATCGCAACTTCGGCGGTTATGAGTCGCTGGTGTTCTCCCATGCCGTCGCCCCCGGAGCGGGTTCCATCGCCGTTTCGGCCGAACGTTGGTATGAACTGCGCTCCACCCCTGCCGGAGGCGGTTTCTCCGTCTATCAGGCCGCAACTTACCAGAACAAAACCGACAACTACTGGATGGGCAGCATTGCCATGGACAAGAATGGCGACATGGCTTTGGGCTTCAGCCTCGACAACGCCACCAGTCTTGCTCCCAGCATTAAATTCACCGGCCGCAAGGTAACCGATAAGTTGAACAAGATGGAAGGCACGAAGTTGATCCACAAGGGCAAAATCGTTCAGGGACAGGTCAATCGTTGGGGCGATTACAGCTCCATGAGCGTCGATCCCACCGATGATTGCACCTTCTGGTACACGCAGGAGTACAGCGACGGCGGCTACAACTGGCAGTCTCACGTAGCCTCGTTCAAGTTCAGCACCTGCGAGTAACGAACACCTTCATCTGTTTCCAGGGCCCCGTCCTATCGCCAAGCGAAGGACGGGGTTTTTCTTTGCCCAAACATTTGGTCATACCCCTCCGGTGCGCGTCCCTCTTTAACTCAACCCGCAAGGCATAACTGCACTGGTCTAACAAACCAACACAGCCGATAGGTATGAGGAATAGATCAACCAGAGAAATACGGATTGCCTCGGCGGATTGTCCCGCCTGTGAACGACTAACGACGAACGACTAACGACGAACGACTAACGACTAACCACTAACGATGAACGTCTGGCCACCAACGACCGGAGAAACATTATGAAGACTTTATGTGTTGTATTGCTGTTGAGCAGTCTGTTCGCTCCGGTCGCCGCTCAGGACGACTCCACTGCGGCGGCTGTCTATACGATTATCGCGCTCGAGAAAGCATGGAATCAGGCCTTCAAACTTCGAGATACAAAAGCAATGGACATCCTCCTCGATGACGGCGCACTCCTGGTGAATGACGACGGCAGCCTGCAGTCCAAAGGCCAGTTCCTCTCCGGCATTCGCGAGTCCAAGCCATCCGACGAGGAGCAGGTGACTCCCGAATCGATCTCCGTCCGCATCTTTGGCGGCGTCGGCATCGCGACCGGCATATTTCGCGCCAAAGAAATCTTGGCTGGCAAGATAGTCATAAAGCGAGACCGCTTTGTCGATACCTGGATGGAAAAGAACCACAACTGGATCTGCGTATCCGCCTCTGCCACTCCCGTTTCCCACTAGCCAACTGCGTGTTCCCGCGACCCCGCCGCATCGTCTTACGGCTTCTTCCTTAGCTATTCCCCACTACCGACCACGAGTCGCCTTTACCGAATTCCCGCATCTTCTCGGTGCCATGCGTCGAGTACCAGTTGCGCCACTCCGCCGGCTGATTAGGCAGATTCACGTTCGTGATTTCCCGCAGCGCCTCGTAAACCCAATTCCGCGTCGTCGGGTCCAGCGACGGATCATCGCCCAGTTCAATCAGTCCCGGAACCGCCTTCATCCGCTGCTCTCGCGTCAACATCCCCGATTTCGCCAGACTACATCCCGCGCGTTCCCGCACCTCAAGCGACGGATCGTTGCGAAACACATCCAAAAAGTTCCTGATTGTTTCGTCGGTGCCCAGATGCGCCAGTCCCTCCACCGACCAGAAACGAACCTGCTGGTTCGAGTCGTGGATCCACTCCGCCAGCAAATCGTGGATGCGCTGCGTCTCAACTCCGCGACTGGCAAGCATTCCCAGTTCCCACGCAAAGTAAGTCCGGCTTCCCGGCAGTTTGTGCGCAGTCTCGATCAGCCGGTCCGCCTCTTCGTCGGTCTTTTCAATGTGCCGGAGCGCAAGATTAATCTCGATGGCAGCCGCGCGTACCCGCAGATCGTTCGAATAGAGCGCTGTGTCCTGCAGCGTCTCCCACCGCGGAGTATCGTGCAGTTTGCCGAACCATCCTTCCACCATATCGGCAATCATCTTCGTCGCGCCCACATCGTGATTCACCGCCGCGCCCAGCAGAAACTCCATCTGCGCCTGCGGAGGCTGCGTCTGCACCCATTCGATATTGTGCTCCGACAACCTGCCATGATCGGCCGGCACGGACCGTCCCGGCACCGGCAAGTCTTCTCCCGATGGCGGGGTTGGAGCAGGCGGATTCTGCGACACGGCCGGCAAACTGGCAATCAGCGCGAGCACCACGAGCGCAAATGTCCGGATATTGGCCGTCGTGCAGGTCAGGTTACGACCATGGCTTATGTTCATCCGTCCAGTTTAAGTAAGTGGAACAGCGAGGCAAGTTACGGCAGTTTTCGCAGAAAATTACGGTTTTTCTTAGCGTCGATTCAGTACGCTACTTCTTCGCCAGCGAGCGGCAATAGTTCACCAAATTCCAAATGTCGTCGTCCTTGGCGCGGTCGCCCTCCGGAGGCATATCCCCCTTGCCATTCCGTATCTCGTAGAACAACTCCCCATCGGTGCGGCCTTTCAACGCGTCAGCCTTGGTGAAATCGGTCACGTTCTTTATGTCCGACGCCATGTCGCCCTTGCCATCCCCCTTGTCTCCATGGCACATAGCGCAGTCATACCCATACATTTTCTTGCCCTTGGCCAGCGACTCTGGAGTCGCTTTAACTGGATTTGCCTTGGCCGCCGCCTCGGGAGGAATTTTATATTCGGCAGGCGCCGCAGCAGCCGGAGGTTCATCTTTCTTTTGTGCCGATAGCGCGATTACAAAACAGAGTAATAAGAAAACCGCCGGTGGGAATTTCCTGAAAGTGTCTAGCCTCGAGAGTCTGTCTTTCAACTCACACCTCCTGCATCGAAGGAGCTTGGTTGAACTGTCCTGTCCGAGCCACGTTGCTCGGACTGACAAACATACTCCTCATCACAGCGAAGCGCAAAAGATTGTGTAGCAAGGCAGCGATGCGGTTTAACTTTTCTCTATCCAAACCACCTTGTCATCCCGAGCGCAGCGAGGGATCTGCATTTTCCAGCCGGATTCCCAACCCGCAAAGACTCTCCGCCGCAGCGCCTAACTTCCCGCCAGACCCATACGCCTCGCCGGCTGCCTGCCCGTAGCCGGGCTGCGCAGCGCGCGCACGATCACCGGCCGTCGCAACACAGTTTCCAGCAGATGTCGTGCCGCCGCAATCCCTTCTGCCGAACGGTCCAGCGGAGAATACCCCGCCACCCGCACCACCACCGCACTGTCCCGCAATTCCACCTCTAACCCGACCGCCCGCGCGGAGCTCGCGGTCCTTTCGCGGACGACATGTTCATTCCCACGATGTTCATTCCCACGATGTTCATTCGCACGATGCTCGTTCCCGCTCTGCCCATGATGCGCGTCCAGCGCATTCGCCAACCGCAAAATCCCCGCCGCTTCCGTCGCCATCGCGCGGTCCGTCAACTCTAGCATCTGCATCGTCTTTGCCCGCGGACGCGGCAACGCTCCCCGGTGATACCGCGCCACCACCGCCGCCAGTTGCAATTCCCGCGCGCTCCATCCCAGCGGCAGCGACAGCCCGCGGATCATCCGGTACGAAGCCTTCTGATGATTCGCCGCTCCCTTGGCTTTGCCAACATCATGCAACAGCGCCGCCGCCTGCAAAACGGCTCGCGGATCATGATCTCGACCGGAATCGTCTCCAGCCCGGCTCTCCCGAATCTGCCCATCCGTGACGTGATCCCACCCCACCGCCGCATCCCCACTCAGCAATCCCGCCGCTCGCAATCCGTCATACAAAAGCAGAGCCATCTGCGCCACCCGCAGCGAGTGCGCAAAATCCGGATCCACATATCCCGCCCACACTCGCAACCGGCTCATCGCCGCAGCCCGTAACTGCGCACCCGCCGGCAATTCCCCTCGCCACGCCTGCCACAGCGACTGCTTGCCAACCATCTTTTCGCGATAGCGATCGATGCGCTTCGCCCGCTCGGTATTCAGCTTCTCCCGCCAGCGTCTCTGGTGCTCAATATCCGGAAACGCCATGATCTCGACCGCCGTCGCCCACAGCACATCCAGATCGTGCACGTCGCCCAGCAGGTCTTGCAGTTCTTTCAGATCGCTTCCCCACAACTCATGCTGCTGCGGCAGAAAATTTTCCACCGTGTATCGGAAGCGTTTGATCCCAATCCGCAGCGCGTGCCATGAAGCCTGTGACCTCGTCCGCAGCGCATGCTTGTGCAGTTCGTATCCCGCCGTCCACTTCTCCAGCGCCAGATGCAGATACACCGCGCTCCCCGGACGCACCCTCGCTGCCCGATGCGGTAGCGCCCGCGTCCATTGCCGCCACTGCTTGCGGTCAAACTGGTTCAGGTCCTTGAACGCGCGCACCTTGCATTCCGCTTCCCGCGCGTGAATATGGTTGAGCAGCCTCCCCGCTACCGGATCGCCCGCCACGCCGTCCGCCCCATCTCCCGCAGCAATTCCCGCAGCATTTTCCGCAAACCCAAGCTTCTCGATCCACTCCTCCATCACCTGCATGTCGCGTAGTTCGCCGAGCGCCTGAAAAAGTCTTTTCCCCGCCTTCTTCATCTCCTTCCACGAAGCATCCGGATCGAGCGCTATCAATCCATCCGCCAGCGACCGGCACCGCCGCAACGCAACCCGCAAATCATGCACCGGATCGGCCTCAAACCCCGCCGCCGCCCGATCGCACTCCACCGGAACCCGCTCCATCCACGCCCGAAGCCCAAGCTTGGGCTTGGCAACCTCAGACTTGGCAAGCTGAGACGTTGCAAGCTTGGACTTTGCGAGCCTAGACGTGGAAAGCCCAGCTTCCACCTTCACCGGCTTCCGCCGTACCGCCGTCGAGATTGGAATAGGACGAGCCGCCATACCCACCATCGCCACCATTGTCGCCTCTTTGCCCAGATTCTTCTAGGGGGCGCCGTTCCGATCACAAGCGGCGTGTCATGGAATCAATTTCGCTCATTGACCCTTATACGCGCTAGAATCCTTCACAATCCCGGAGAGGTCCGTCATGAAAGCGAAAGTTGCCGTCGCTTTACTCGTGATTCTAGCCTGTCCATCCGCTGCAGCGGGTCAAGCCCAGGACCCCACGGAACAAAAGAAGCCCGACGCGCAGGCAGATGCCCCGGCAATGCGGATAAGCTCCGAGCTTCGCAGCGCGGCTGAGGAAAGTGATCTTGCGAACGTCGTCAGCGATCGGACGTGGAAAGCCGCAGGTCTGGCCTACGACGTCCACATGTCCGATTGCGAAGACCGCTGGGTGGCGCTGTATCACAGGCCAGAAGACCACGGTTACTCCTACGGTTTCGTCTACATCGACCCGCAAGCGGGATTTACGCTGCACTTCGGCGGACGCTTTACCATCGATGCTGACGGGAAATATCACCCTGCGCCTAATCCAATCCCTCCCGACAACATGACTCTGAAGATTCGCCTGGATCAAAATGGAATTGCGGCCCTGCTCCCGCCCCGTGGTTTAGCGCAGCTCGCCTTGCCGGAGAAACCGGACTGGCTGAAGTTTTACGAGGACAAGGCCGACTCCGTTACACACAAAATCAAGTGGGGATCCTTTTACAACGGCATCGGAGACTCGCGCCGAGCGATCGATTATCTCGAATCTGCCTATAAGGAACGGCCTGATGCACCCAAGCTGGTGTTCGAGCTTACTTATGCATACAACGCGTTGGGACGACCCGAAGATGCTATTCGCGTCTCCAAGAGCGAGTTTGCTCAGAATCCCCAAGACGAGTTGCTATGCCGGGAAATGGCTTTTGCTTACCTTCATCTGAAAAGCTACAAGGAGGCCGCAACGCAATATCAGGCCTGCATCGCATTGTGCGGCGATTCGGAATCTCAGATGGCCGAGAAGAGCGAATTGGCGATGAACCTAAGCTCAACGTACAAGGCCTTGGCCGATACTCCAAATAGCGAAGCCTGGTTGGAAAAGGCCAAGCACTGGGCGCCCAAGGGGTCACCCGTGTACAAGTACTTTCACCCGGAAGAGGAGTAGCTGGGGAAGGGAAATATGAAGACCAAAAGAAAATGCCAGCCCAAACCAAGGCTGGCATTCGTAACCTGAAACCCGCTCTCCTAGTCACTAGCTCTAGTTAGTCAGTACCTTCTCCCGCTCTTCCGCATCCTGCAGTTCCTGACGTACTGAAGTCGGCAGCGCGAACTCCAGCACTTCTTCGATCGTCTTGACGTAGTGGGTCGTGAGTCCGAGCAACTGCTCGGGCGTTAGGTCTTCTTCTACGTTGGTCTTATTGTCGGCAGGCAGAATTACGTCGTGCACGCCGGCCCGTTTCGCGGCCAAAACTTTTTCCTTGATTCCGCCCACCGGCAGAACATTGCCGCTCAGCGTAATCTCGCCGGTCATCGCGGTCAGCGGACGCACTTGTTTCCCGCTAAGCAACGAGACCAGAGCAGTCACAATCGTGACACCCGCCGAAGGTCCGTCTTTCGGAATCGCTCCGGCCGGCACGTGAATGTGAATATCATGATTGGCAAAAAATTCTTCGTCAATGCCCAACCCAGCGGCGTTCGAACGCACCCAGCTCAGTCCGGCTTGCATCGATTCGCGCATTACGTCCTGAATCTGGCCCGTGATGGTAAGTCCGCCTTTGCCTTTCATCTGGTTGGCTTCCACAAAGAGCACGTCGCCGCCCGAAGGCGTCCACGCCAGCCCAACCACCACTCCCGGACGTTTAGTGCGCTCGGCAATCTCGCCCTCGCTGCGCACTTTGATTCCACCCAGAAATTCCTGAACGATTTCTTTGGTGACGATCAGCTTGTCGGTCTTGCCTTCCGCCAATCGCCGCGCCTGTTTCCGGCAAATCGTGCCGATCGTCCGTTCCAGGTTGCGCACGCCCGCTTCCCGTGTGTAATGCCGAATCACGTAGCTGACCGCTTCCTCGGGAAACTCGATCTGTTCCTTCGTGATTCCGTTCTCTTCAATCTGTCGCGGAATCAGGTACTGGAACGAGATGTGGATCTTCTCTTCTTCGGTGTATCCCTGCAGTTCGATAATCTCCATGCGATCGCGCAGTGGCTCCGCAATCGGATCGAGCATGTTCGCAGTCGTGATGAACAGCACCTTCGAGAGGTCGAACGTCACGTCCAGATAGTTGTCGCGAAAAGTCGCGTTCTGCTCGGGATCCAGCGCTTCCAGCAGCGCCGACGCAGGATCGCCGCGGAAGTCGCGTCCCACCTTGTCGATTTCATCAAGCATGAAGACCGGATCTTTGGTCTCCGCTCGCCGAATCCCCTGAATGATCTGGCCCGGCAAAGCTCCGATATAAGTCCGGCGATGCCCGCGGATTTCCGCTTCATCGTGCACACCGCCCAGCGACAGGCGCACAAACTTGCGTCCCAGCGCGCGCGCGATCGATTTGCCCAGCGAGGTCTTGCCCACCCCCGGAGGTCCCACGAAACACAGAATCGGTCCCTTCATTCCCGGCTTCAGTCGCCGCACCGAAAGGAAATCAAGGATGCGATCTTTTACCTTCTGCAAGTCGTAGTGGTCGGCATCGAGAATCTCTTTCGCCTTGGGGATTTCAATTTCTCCCCCCGAAGTCTTCGCCCACGGCAGCACCGCCAGCCACTCGATGTAATTGCGCGTCACTGAATAATCGGCTGCCATTGGCGACATCCGCGCCAGACGGCCCAGTTCTTTCAGCGCTTCTTTCTTCACTTCGTCCGGCATGCCCGCCGATTCGATCTTTTGTTTCAGATCTTCCGTGTCGCGCTGGCCTTCGTCCTGCTCGCCCAATTCTTTCTGGATCGCCTTCAATTGCTCGCGCAGATAATATTCACGCTGTGTCTGCTGCACCCGGTCCTGCACTTCTGACTGGATCTTGTTGCGCAGTTGCTGAACTTCAAGTTCCTTCGCCAGGTGCTGATTGATTCTTTCCAGCCGCACCCGGACATCGGTCGTTTCCAGCGTCTCTTGCTTATCAGACGTCGACAACGAGGGCAGGGAAGACGCGATGAAGTCAACCAGCCGCCCCGGTTCTTCAATATTCATCGCCACCGTCGAAAGCTCATCCGAGAGCGTTGGCGAACCCGCAACGATCTGCTGGAACAATGTCAGCACGTTGCGCTGCAACGCTTCAATTTCAGAATCCTTCGGCGGAATGATCTCAGGAATCGTGGTGACCCGCGCGCGCATAAACGGCGACAGCTGCGCGAAATCGGCCAGACGCACTCGTTCCAGGCCCTCCGCAAAAACAAAGAGGCTCTGGTTCGGCATTTTGACGACTTTATGCACCACCGCCAGCGTGCCAATAGAATAAAGGTCGGTCGGCTGCGGCGAATCGACGCGCGCCTCACGCTGCGCTACGACGACAATGGTCTTGTCCTCGCCGAGTGAATTGATCAGCTGCACCGAACTCTCCCGCCCAACCGTCAGCGGCAGCACCGCATGAGGGAACAGCACGGTATCTCGCACCGGCAGAATCGGTAGCGATCGTTCAGTGGTTTCGTATGTTGTGAGCTCTGAAGAAATGGGATCGCTCATTATTATTTTCCCTTATTATTTTTCCCTGTCTTAGCTGTTCTTACCTGATTTTCCCTGAGTTCTCGCCCTTGAGTGAGTTCGACTCAACATTTTGATGAGCTTGACCATCAAAAGGATGCAGTCTCCTGCTAGGCTGTTGAATTCTAGACCCTTTTTTGTCTTTTGCAAGACACGGAAGAACCCCTGATACCGACTACGGTAACCCCCTCTCGCAGGGTGGTGACCCGCTTTTCGCAGCCAGCATCCTCCATAACGCCTGTTCTCGCTGGGCGAAGTCTACGCCCGCCCGGCCGCAGCGCGCTGTGTACTGGCTCACAGCAGTTTGTGACGAAAGCCCGCCGCCGACCAACCCGTCGTCGCCCAGCCGGACGCAGCTTCCTGGGGCTCTATCGGCCCGAATCGCCGCAGGGTTAAGCCGAGCAGGGTTAAGCCGAGCAAGGTTAAGCTGAGCAGCGTTAAGCCGGGTAAGGCTAAGCCGAGCAGGGTTTCAGCCGAGTACGATGAATCCGAGCACGATGATCCGGGCAAGATCAATCCGGGCAAGCTGGATCCCGGCAAGATCAACCCGGCCATCCCGACTACGTCCGCAGAATCATGACCTCGGTCGCCTTGATCAGAGCTGCCGCTGTCTGCCCCGCCTTTAACTGCATCTCGCGCGCTGACGTTGCCGTGATAATGGAGGTGATTTGCTGGCCGCCGATGGAAATCTTTACTTCTGCCATCAGCCCGCTGATACGCACCGAATCGATCCGTCCGACTAACTGGTTGCGTCCGCTGACCCGCCGGATGACGTGCTCCCGCTCTTTTTCGCTGTGGCCGCGAGTCTTGAACAGCAGCTTGTCCACTTCACTCTGCGGAATCCGGTGATGTCCTCCGGCCGTCTGGATGCTGCGGATTTTCTTTTTGTAAATCCACTGCTTGATCGTCGGGAAGCTGATGCCAAGCTCCAAAGCCGCGTCCCGCAGATGGAGTAGAGATTCGGCGTTCCGCCCGGATTTACCTTTTCGCGGCATCGGAACGAAATCGTACATTCAATGCCGGACGCGGTCAATACTCCGAAAATTCTCATGCGCGCCCCGCAGCCTGATACATAACACGCATACAAACGCACAAGATTGGACAGCAAAACTGTATTTCATGTACACTTCGTGGTTCCGTTTCAACCGCACACTTCAAAATTACGCCGGAGGCTCCATGCGCCCCTTCGTCTTGTCTCTCGCCGCTGTCTTGTCATATGCCGCCCTCGGTCTGTCGCCGGCGCTCGCGTCCGCCCAAACCGGAGCGAGTCTTTCCGGCGTAGTGACCGACCAAACCGGCGCAGCCCTTCGCGATGTCGCGGTGACAATCAGGAACCTCGACACCGGCGCGGCGCGCACCATCGCAACCGACGGCGCAGGTCGCTATCAGGCGTCCGGACTGCCTCTCGGCCGCTTCGAGATTCACGCCGCAAAACAAGGATTCGCCGATGAAATGCGCACCGGAATCACCCTGGCGTCCGGCGAGAACGCCGCCATCGACATCAAGATGCAGCGCAGCACGCCCGACGCCTGCGCCAGCGGACACGAGTTCGCCACCACCGACTGTACCCTGACCTGGCATGGCATCACCGTCTACGGAGCCTACGACATCGGCGTCGGCTGGGTCAGTCACGGCCTGCCCAATGACGGCCATAACTATGAAGGCGAATCTCTCGTCAATCGAAACGGTTACGAGCATCGATTCCTCGCCGCGCCCAACAACCTGCAGCAGACCGGTCTCGGCATCCGCGGCAAAGAAGAGTTTTCCCATGGCTGGTACATCGTCTTCAACGCTTCCACCGGCATCAATCCGCAGTCCGGACTGCTTGCCAATGCTTCGGCCACTCAGATCGTCAACAACGGCCTGCCCCGCGCCAGCTATTCCTTCGCCATCGACGGTGCCCGCGCCGGTCAGCCCTTCAATGACGAAATCTACGCCGGAGTTTCGTCCACGCAATTCGGCACCATAGCTTTCGGCCGTCAGCGCTCCCTCGGCACCGATGCCATGATCCAATACGATCCCGCCGGTGGCGCCTACGCCTTTTCCTACATCGGATACAACGGCACCATGGCCGGCGGCGGCGACACCGAGAACAGCCGTTGGGATGACGCTGTGAAGTATCGCCTCACCGTTGGCCCCATTCATTTCGGCGCCATGTATAAATTTGCCGATGGCTCCGGTGGCTGCTACTCCGGCGCTTCCGACTGGACTGCCTCCACCTGCACGCCCGAAACCGCCCATAACAACGCTTACGGTTTCGATCTTGGCGGAGATTCCGGCAAATTTTCCGCCGACCTCGTCTACCAGCATTACAACCAGGCCATCAGCGTCTTGAACCCCTTGCTCGGACCTCAGAGTCCGGCAACCCAAAGTCTCGGCTATACCCAATCGCTCACCAACAGCATCAATACGGATCCCATCAACGGCGGCGACGGCCTCGGCCCCAACCTGATCTCAACCGACAATACCGTTTATGGCATCGTCACCGACAACAACGCCGTGATGTTCGCCGCCAAATATAAATTGGATCCCTTCAAGATCTTTGCCGGCTATGAATACATTTGGCAGAACAACCCCAACGATCCTTTAGGCGTTGGCGCATCCGACCAGGGCGGTTATGTCATGAGCGGAGTCGAAGACAATAATCTCGATTCGGAAAAGATCGTGCAGATTTGGTGGACCGGAGTGAAATACTCCTACGATCCCAAAACCGATATCACGTTCGCCTGGTATGAACAGGCGCAGAACGATTTCCGTAGTCCGAAGGCCTGCTCCGTTGCCGCCCACTTCCGCGCTTCCTGCGCCGGCTTCCTCAATGAGGGTTCACTCTTTGCCGATCATCACTTCACCAAGCGTCTCGATGGCTATACCGGGCTGGCGTATTCCTTCGTCACTGGAGGTCTCGCCATCGCCATTCCGCATGGTCCCGGCGTCCCCTATCTCCACAACAACAACTTTGCTCCCACACTCGGAGTTCGTTTCGCCTTCTGATCGCGGGCGGCGCTTTGACGTCGCCTACGCTCTCCACGCATTCAGTGTAAAATGGCTCCGCCTTTACCCTCGAATTAAAAATCTCGAAAGAAAGAATAAGGAGAACCCCCGTGACCAAACGATTCGTAGTGTTTGCACTTTGCTTGGCGGTAGCGTCCCCCCTTTTCGCTCAGAAGAAAGAAGAAGAGCGTCTTGCCAATTCGGCCGAGGTGCTGCGAATACTTCTCTCC
>DATEBK010000018.1:0-5010 GCA_035287825.1 Terriglobales bacterium
GATACCAGGGTCGCGGCGGACGATAAGGGTTGGCCCAGCCTCCCCAATATCCGTGGTTGTAATAAGCGCGGCGTGCTCCCCAATTCCATCCCCACCCCCCCCAGCCCCAGGGATGATCGACTAGCAGCGCACTAATTCCAATTCCTATTCCAAAGGTAACTAACGAAGGGCCGCCGCCGACGTAAACCACCGTCGGATCGTATTGCGGCACATAAACGATCTGCGGATTGACCGGTTGGATTACATAGATCGTTTGGCCGGGCGCCTGTTGCACTACGACCTGCTGTTGCGCAGTGGTTTGCAGGGTGCCCGCTCGATAGGCCTGGTCGCGCAAGCGTTGGATCGAGGCGGAGACTGCTCCCTGATCGGCCGAAAAGGCCGCGCCGATCGCGGCATAGTCGTCGATGTTCTGAGCCATCATGTCGAGCACGCCCGGAAAATTCACCAGCGCAATGAACGCCGGATCAAATCCCTGTTGTTGCGCTGCATCCGTTAGCGCGACGTCCGTCAGTCCCGAGTTTTGGGCCAGCCAGTTGTCGACATCCAGGATTTCTTGAGGATTGGTTGATGCCGTAGTGATCTGGGACAGCAGCGAGTCAGGATAGAGCGCGACGGGGGCCAGCAACTGGTCGAGTTCCGCAGCAGTGGGAATTGCGGCCTGCGCCGAAAGCAGAGGCGCAAACTGTGGCCAAATGGCCAAAGCAACTAATAGGAGGATCGATGCGAACTTCGATTTCTGCCTCATAAGCATACCTCGCGACGGAAGGGGCGAACGCGCGCCGCCATTTTAGCAGACAACGCAAGCCGGATCTCCCAGGAATGCAGGGAGCAGCGCAGTCACTGGAGTGGAGGTGAGAGCAGCCCGTCAAAGCTTGTGCCCAGAAACTTTCCCTGGGCATCGAAGTTCCACGTGAATATGGCGCTCCCAGCGCGGGCGCAGGCGTGGCACCCATTGCGCAGCGGATACTCCAACACAAACTGGCTTCCACCATTCGGTCCTGCTTGTGGCGTGGGCCACGTCTTGCCGTCACGATCGCCCGGCCACAAATTCACCTGTGGGAATTGCCCTCTGAGATCATGAAACTGAGAACTTTGTTCCATCGTCTTTGTGTCGAGCAGTTTCAGATCTTCGAGGTTGACGATGGACGGCCGTCCATTCACCAATAAAAGCCCATTATTGGTATTTGCGCGTAAGGGGTAAGTAACCCACGCGAAGGCCAGTGATCCCTGGCTTTGAAAACCAGTCATGACGCCGAAATCGCCGTGGCTTTGCTGATGGAGTTCGCGGGTAAAGTTGATGGCGGGGGCCGTGGCACCGGCCTTGGCCATTTGGCCGATGAGACAGTCGATTTTGCCGGATTGGCAAGTCGCGGGAGCGGTCGCCAGAAATTGCGGAGATATCTGCCATACGGCGGAGGCATCAATCTTTGCGGGAGCGGTCTGCGCATGGGTGGTTGCGCATCCCGCCACGAAGATCACCGCGAAAAGCCAATGGACATTCATCATTTCTTATCCCGCAGCCAGTAGTCTACACGCCACCGAATCTTAAGTCTCATCGCATACCCGGCATTGGTTCGCAGGACTGAATGTCCGCGTCTGCCTCGGTCTAAAACTTTCGGGTCCACTGTTTCGGCCAACGCTCCACCACGACCTTCTCTTGGGTGAAGAACTCGATCGCGTCGCGGCCTTGGCCGTGGAGATCACCAAAGAAGCTCTTGCGCGCACCGCTGAAGGGAAAGAAAGCCATCGGTGCAGCCACTCCAACATTGATCCCGACGTTGCCGACTTCTACTTCGTAGCGAAACTTGCGCGCGTTCGCGCCGCTCGTAGTGAACAGTGAAGCCATGTTGCCGTATTCTCCGGCGTTCACCAACGCGATAGCGTCATCGATGTTCTCGACGTGATGCACGGTCAACACCGGCCCGAAGATTTCGGTGCGCGCCACCTCGCTCGAGGCTGGCAGACCCTCGATGACGGTCGGCCGTACGAAGGAACCCTTCTCGAATCCCGAGATTCTGGCATTGCGTCCGTCGACTACGGCGCGGGCGCCGTTGTCGATCGCTTTCGCGATCAAGCCTTCAATTCGCAAGCGGCTCTCGCCGGTAATGACCGGCCCCATCTGCACTGTTTCATCCAACCCGTTTCCGGTGACGCGACTCGCGGCCTTCTCGCGAATAGCTTCCGAGAACGGCCTCCCAGCCTCGCCCACGGTGATTGCCCATGACGCCGCCAGGCAACGTTGTCCGGCACAACCGAACGCGCTGTCGGCAACGATCTCAGACGTCGCTGCCAAATCCGCGTCGGGCAGCACAACCACCGGATTCTTCGCTCCGCCTGCGCACTGGGCGCGCTTACCCGCAGCGGCGGCTCGTCCATACACATAATTTGCGGTCGCACTAGAACCGACGAAACTAATCGCACGAATCGTGGGGTGATCGAGGATAGCGTTGACCACGTCGCGGCCACCATTCACCAGATTGACGACGCCTGAAGGCAACTTCAGTTTTTCGATCAAGGCAAAGACCTTTTGCATCGCGAGCGGCACGCGCTCCGAAGGCTTTATGATGATGGTATTGCCACAAGCCAGGGCATACGGCAGAAACCAGAACGGAATCATGGCCGGGAAATTAAAGGGCGCGATGATGGCGCAAACTCCCACTGGTTGCCGGATCATGATCTCATCGATGCCGGCCGCGATATCCTCGGAGTTATATCCCTGAATCAATACGGGCGTGCCACAAGCGACCTCGACGTTCTCGATGGCGCGCCGCATTTCGCCCCGCGACTCGGCCAGTGTCTTGCCACATTCCATGGTGACGGTGCGGGAAATGTCTTCGAAGTTGTCTTCGAGCAGCGCCTTCAACTGGAAGAGAAACTGGATCCGTGTTCCAACCGGAACGCGACGCCATTCGGGCAAGGCTTTGGCGGCGGCTTTGGACGCATTGTCCACGTCGACCGCGGAAGAGAGCGGAACGCGTCCCAGCTCCTCGCCGGTAGCAGGGTTGATCACGGGAAGATGCTCGGAAGCGGTGGCATCGCGCCATTCGCCTTCAACGTAGTTGCGTATCGCTTGATTCATAAGGAATTAGGTTCTACCCAATCGTTGGAATTTTGTCCTTGGCAGAGCATTGTGCCGCGTCCTCGGCGTGAAACAGACTCAATTCAAGCTGGTTTTCGTGCGGCTCGTCCAAGTCTGGCGTATTCTTCACGCGATCATTATTACAGATAGCAGCCACTTAACATATTATGGAAAGGTTCGATGCCAATAATCGAAGGCCAACCCGATCTACCTCGTCGCGCTTTTCTGAAGGCTGCGCCACTGGGATTGCTGACGCTTCCGCGGCTAGTGTCGGCCATGCTGTCGGGAGGACAAAAGGCCTTTCAGGAACCCAGCGCGATTTCTTATGACCGATCCGATGAAGCACTTCTCGACGAGGTGGAACGGGCCGCCTTTGATTTCTTCTGGGAGGATGCCGGCACTGCGACTGGACTAGTGCGCGACCGCGCGCGGATGAATGACAAGGAGACTCGCCGGGTTGCGAGCATCGCGGCGACCGGGTTCGGGCTTGCAGCTTATTGCATTGCCGATGCGCGCGAGTACGCCAAACCGGCGGAGATTGCCGGACGAGTGCGGCAGACGCTCCGATTCTTAAAACAGTCGTTACCCAACGAACATGGTTTTTTTTATCACTTCATTGATCTTGAGACGGGAGAGCGAGCATGGAACTGCGAGCTATCGTCGATTGATACTTCCCTTCTTCTCTGTGGCGTGCTGATGACACGGCAGCATTTTAACGACGCCGAGATCCAGGACCTTGCGACGACGATCTACGAGCGCGTCGACTGGCCGTGGATGTTGAATGGCGGAGAAACCTTCTCCATGGGATGGAAGCCGGAAGGCGGATTCCTTCGTTCGCGCTGGAATCACTATTGCGAACTCATGATGATTTATCTACTCGCATTGGGTTCGCCCACTCATCCCGTTGCGGCCGATACCTGGAAGGCGTGGTCGCGGCCGAAGGTGAAGTTTGGTGAGTTCGAGTACATTTCCGGACCCGATCCCTTATTTACACACCAGTATTCGCAGGCCTGGTTTGACTTTCGCGGAAAACGCGACGCGTATGCGAATTACTTTGAGAATTCGGTCATGGCCACGAGGGCGCACAAGAGCTTCTGCCTTTCCCTGCGCGGAGAATTTCCGGATTACAGCGAGCAGCTTTGGGGAATCACGGCTTCCGACTCGACCATGGGCTATCAGGTTTGGGGAGGGCCTCCGCGGATGGGAAGGCTGGATGGCAGTGTCGTTCCCTCCGCCGCTGGGGGCTCGCTGCCATTTCTGCGCGAGGATTGCATGCTGGTGTTGCGGAACATCCGCGAACGCTACCCGAAGGCCTGGGGACGATATGGTTATGTCGATGCGTTTAATCCACTGACTGGCTGGTACGATCCGGACGTGCTCGGCATAGATTTGGGCATCACGATGCTGATGGCGGAGAATGCGCGGTCTGGTTTCGTCTGGGACACGTTCATGAAAAATAAAGACGCGCAGCGCGGGATGGAGAGAGCCGGGTTCGAGACGGTTGGGAAGTCATCCCACTGACGCTTTTGGAGTTTCTATCCCTGCGTATGCATCCCCTGAAAAAAAGAATGGCGCACCCGGAATACGGGTGCGCCTCAGTGTCCCCTCGGCGATAGTTAGAAGTTGAAACGAGCCCCGATGGTCATCACACGGCCGGCAAGAGCGCCCGTAATGGTGCCGAAGTTTGAGCTGCCGACGTTGTTCGAGATTTCATTCGGGTTGAGGTTCAAATTGTTAAACACGTTGTAAACATCCGCACGCAGCTCGAGCCGCGCTCCTTCGCCGAGCACGGGCGCCTTGGGCAAGCCAAAGCCCTTGCTGATCGTCAGATCGACGTCCCTGTATCCCGGCAGGTTGAGCGAGTTGCGACTGACGCCAGGCGCCTGAGGAAGCGTAGTGCCAGATTGGCAGACGGGGTTGCAAACATATGG
>DATEBK010000019.1:0-4792 GCA_035287825.1 Terriglobales bacterium
CCCACGATGCTAAAGAATCGGGCCGGACAAGACAGCCCTGATTAGCTTTTTTCGGTGGCAGCAACATGCAATCGCACAGCCTTGTTGGCGGCTACTGGGACGGACGTGAGATACCAAACTTCTTCATCTTGTATGCCAGGCCCGTCCTGTTCAGGCGAAGCCGGGCCGCTGCTCCGCGGGTTCCTCCGACCACCCAATTGCTTTCGCGCAGTGCTCTCATAATCAGTTCCCTCTCCACCTGTTCCAGGGCATTGTCGTTACTGGTGCCGCTGAGATCGACGATATTAGAAAGGTCCGTCAATGGCACTCGCAGCGCGGGGCCGGTAGAGCGGATCACGGCTCGCTCCATAAGATTCTGCAACTCGCGGATGTTACCCGGCCAAGAATGGCGGCACAGGGCTTCCATCGTTTTCCTGGAGATTTTCTCAATATGCTTCTCCATCCGTTGGGCGTATTTGTTAGCGAAATGGCGGACCAGGCGTGGAATATCATCACGGCGGTCCCGCAGGGGTGGGAGTGCAATCGGAAAAACATTCAGACGATAATAAAGATCGCTGCGGAATTTCTTTTCGGCGACCATCGGGGCCAAGTCTGCATTCGTAGCAGCCACTACACGAACATCGACTTGTTGAGTGCGGGTGCTGCCCAGACGCTCGAACTCCTGCTCCTGCAAGACGCGGAGAAGCTTTGGTTGCAATTCGAGCGGGATGTCTCCAATCTCGTCGAGAAAGAGCGTGCCTTTGTTGGCCATCTCAAATCTCCCGATTTTTTGAGCGATCGCTCCCGTAAAGGCACCTCTTTCGTGGCCGAACAATTCGCTCTCAAGAAGCCCCAATGGAATCGCGGCACAATTAACCTTCACAAACCCGTGGTTCCTGCGGGGACTGAGATCGTGTATGGCACGAGCGATTAGTTCCTTGCCGGTGCCGGTCTCGCCAAGGATAAGCGTGGTTGAGTCCGCGGGCGCCACAATTTGAACATCTTCAAGCACGGCTCTCAGTCGCGCGTTGCTTCCGACGATGCTTTCGAAGGTGTTCTTTTCGGTCGTGTTTTCGTCGAGGGAGACGTACTGTTCAGCCAAATCGTCAGCGTTCAGGCCGGTTTCCTGGTATCCCGAATGCTTTCTCAAGGGAAAAACAATCGCGGTGGTTCTTTCTTCAAGACCGCCGTCATTCGAGTTAGGCAATGTCGTGTGTGCGGCTACATCTCGGAACATTGCGTTTTCCATGACTCACTCCGGTTGTCTTAAGTTCAGAGTAATTTCAACCGCGCTCTGATCCCTTGAGCATTCTGGCGCTACCGACCACTGGTCGGCTGCTTTCCTGTTCCGCATAGAAGACCTTTTGTCGGGAGCCCTCGATTCGAATTCACATTAGCGATTAAGCCAGAAGCGTTTCGAGTCGTCCATTAGACGATGGTATCGATCGATACCATAGCATTGGTTCACCGCGGGATCAGGTTTCCAGTGAGATGGATTGATGTGGTGGTTCGGAGCGAAGACGTGTTTAACCTGTCGCGGGCTCAGGTCGTGCCGGGTGGGCGATGTCAAGCAGCTCTGATATTTTTCGAGGCGCTTGGCCCTTGAAAATCTGGTTTGGAGTCTTGAAGAATTCCACCCCTACGAACCACGCTGACTTCAAAGTGATTGTCAATTTGAATCGTCATATCTCGACAGCACGAGGAGCACAACCAGAAATATTCATAAATGAAGGGTCTTCCTTCATGTTCCGACTGCGCCCGCGCTCCACGATTGACCGAGGTTGCTTTGGGATCGAGCAGGTAGAGCTTGCCTTCGCTGAGGTAGCGAAACGTAGTGGAACAGGTTGGATTCGCGCATTTAGAAAGCATGGTATCTCGATTGATCAGTTCACATCATTGCTCTCACGCCCACCGGCGATCTATCAAGCGATTAGGCCTGAGCGGGAAGGAAAGCGATTGGACGATGCCGATTCATCGCCGGCAAAGAGTTCCAGATCCACGTTCTCGGGAGACTGCTGTTTATTCCACTCTCAGGCAGCCTGATTAGAGACGGCCGAAATTTTGTGTCCCACAATCGGGTTCTGCCAGCCTCCCGGCGGGGTCACTCGCTCAGCCTCATTCGGCCCCCATGTTTTGGGTTCATATGGATATACTGGCGTTATCTTGTTCAGCACCGGATCGACGATTCGCCAAGCCTCTTCCACATAGTCTTCGCGCGCAAACAGGGTAGCGTCTCCGGTCATAGCATCACCCAGCACTCGCTCGTAGGCATCCATTTCCTCGCCGTCGGGCTGCTTGGTGGCGATCATCTCCGCCGGCTGACCGACCAATTTCTCCCCCGGCCCCATCACCGTCATGCCCATGGCAATCGATACGTCTGGGCTGATCCGGAATCGTAAGTAATTCGAGTGCAAAACATCGGCCGGGATCACAGTGGGCGGTTTTCGCAACTGGCAGACGACTTCGGTACAGGTGACGGGCAGAGATTTACCCGCGCGAATGTAAAACGGGACGCCTTGCCAGCGCCATGAATTGACTTCGAGTCGAAGCGCAGCGAAGGTCTCCACCTTCGAATTGGGAGCTACTCCTTTTTCGTCCAGGTATCCGCGAAACTGTCCGCGTACGATGTTTCTCTCGTCCAGAGCCGGAATTGCTTTCAGCACTTTGACCTTCTCATCGCGAATGGATTCGCTGTCGAGTCTTACTGCCGGTTCCATCGCGAGATTGCAAAGAATCTGAAAGAGGTGATTCTGGATGACGTCGCGGATCGTGCCCGTTTGATCGTAGAACGCGCCGCGGCCCTGGACACCAAAGTCTTCGGCCATGGTGATCTGTACACTTTCGACGTAGTTGCGGTTCCAGAAGGCTTCCATGAACGCGTTAGCGAAACGGAATACGACCATGTTTTGCACCGGCCGTTTTCCAAGGTAATGGTCGATGCGGAAAATTGCTGCTTCCTCGAAATGCCGCAGTAGAACCTGGTTCAGATGTCGCGCCGACCCCAGGTCGTGGCCGAATGGCTTCTCGACGATGATCCGAGCGTGTTTGGTGCTGTCGCATTGCGTCAGGTTTTCTACGACAGTTTCAAACATCGAGGGAGGAACGGCCAGGTAGTGCGCAGGGCGCTGCGAAGTTTTCAACTCCTTGCCAAGAGCTTCAAAAGTGGCCGGATCTTGATAGTCTCCATCAATATAGCGGAGCAGACCGGATAGCTTCTCAAAGGCCGCGGCATCGACTCCGCCATGTTTTTCGAGGCTGTCGAGGGCGCGCGCTTTGAACTGTTCGAGCGTCCAACCGGCCTTGGCAACGCCGATCACCGGGACATCGAGGTGGCCGCGCTTCACCATTGCCTGCAGTGTGGGGATGATCTTCTTGTACGCGAGGTCGCCAGTAGCACCAAAGAAAACCAACGCATCCGAATTGGAGTTCGTCACGGTCATCTCCCTAAGCAGCCTTGTCTTTGCCGGCCAATTTTTCCAGGTGTCCGCCGAATTGATAACGCATAGCAGATAAGAGCTTGTCGGCAAAGTCAGCTTCGCCCCGCGAGCTGAATCGCTCGTACAGAGCGCAGGTAAGGACGGGCGCGGGTACCGCCTCATCGATCGCGGCCTTGATCGTCCAGCGACCTTCGCCGGAATCAGAAACGCGTCCGGCAAACTTCGATAGATTCGGATCTTGCACCAGCGCATTGGCTGTCAAATCCAGCAACCACGAAGCAATCACACTGCCGCGACGCCATACCTCGGTGACGTCGCGGAGATTCAGGTCAAACTGATAGTGCTCGGGGTCACGCAGTGGTGTCGTCTCAGCATCCACCGCGCGTCCTGTCTGCTTGCCTGCGTTAGCCGAACGCAGAATGCCCAGACCCTCTGCATATGCCGCCATAATGCCGTACTCGATGCCGTTATGTACCATCTTGACGAAGTGACCGGCGCCATTGGGCCCGCAGTGGAGGTAACCTTCTTCCGCGGTGCCGTGCTCTGCTGTTCCGTCGAGTCTTTCTCTGCCGGCAGTGCGCGGAATATCACCCATGCCGGGCGCGAGCGCGTTGAAAATCGGATCGAGGTGCTTGACGACCTCGTTCTCGCCGCCAATCATCATGCAGTAACCTCGCTCCAGACCCCACACACCTCCGCTGGTACCGACGTCCACATAGTGGATTTTCCGGGAAGCGAGTTCTTTCGCGCGCCGGATATCGTCGACGTAATAGGAGTTCCCGCCGTCAATCAGGATGTCTCCCGCTTCCAAGTGAGGCAAAAGGTCAGCAATGGTTTGATCTACAACCGCGGCCGGCACCATCAGCCAAACCGCTCTCGGCTTGGCCAGTTTGCTCGTCAACTCTGCCAGGGATGCGGCGCCACTTGCCTTATCTTTGACTAGCTCGCCGACTACTTGTGGTGACCTGTCAAACACCACGCAGCTGTGACCGCCATTGATGAGTCGCCGCACCATGTTGGCGCCCATCCTTCCCAGACCGATCATTCCGAGTTGCATCTCTGCTCTCCTCTATGACTGCTTCGATTTCCGGTAATACCTGATCAGGTTGTTGGTGGAACTGTCGTGCGTGAGCTGCGGTTCTGCTTTGCTCTCTAGTTCAGGGATGATGCGTTGCGCGAGGACTTTTCCCAGTTCGACACCCCATTGGTCGAAGGAGTCGATATTCCAGATTGTCCCCTGGGTAAACACGGAGTGTTCGTACAGCGCTACCAATTTTCCTAGAGTTTCCGGCGTGAGTTTGTCAGCCAGAATCGTGTTCGACGGACGGTTGCCCTCGAACACCCGGTGCGGAACCAACCACTTTGGAGTGCCCTCT
>DATEBK010000020.1:0-6662 GCA_035287825.1 Terriglobales bacterium
GAGCCGCTTGACCTTCTGCCGAACGTTGCTGCCCACGGTCCGCCATCAAAACTGAGCAGGGTCAACGAAATGGCCGCCAGCGCCAGGGGAAATTCGTATCCCATCTGACCGGTCAGACCATGTTTGAAATGTACCTTCCAGATGGCCACACTCATCTCGATCAGGAATGCCAGCGCGAAAAAACGCGTAAACAGGCCGAGAATGATGGCGATGCCGCCGAAGAATTCCGTGCCAGTGGAAAGATAGGCCATCCAGCGCGGAAGTCCAAGCGAGCTGACCATGTCGGCATGGTGATGAAAACCGCCGAAAACTTTGGAGTATCCATGAGCGATCATGATCGCTCCAAGAACGAGGCGCAGCACCAGCAGGGCGAAGGGCTGCAATTTATTGAGAGAATCCACGGCTGCCTCCGAGGCAAGGGTTCACGGGTTAGGTCTCAAGTGCTGGGTTCCCGACGTCAAGGAAGCGGATCGCTCCCCGTGAGATAGCAAAAGTGATGTTAGCAAAGCTGATGCGATCAAGGGCGAGGTTAACAAAATTGCCGTTGATTATCCTGAGACCTGGCTGAGACTTGGCTAGCCTGACTCGAAATCTCATCAAAGCCCGCCCTACCAGGTGTTATACGCCGTGCCATCGCTGCCCGTCTGGGTGGAGCCGCTGTGGACTCCGATGATGCCGTCGGCATCTTTCTGGTAGATCGACGTGATCGATCCGTCGGCCGGCTCCGTCACCCAGGTGTCGCTGCCGGTGATGTCGTCGGGAATTTTCTTAATGTATCCGGCGCTACGCACGTCGTCGAGCGATTGCGGGGCTTTGCTTCTGTCCTGCGTGTACTGGAAAATTGCCTGGTTCATGGTGTCGAGGTTGCGGCGCAGATTGTCTTCGCGGGCGCGTAGCATGCTGCGGCTGTAGATGGGCATGGCCACACCGAGCAGGATCAGCATGATGCTGATGACAAGCATCATCGAGATCAGGGTGAACCCACGTTCGCCTCTTCTTTTCATCTCTCAACCAACGACTTTTTGATCGACACTCACCGACGACTCTTTGCCGATTCATTGGCCCGGGCCGAGCGCCATACGGCAACATGCCGGCGCGACGCTAGTGCGTCCAACTCGAATAGGCTCCGCCTTCGAGCGAACTCTCTTCGGAGCCGCTATGCACGCTGCCAATGCCGGGATTGTTCGGGTCCCAGGTATTTTCGGGATCTTCCGGCTCGGTCACCCATGTGGTGGGGCTGCCGGTGATGTCGTCGGGAATGTACTTGAGATATCCGGCGGCAACCAGATCTTCGAGCGATTGCGGTGCATGCTTTTTGTCGAGCGAGAACTCCTGAATAACTTTATTGAGCGTGGTCAGGTTCTGATGTAGTTTGGCTTCCCGCGAGAGCTGGACCTGGCGGCTGTAATTCGGAATAGCGATAGCCAGCAGGATCATAACAATGCTGATCACCACCAGCATCTCGATCAGGGTGAACCCACGAATCCCACCCCGTTGAGGATTTCGGACTTTCGGCCTGCGCACTCGGCACCTGACTCTCATACCAGTCTTGTTTTACCGGTTCTTGTTTGGTTTACCAGTCCTTGTACTTGGTGCCGTCCAAAGCGGTTTGTTCGGACTTGCTGTAAACGTCGAAAACGCTCTGCCCGCCCCACGAAGTCGAGTCCTTTTCGTCCTGCATGGAGCGCATTCCCCACTCCGCTTTGCCGGTCATGGGATCGACCGGAATCCGCCGGATAAATTTCAGTTTCTTGCCCGCAATGTCCACGCCGGCAACCAGCGTGTCAAGATCGGGAGGATAGCCTTCGCTTCCCAGCTTGATGGTGAACGCGCCTTTATCGGCAGCATCCTTGTACCGGTCAATGGCGTCGCGCATCATCCACAGGTCTTGGCGCAACTGGCGCTCGTTCTCCCGCTTGACTTCGTTCCTCGCCAACGGAAGCGCCGCGCCCACCAAGATCGCCATGATGGTGGTCGCAATGATGAGTTCGATCAGCGTGAACCCACGCTGACCGCGCGCCGCCGGTCGCGTTCCTCGATTGTCGGCCGGAAATTTCATGAATCAGCTCTCAGTTGTCAGCCTTCAGTCCTCAGTTCACCCATTCCCGTTCTCACCGAAAACTGAGAACTGTGAACTGCGCTACTGGATCGTCACAGCGGCTTGCGCTCCACTCATGGCGATGGGTTGCATCGCTGGATCGCGCGCTCCGCCGCGGGTGATGGTCAGAGCCGACTGGCCTTGGGCTTTCGCCGTGAAAGTCAGGGTGACCACCGCGCCCTGTCCTGAAACTCCGCCCGCACCCGGGGGCCGCGACGCCGTGATCTGCATGGTTCCGGTCTGCGTATCCTCGCGATGTACGACCGTCACCAGTTGTCCGTCTTGCGACAGGAAGCCTCCATTGGAAACGTCGTTCAACTCCAGAGCATTAGGGTCGTAGTTCAGTTGCACGGGCACCGAATACACGTTCTGGCCGCCGCTCATCATCACGTTCACCGTGAACTTCGAACCCTTAGCCTGGCTCAGAGTCGGCGGATCGAACAGGAATGTTCCTGCAACCGCCCCAGGCTGATTGGCTGGCGTTGAATTCATGCCGCCCTGCACCTGCGGACTTCGATTCGCCACAAACTGCGGCGAAGCCGTGTTTGGAGCCGCCATGCCTGGAGCGGTCACGTTCTGCGCTGTCTGAACTGGCACTGTCTGGCCCGCAGAGGCCGGCTGCGGATTAGCCAGCGCCGCTCCCGACGGAGCCGCTCCCGGAGTCGTTGTACCTGGAGTCGTAGGTTGCGGCGTCACTGACGGTGTCGCAGGCACCGTGCCAGGAGCAGCAGCGGCTGGCGCCGGTGGTTTGGAATTATTCAGCCGCAGCGATATCGCATTAGCCGTGCCTACATCCAGCATGTCATCGTTGTGCAGCGGGTTTTCAATCCCGCGAATAATGTGCGGAATCAGAACGAAGACAATCTCGTTGGTGGAGTGGTCGGAAGTATCTTGTGCGAAAAGATATTTCAGAATCGGAATGCTGGCCAGGCCCGGAATTCCAGTGAGGGCCTTGGTTTTCGAATCCTCCATCATGCCGCCGAGCAGGCTGACTTCGCCGTCTTTCAGGCGGATTTCGTTTTCGATCTTGCGCTGGCCAATGACCGGCTGGCTGATGCCGCCGATGCTGACATACGAATCCACGTCCGACACATCCATCGACAACTTCATGGAGATTTCGCGGCCAGCATGGACGCGCGGAGTGATTTCGATGTTCACGCCAACGTCCAGGTATTGAAATTGCGTATTGGTCAACGGGCTGATGCCGGTGCCCACGCTGCCAATGCCGGAGGAGAACGATCCCGTCGCGATTGGCACCCGGTCGCCGATTTTTAATGTAGCCTTCTGCCCGTCGAGCGCTCGAACCTGCGGGCTCTGGATGACCTTCGTATCAGTGTCGCTCATCAAAGCCGAGGCCGACGCCGCCGGAATCGTAACCTGGAAGTCGGTGGCATTCAGATTGGCAATCTGGTTTAGGCTCAATCCGTTAGTAGACGAGGAAGAGGAAGTGGTGGTCGTGGTTGTGCTTGTAGAGCTTGTGTTGACGTTGTTCTGCAACTGCACCGTCAGGCTGGTAGGGGGGCTGATGCCAAGCGTATGCGCCTTGTCGCGGCTGACCTGCATCACGGCCACTTCGATCAGCACTTCAGGCCTCGCCTTGTCGAGGTCATCCACTATTTTCTGCGCCAGCGCCACCTGGTCGGGAGTTCCGCGCACCACCACCGCTCCCTGCGACGGCAACTGCTGAATCTTGCTCATTTCGAGCACGGTGCGCATCGTGTTCACGACGTCCTGCAATTCGGTGGGCTGGGAAAGATTCGAAAGATAAAAAGTTTTAATGACGTTCTGTTCCAGCTCTTTCCGTTTTGCAGGACTATCTTGCGCGATAAAAATCGTATTCGGCGTTACCGGACGCCAGAAGGTTTTGGTCTCAAAAGAAATGATTTCAAGCGCGTCTTCAAGGGTCACGCCGTTCAGTTCGATGCGCACCTGCTTCGGAACGTAATCGGGATCAAACAGCACGTTGATTCCGGCTAGCTTTCCCACTGTCTCATAGATCACGTTGGCCTTCTCGGTCACCTTCAGCGTGATCGGCACATTCGAGATGGGAGCAAGTTCGACCGGCCCCTGCGCCGAATCCAGGCGCTTGCGCAGAGCGGTCGGAGCCGGTGGCGGCGGCGCGGGATTCTGAGACTCCTTGATCAACTGCTGCGTATGCCGGAGTTCTTGCTGCGCGATGAATGAAGAGGGATCGATCTCCAACGCCTTGGCGAAGTCGGCCTGCGCCTCGGTCAGTTTGCCGGCATCCAGAGCGATCTGGCCGTGATGCACCCGCTCGGCTGCGGCCCTGAAGCGGTTGCGCTCGAATGCCGTGCGATAGCGCAGATCCTTGGGCTTTAGATCGTAAGCCTGCTTGAAATATTCGAAAGCCTGCTCGTAGTTCTGCCGCGCCTCGGCGTCAGTGCCCTTGTCATAGAGCGACTTGGCCGAGTCATGTTTGGCGGCAAGAACGGCGGGCTGAAGACAAAGGAGCAGCAGGACAAACGGTGCCGCAAAGATCAGACGTCTCATCCAACCATCCCCATATGAATCTCTATGAATCTCTTTCCCGCCGGCAGCGGAATCCGGTCGTATTCATTCAGGCCGCCCTATCCGAACCGGCTGGTCCGAATAAAGCCGCCGCCAAACCCGCTGAAACGCAGTGTCTGGCCGCACTAACCCGCTGAAAGTACCGGATTTTTGGATTATAGCATCGCCTCAACTAGCACCCGAAGTGATTGGTAGGGCTGTGTTTACACTCATTGGTACAGGGTCTAAAGAGCAATCTTCAGATCCTGCGGCATCAGGTCTCGGAAAGAGCGCCTCACAACCGAGATTTTCCTAAGACCTAACACCCTTAAGACCTGAGACCTGCCACCTCGCCTCCGCCTTCATGGTACTTTCTTGTATTAAGCAATGGCCAAGCAGACCACTCACCAAACCCAGCCTAATCGGGAGAAAAATCCTCGCCGCCAGCCGACCGCTTCGGGGGAGAAGGATGCCGCTGTTAACAGGAACGCGGGTCATAACTACTTCTTGCTCGAAAAATTTGAAACCGGAGTGGTTTTGACCGGCACCGAGGTCAAATCGGTCCGCAGCGGAACCGCGAACCTGAAAGATGCCTACGGGCTCATCAAAGGCGGCGAACTCTGGCTGCTGAATTGCCACATCGGTCCGTATGACCACGGCAACTACGCCAACCACGCTGCGCTGCGTACCCGCAAGCTTCTCGTCCACAAAGAGGAAATCCGCAAGCTCATCGGCAAAACGCAACAGAAGGGACTGACCCTGATCCCGACGCGGCTTTACTTCAAGAACGGCAAGATCAAGCTGGAGCTCGCGCTCGCCAAAGGCAAACAGCTTTGGGACAAGCGCGAAACTGAACGCCGCCGCACGGCGGACAAAGAAGCGCGGGAAGCCATCTCCAGAGGGCGAAAATAGGGTCCTACTTCCCGGCGCACTGTTTGCGCGAGGATGGGACACCTCGGCGTTATCCTGCCCGGCATCTTTGCCAATGAGTTGCGCGTTTCCCCTCCCACCGTGGATACTAAAAACACACACACATGAAAACAATTCTTTCCGCAACCTCTCCCTCGAAGTTGGAAACCGAATGCCTGGTCGTTGTAGTACTGGACGCGGCCGACAAGGCTGCGACCGATAAAGCTGGAACGGATAAAGAAAAGCCCGCGCCCTCCGTGGTCTGCGACGACGCAGCCGTCGTGGCGGCCGCAAAAGAGGTTATTGCCAGCGGCGAAGTCACCGGCAAAAGCTTCGAGACGACGCTTCTGCACAACCCTGAGGGATTGAAAGCCAAACGGCTGCTCCTCATCGGCGGAGGCAAAGCCAAGAGTTTCTCCGCGACCGAACTGCGCAAGCTGGCTGGAGCGGCAGTGCGCACCTTGAAGACAAAAAATGTTCGCAGCTTCGTCTTCGCGCATGGCGGCGGCAACGGAGTTCCCTCGCCCTTCGCCGTTCGCGCCATCGTCGAAGGCGCCTTCATCGGCGACTTTGATCCCGGCTATTACAAAAGCGGGAAGAACAACGAAGAGGACCAGAAGATCGAGACGCTGACGATTGCCGTGCCGGACGAAGCGAAGTCCCTGGAGAGTGCGCTCGAAGTCGGACGCATCGTGGGCGAATCGATGAACTTCACCCGCGATCTGGTCAATGAACCTTCGAATCTGATGACGCCGACGATTCTTGCCGAACGCGCGAAAAAGATGGCATCGGATGTCGGACTGAAGTGCGAAGTGCTTGGCGCCGACAAAATCAGGTCACTCAAGATGGGCGCGTTCTGGGGAGTAGCACAAGGCTCTGACGAACCTCCGGCACTGATCGTGCTTCGCTACGATCCTGCAGGTGCGGTGAAGAATGTGCATCTCGGCCTCGTCGGCAAAGGCGTCACCTTCGACACCGGCGGCATCTCCATCAAACCCGCCGATGGCATGGAGAAAATGAAATACGACATGGCCGGCGCCGCCACCATGATCGGAACCATGCGCGCGATTGCGCTGCTCAAGCCGAAGGTCAAAGTCACGGCGGTTGTTTGCGCCACCGAAAACATGCCTTCCGGCAAAGCGCAAAA
>DATEBK010000021.1:0-4030 GCA_035287825.1 Terriglobales bacterium
GCCCATAGTAGTTCTGTGATGCTTCGTTCAGAAGTTCGGGGTGAATCGCACCAAACTTTCCATCGGGACCGGGGTAGCGGAAGTAAAACGCGAACTGGCCGGCCTGGACCTGGATGGGCATGGCATCGGCTGCAGGGGCTTTGAGATATACGTCGGCCCAGGCCCTGACTCCAAAAATACCCAGAGCTAACACCTCGATGCCGACGACTAGCAGAGCGGCAATGATCAAAGCTTTGGCGCCGCCGGGAAAATTCTTCAGCTTGGCATTCGGTCCGCGGTTAGAGAACATCCAAACGAATATCGCCAGCACAAATTGCGCGGCAAGAAACGAGATTCCAGCTTCCGCCATGGTCTCAGAAGTTTGCTCGTCGATCAGATAGCCGTGCGTCGAGATGTCATCCGGCGGCGCCCAGGTATGCCGCAGGATGGGAATCGCGGACAGAATCGCAATCACGATAATGGTGACAGCAAAGAACTTCGCCATGATGGTTCGCCCCTCGAGTTCCCGCCGATGCGGTAGCCGTGCCCGGAATGGAAGGTACTGCGGCGGAGACCGGCCCCGCCGCAGGTACGCTAATACGGTTTCGCTTTGAAGCTAAAGTTCACTTCTTTGGTCTCATTGCCAGAGATAGTGACGTCAGCGGTCTGTGTGCCGTAGCTTTCATGCCAGGCGGTTATGGTGTACTTGCCGGGAGGCAAGTTCGGAAGTTTGAAGTCCCCACCATCTTTGCTCACGTCGTAGTGCGACGTCTTAAGCACCGCAAACCAGCCGTGCATCCAGGGATGTATGTTGCACTGTACCGGAATAAATTCAGGTTTGTCGTATTTTTTCTTGATCGGAGCCGACCCGGCCTGCTGAGACAAGTTCCACTCTACGTTTATGGTCGGATGCGGGTGAATGTTATGCGAGGTCTGATCGTCGTTGGCGATGGCGAATTCCTGGTCAACGTGCATGGCCAAAACGTGGGGAATATACTGGCAACCTTTTTGCGTATAGGTGATAGCTTGCGTGGGGACCTGGCCGTCATCGGGAGCTCCCGATGATATGTAGACCACGACGTTGTCCAGTGCGTTGCCGGCGCCAGTCACCACGGTCTCCGAGGTAATCGGCGTCGGGTGCTGCTTGGCGCAAGATGGCTCTTTGGACATATCGATCGGTTTCATGTGGGCGGGCGTGCCAGTGTAGGTCACCTTGCCACTCACCGTCCCGGCAAACATCGCGGACGAACCGACGAGCACCATCATAAGAACTAGCGAAAACCGTTTGTTACACATTCGAGTATTCCCCCTCTGGTCTTGGTATTCGTTTATTGGCCGCCACCCGGCACCTTGTCACTGGCTGAAGGGGCCGGCGCAAGGCTGCCGGTCTTCTTTTCTACGTAGGGAGGGATCACTCCGTGTGCAGCCATCAGAACGTCGTTTTCCCTGCTCTTACGATGGACCTGCAACGTGCGCAGGAAGTGGACGAGGTCCCAAGCATCGTTGGGTTGGATCACGTCAGCGAAGGAAGGCATCGGAGTGCCATCCACGCCGGTCATGAAAATCTTGTAAATGTCCTGATTGGTGCTGCCGCATTTAAAGCGCGAGTCGTTTCCGCCAGCCGCAAAGTTGTAAGGACGGATCGGATTGTCCTTGCTGTCAGTTAGCGTGGACGCGGACGGACCGTCACCCTCGCCGTGCGGACCGTGACACTTCCAGCATTCGAGCTTGGCGAACAGAGCTTGACCATGCGAAATGCTTTCGATGGTCACCGGAGGCTCGGCGGGAACCGTGATGGGCACGCCGGGTTTTTCCTTGTCCCAACGGGGAGAGAAGATTTTGATATAGGCGACAAGGTTGGCGCGTTCCTGCTTGCTGAAGGTATTCCAGATCGGCATGTTGGAGTTCGTCAAGCCGCGCGCGATGGTGTTGAAGAGATCTTCGTCGGTGGGCAAGGTGCCGGTCAGCGTGGAGCGGCACTTGAAAGTGGCGATGGTAAAGTCGCGCGGCTTCGGATCGAGCCAGACGGCATTTTCGCCATTGGCATCCCCGTAGTCCCCGTGACAACCAGCACAATAGCGCCGGTAGGGCAGCTTTCCGTCCGCGGAGTGTCCGGTGATATCCCCTATGTGACTCTCCATGTTCTTGAAGGGGACAGGAGGCTTGGGGCCGACCGCGGGTTCATCCTGCGCCGAGGCCCTGGTAACGAGCCCGGCCATGAAGAGCAGTCCCAGCACTACCGCAGAGAAAGTCACTCCGATAGAACGAATTGGCTTCAATCCAGTCATAGTCAGCACCTTTAAACCGAAGTCAGCTCCGGCGAATCGAATTCGCCAGCCGGGAAATCCCGTGGTTAAAAGTCAAAGTCCATTCCCGCCATAAACTCGCTGGTACTTATGTTGGTGGGATTGAGCAGTGAATTTAACGGCCCCGTTCCGATCTGCTGGAACTCGTTAAATTCAGCGAAATAAGCAAAGCCTGCACGGCTTGTCATAAATGGGTTGTAACGGAAGCCGACCGACCAGTTGTTGATATTCCCAAGGTTGCCCGGAGTGCCTGGTGTGGCTTGCTGCGACATCCGCTCAGCTTCATATACGGCTTTGAGAATCAGCTGCGGGCTATACACGTAGCGAGCTTCGAAGGTGTAGCCGTTCCATGAGGGCGCCCGCGATCCGGAGGGAAGAGTTGATCCAGGCGTGTTGTTCGGGGGGCAACCGGCACTCCCTGCCGGGCCAGCACAGGTTGTGCCTCCGTTTCCGTCGGTGGCCACGGCGTTGCCATATCCCTGGCCGAACCACGCGTTATCTTCGCCATGCTGAGTAACAACGTTGAGGTCAAAGTGGGGGCCGAAGTAGAACTGTCCGTAGAAGCCCACACGACTGAATCCTTTGTTGCCAATTCCCGAACCAGGGATGGGGGCTCCGCCTAGAGTGCGATAGTACGTCGCCGCCTCGCCGACAAAGGAGTACACGCCGACGCGCTGCATCCCCATCCTTCCAGTATCAAACGCCTGGTCAAAGGTAAAGAATCCGCTGTACGAGTTGGATCCGAGAGTTAGGTTGACATTGCCGTCATTCGAACTAAGCAACGACGCCGAAACACGCGTCTTGTCGTCCACTGAGTGTCCCAGATATTCCACACCGAGCTGGTTGTCACCCATCTGTCCGAAGATGTTGCCGTCGCCGACCGGAATAAAGTGGTAGGTCTGATAGATACCGCCGTTGCCAGTCAGCCACAAGGTGCGTTTTTCAGAAAGAAGGTTGTTGAGCTCGAAGCGACCGAACCTGATGTTCAGCCAGGGGCTATTTCCGATGTTATCGATACGGGCGTTGACGCTTTCAAAGTGAAACGCGCCGGTGGGGTCTGACGACGGCAGTACGTAGAACGAAATGTTCTTTTCGAGAGTGCCGCCAGTGTGGAAGTCGAGGCCACTGAGATCGAAGCCGGTCGAAGTGATGCGCTGGATCGTCGTACCCGTGATCCCGTAGCCACCTTCGCCGTTCGGGCCGTACACGTCCACGTTCTGAGTGCTGCTCACACGGTGCCAGACGGGCGTGATGCGGAAAGTGACCGGCCAGTATCCGGGGTTCTGCCAGATCGGAGCGTCCCGGTCATTCATCAGCTGATAGCCGTTGTCTCTGAATTTGAGACCAAAGTTATTCAAGGCAGGCCAAGACTCGTGGCAGGCTGAACAGCGGAGGCCGTATTTCCTGGCGAAGGCAGGTAACGCGCTGGCAGATGGGCTAGCGCACAGAACCAGGAAAATACACGCGAAAGCCGCGGCGAGGACAGAAGTTACGTGCCGCTGCTTCTGACAGAGATGAGACTGCGCCCACATACGCATACCGCACTCCTCAGACAGGGTTGTTAAATTTTGTCCAACAAACTACCACACCCGGCACTCAGCGGCAACGTGGTAATGCACACAAAATGTCGTCGCTCAAACCTGCAGTTCAGCGCACTTTGAAATCCGCGCACCTAAAACATAGTTCGCGAAACCAATCACTTCTCCAATGGGCGTGGATACTACTACCATCGCGAAAGGAACGCA
>DATEBK010000022.1:0-4734 GCA_035287825.1 Terriglobales bacterium
AGAACACTGCGGGTGTAAGCGGAAATAGCTGCTGCAGGTCATCGGGAACAGCGGTGATCTTTGAGGGCATCGCGGACCCTTTCTGGCTATATCTGCAACTGATATATCACTGACAGATGTATATGTCAATGGCAACGATTACCAACCCATTTGGCGCATTCGCTCGAGGATGATCGCGCTGTAGTTATTCATGCGTTCTGGTCGTCGCTTCAGAGGAGCGGGCAGAATTGCGGCGAGGCGAGCTGCCTGCTGCCGGCCGATATTCCGGGCTGGGATTTCGTCGTAGTAACGACAGGCCGATTCTGCTCCGTAAATACCAGGGCCCCATTCGACGACGTTGAGGTAAATCTCCAGGATGCGCTGCTTGCCGAGGACGAATTCCGCGACCGGTACCAGTGAGGCCTCCGCGCCTTTGCGAAGGAAAGAACGGCCGGTTCCGAAGAACAGGTTTTTTACGAGTTGCTGAGTAATGGTGGAAGCTCCGCGAGTGCGATCACCTTCTAAATCGTCCTGGGCGGCGATTTCGATCTCGTGCCAATCGAATCCATGGTGCTGGTAGAAGTGCGCGTCTTCTGCGGCGATTACGGCGTGCTGGAGGTCGCGTGAGATTTGGCTCAGTGGAATGAATTTGTAGCGTTCGCGATAGGGCGCGTGGTGAGTCCAGGCCTGAAAGCGGCGCTGGATGTGCACTGCGGTGGTTGGCGGGTCGATCCACCGGGCGGCGACGAGGATCAGCGCGGCAAGCGACCAAAGAAGCAGGACGCCGATGACGAGCCAACGAATAAAAGATCGGAGGAAGCCGGATCGATGCGGCGACTGGGTGCGAGGGTTTGAGGTTGCAGTCAAGTTTCAGAATAATAGCTCGGGCCGAGTTGTCGCGGTGAATTGTGCGCACACAGATGAGTTTGAGGATTGTGCAAGTCTGCGAGGATCATGCCTCGGTTGCCGGATCAACCCAGGTCGAAGGAGGCTGTGGGGCCGAGAAAGATGCTGCTGTGCGTCTGATGAAAAGCGCAATCGCGGGTGGGGTGACCTGGCGGGAATGATAAAAGGACGGACCGAGGGATGGTCCGTCCTTTTGTTCGTGCATCGATCAGTTTGGGGTTATGGGCGAACCTGAAGTCCCAGAACGCCCTGGACAAGCTGCGTGGTTTTCGAAGTGGAGGTGAGGACTTGTCCGCCAACGTCGCCACCAGCTTCGGTGGTTCCAGTATTGATGGGAGCTGCGCCGATCAAGGTACCGGCTCCGTCGTATTGCTGATAGTGCGAGCGCAGATAGAGGAGGCCCGGATCGGTGATGCCGCCGGCGACCGTCTTCACGAAGGGGACGAAGTCGGGAACCGAAGTGACGACTAACTCCTGCGAGATCTTAGTCAGGGCTTTGGCACTGGTGAGCGCGCTGCCACTGCTGATCAGACGAAGAATCGACCAAGCCGAGTAACTGCCATTGCGCAGGTTGGGGAAGGAAAGACCACCGGCCCAGATTTCGCTTTCCGGACAAGGAAATGCTTCGGCGCACGATGCCGGGAGGTTCGCTGCGCCGGGCAGAGTGCCGGCGGACGCGGGCTGGCCGGGATCGTAGGCGAGGCCGGTGGCACTCTGAGGTCCATAGCTGGCGAAGAGGGGATCGACGCTATTGAGAGTGATGTAACCATAGTTGGTGTTATTAGCGATCGAGCTGACGTTGCCGTAGCTGAAGACGTTGTAACCGATGCCGTCGAGGCCTCCAAACTTCGCAGCGGAGTTCTGGACAGCCTTGACTTCTTCGCTGGAGCCGATGGCTCGATAGCGCGCGCCGAGGCCATTTTGGCAGGTTCCTGGCTGGGCGGCGAGCGGGTTAGAGAGAACGCCGTTGACGGTGACGTTGGATTCCTGACTGAGGCCGAGAACGGCACCCGAACCGGAGCCAGTGTAAACATCGGGGCGTCGGAAGACGGTGTTCTCGGCGACTTGCATTTGGCCGGCGGTACCTTCATTGAGGAAGATGTTGATGCCTCCGGTGGGAAGGCCAAAGGCACTGGCGTCGCAATTGGTGCCGGAGAACACGTCTTGCAGTTGCTCTGGCGTGGCGTTCGACAAGCTGGTGAGTTGACCTTCGTTACGCTCGATGATGAAGACCAAAGGAGCGGCTCCGACGTTGACGACGGAGAAGGAAGGAATGTTGGTGCCGGTGATGGGGTCCTTACCTTTAATGTTGAAGGAGAGAACGTTGGCGGTGCCGGTGCTGCCGGGATAGCCGCTCTTGATGGGTGTTCCAACATAGGCGGAGGCGGCGCTGCCGAAAGTGGGACAAATGCCAGGAGCCCAGTTGGGGTTGTAGCCGAGACCGTCGAGTCCGTCGCTGGCAGTACCGCTGTAGGAACCGGCGCCGAGCTGGGAGTTGACACGGCAGATGGTGAAGTTTGCGTCTTCGGGACGAAGGAGCGACGCGGCGACGGTGACGGGCGTTCCGTTCTCAAACAAAGAGAGAATGTTGGCGGGCAAAGCTTCGTCGGAAGAGCCATCTCCCCAGAGTGTGGAACTGATCTGATTCGACCCCGATCCAGAGAGCTCGGTGGAGGTGCCATTGACGGTGCATTGGGGCTGCGCGAAGTAACAGCGGTCGCCGACGACGGAGTCGACCTTGACGAAAGACCAGATCTTGGTGCCAGCGGAATTCCAGACGACCCAGAGGGTGCCTTCATCGACGTTGACGGGCGAGACGCGTGAGTCGGTAAGGTTAATGACGTTGGAAGCGCTGGTCCAGTGGCCAGCGCCGGAGCCGGCCGACTTATAGGCGGCGAGCGCCAACGACTGCCAGGCAGCGGAAGCGCCGGCGATCGACACTTCGACAGTGACTGCCGCTTGCATCTGCGGAGCGATGCTGGCAAAGGCGGTCAACAGCAAAACAGCAAAAACGGATTTCATGCACGACATAGTGGTGTTCCTTTCGGGATCTGAAACGGTATTCGCGTCCCCGCCGGGGTGAGGGCTGGGGACGGGGGAGAGCGTTTCGAGAGCATAGAGCAATTGCTTCGCTAATGTCAAGTAATATGATAGACATAATTCTAATATCAAGTGTTTGGATAGTGATTGGTTGAATCGTAAGGAGTGTTGATCCAGGAATTGCGGTTTATATGTAGGTCAATTCAGCATAAGGGAACCGGCAGTCGGCGCGGAGGAAGCGACCACGGAAGGAGCGATGCGCGAATCAATTGTTCGCAGATACTGTGTAAGTGGAGGGAGTAAGTGGGATGAAAGGCGCGGCACCGGGGTTCTGGTGAAAATGTAAAGGGCGGACCGAGAGATGGTCCGCCCTTGTTGCCTGGTGCAACGATCAGGTTGCGATTACGGCCGAACCTGCAGTCCCTGGTTGCCCTGGACCTGCTGGATCGGAGCAGCTTCGCACTTTCCGCTGACGTACGGGATGATGATTCCACCCATGTCGCCACCGGCTTCGGTGGTACTGCAGTTAACCGGAGCAGCGCCGAGGAGGGTACCGCCGCCGTCATACTGCTGGTAGTGGGCGCGAACCAACTGCAAGCCTGGATCGGTGATTCCGGCGGCGACTGTCTTCGTGGCCGGGATGTAATCCGGCACGGAGCCAACGACGAACGCCTGCGAATCCTTAATCAGGGTCTTGACATTAGTAAGTCCCGTTCCGTTGCTGACCACGCGCAGGAGCGACCATGCCGGATACAGTCCGGCGCGGACGTTAGGGAAGGAGAGGCCGCCAGCCCAGATTTTGCTTTCGGGGCAGGGGAAGGCCGCTCCGCAATCGGCGGGCAGGTTAGCTGCGCCGGGGATCTCGCCAGGGTTGGAGGCGTTTGCGGGCTGGCCGGGATCGTATCCGACTCCGGTGGAGCTCTGGGGACCGAAGCTGGCGAACACGGGATCGATGTTGTTCAAAGTGATGTAGGCGTAGTTGGCGCTGTTGGCGATGGAGCTCACGTTCCCGTAGCTGAAGAACGTGTAGCCGATGCCATCGATGCCCAGGTTCTTGTCGGAGTTCGCGACCCACTTTACTTCTTCGCTGGTGCCGATCCCGCGTTCCCGCAGGCCGCCACCATTGAGGCAGGTTCCGGATTGGCCGGCGAGCGGATTGTTAACTCCGCCGTCGACATTGGCTTCCATGCTGACGCCAAGAACCGTGCTGGGGCCAGCGCCGCCGTAAACGGTGGGATGACGCATTACGTTCGATTCAGTGGTGTTGTAAGTTCCCGACAGCGGTTCGCGCAGGAAGACGCCAATTGCGGCGGAAGGCAGAGGCACGCCGTCCTGGTTGTCGAAAGCGTTGGCGTTGCAGTTAGCGCCCGAAAACGCTTGTTGCAGTTGCTGGGTGCTGGCGTTGGTCAGGTTGGCAAGCTGGCCGCCGTTGCGCTCAAGGATAAAGGCGATCGGCTCGACGCCGACTTCGACAACGGTGAAGGCAGGGATGTTTGTACCGGTGATGGGATCCTTGCCTTTGATGTTGAACGACACAACGTTGGCTTGGGAAGTGCTGCCGGGGTAAGCGCTCTTGATCGGGGATCCGACATAGGCTGACGAGGCGCTGCCGAAGGCGGGACAAACGCCAGGCGCCCAGTTGGAGTTATAGCCGAGGCCGTCGAGATTGTCGCTGCCGGTGCCGCTGTAAGATCCGGCGCCGAGCTGAGAGTTGGAGCGGCAGACGGCGAAATTTGCGTCTTCAGGACGGATATCGGTCGCGGCCACGTTGACCGGCGTTCCGGCTTCGAACAACGCCAGGACATTAGC
>DATEBK010000023.1:0-5378 GCA_035287825.1 Terriglobales bacterium
GCCTTCTCGCCATACCCGCCGCCAAAGCTGTGGAGGATCGTCTCCGTGCCGTCGGCCGTCAACTCGAACACCGTGCCGCAGACATACGCGTTCGTGCATGTGTAGCTTCCGCCATAAGACGTGGTGCCGTAGAGGTTTCCCGCTTCATCGAAAATTAGACCAGCATAGGGATCGCTCCCGTCGGGCTGACTGCCAAAGCTGTAAAGGATTTTCTCCGTGCCGGCCGCCGTCAACTCATACACCGCGCCCCTGTACTGAGCGCCGCCGCTGGCCGTGGTTCCGTAGAGGTTTCCGCTGGCATCGAAGATCAGGCCCGCGTCGGGATAGTTCCCATCGCCCGGCTGACTGGCAAAGCTGTGGAGAACGGTTTCGGTTTGGGCCTGCGCCGCAGGCGCAACAATCAACGACACGGCGGCAAGCGCAACAGCGAGAACGCCAGAAACCATGGTTTCAAGAATCCCGAGGTCATTCTTCTTTGCGTAGTTCATTACGACTCCTTCGCTGTCTGGGCGGGACGCGCGTTGTTTGGGAAGCCTACTACGAGTCGCATCAGGATAAAAATCACGTATTTCTCAAATGTCTGGCCACCATCAAAAGGCAAGGTCTTGCGGAAGAATAGCTTAGCCTGTGAGGTTGCCGAGTGAGACGGAGAAAACGTCCCGGGAGCTTACACAATATTCGCGTGGAATCCCATCCTCGCCCACAGAACGCAGGCATGGGACAGCCGCGGGGTTTTGCATCCGCGCCAAGGCACAGTCAAATGGCGAGATCAAACGCAGCGAACAGGAGTGTCCGCTCCGCACGATCTCAGCTACAGCTTCTCGAAAAAGTGCGCGGTCTTCTTGCCCGCTTCTTCGGTGTAGTAGACGGTCACGTGGGTGGTTTTTTCTGTCCACTTGCCAATGTCTTTGCCGGCATCGTCGGCGGCGTGGCCCGTCATCTTGAATGTCTCCTTCGTACCGTCGGCGGTTTTGATGCCGATGGTCTTGCCGGCGCGGTCGATGCCGGTGACAGTACCATCGACTGCCTTGATTCCGTCTTTGCCGACTTTATCCACCTCGACGGCCGTTTTCTCCGTGCCCTTCACGGTGTAGTGCGCCACTACCTCGGAGCCTTCCTTGACTCCGTGAAAAGTATCTTTCGCGCCCGCCTCGGTCCCGTGCACGGTTGTCTTATCGACGAACTTCACCGTAGTCTCAGTGCCATCTTTGGTCTTGATGACAGCTGTCTTGGTGCCTTCGTCCAACTTGGTGACGGTGCCATGAACGGCGCTGACCACGTCGTCTGCAGCCCCGGCAAATGCACTTAACAAAACAAGGACCAGAACCGCGCGGACGAGATTTCCCAGGGAAATGCTTTTCATTTCCACTCTCCTCAGAATTTTGAATTAGGGTGTGCTTTGAGCAGGAAACAGCCTACCTTATGCCGGGAATTAGCGCTAGATCTTCTGCAATCTCTGCACGTCGTGGATGCCGGGGATTTGTCTCACTCCGTCGATGATTTTCTGCAAGTGTTTCAGGTCGGCAATATCGAGGACGATGTCGATGCTGGCTTGGCCGTTCTGGCTGCGTGACTCCATGCTGCGGATGTTGGTTTTCGTATCGCTGATCACGGCGGTAATTTGTTTCAACATGCCCCAGCGATCGTCGCACAGCAGCGTGAGTTTTACCGGATAAGAAATCGGTTGTCCATCTTTGTCGCCTGCCCAGAGCACGTCAATGCGGCGGTCCGGCTCATAAAGAAGATTGGTCACGTTGGGACAGTTGATGGAATGGACGGCCACGCCCTTGCCCCGAGTAACATAGCCGACGATGGCTTCTCCGCGAATGGGGTTGCAACAGCGCGCGCGATAGACGAGCAGGTCGCCTTGCCCGCGGACGACGATCGCGTTCGAGTCTCCGCCAAACACGCGGCGCACCGCGCTGGTCAAGCCGCTGGTAAAGCCGTGAGACGCGGCAATCTCTTCGCTCTCCGACATAGGATGCGCGTCGGCTGGCGCGAATTTCGCCAGCACCTGGCGCGCCGAATACTTGCCGTAGCCAATGCCAGCCATCAGATCGTCGGGACGTCCGAGTCCGTACTCGCTGGCCGCGCGCTGCAGGTCCTCGTCTTTGATTTCCTTGAGCGAGATGCGATATTTGCGCGCTTCTTTTTCGATCAGCTTCTTGCCGATTTCAATGGCGCGTTCGCGCTGGTGAACGTTGAGCCAGTGCTTGATCTTGTTGCGCGCGCGCGATGACTTGACGATGGCGAGCCAGTCGCGGCTGGGCTTGTGTCCGGGCTGGGTGACGATTTCGACGATGTCGCCGGAATGCAGCTTGTGGCGAAGCGGAACCATGCGTCCATTGACTTTCGCGCCGGTGCAGATGTGTCCGACTTCGGTGTGTATGGAATATGCGAAATCGATGGGCGTAGATTCGCGCGGCAGAACCACAACTTTTCCCTTGGGCGTGAAGGTGTAGACCTCGTCGGGATAGAGATCGACTTTCAGCGTAGAAAGAAATTCGTTGGGATCGGAAACATCGCGCTGCCACTCCACCACCTGCCGCAGCCAGGCGAGACGCTGCTCGTCTTCAGCGGAGACGGGGCCGTCCTTGTATTTCCAGTGGGCGGCGATGCCTTCTTCGCACATCTTGTGCATCTCTTCGGTGCGAATCTGGATTTCGAAAGTCTCTCCGGTTTCGGTAATCACGGATGTATGCAGCGACTGATAAAGATTTGGCCGCGGCATGGCAATGAAATCCTTGATGCGGCCCGGCACCGGACGCCACAGGTTGTGGATAATGCCGAGCACGGCATAACAATCCTGCACCGAGTTGGTGATTACGCGCATGGCGTAGAGGTCGTAAACCTGGTCAACGCTGATCTTCTGGCGCTGCAGCTTCTTGTGGATGCTGTACAGCCGCTTGATGCGGCTCTCGACGCGTCCGGTGATGCCCGCTTCTTTGAGGCCGTCGCGCAACACGCCTTCGACCCGGGCAATGAAGGCTTCGCCTTGTTTGCGGCGCGATTCGACGGCCACGCGGACTTGCTCGTGTCCGATAGGATCGACATATTTGAAGCCGAGGTCTTCGAGCTCGCCGCGAATTTTGCCCATACCCAGGCGATGCGCGATAGGAGCGTAGATTTCCAGCGTCTCGCGCGCGATCTTCTGCTGGCGCTCGGGATCGAGATGTTCGAGCGTGCGCATGTTGTGCAAGCGGTCGGCGAGTTTGATCAGCACGACGCGAATGTCATCAACCATGGCCAGCATCATCTTGCGGAGATTCTCGGCTTGCGCTTCTTCTTTGGAGGAGAAATCGATTTTGCTGATCTTGGTAACACCTTCGACAATGTGCGCGACCTGCTCGCCGAACTCCTGGCGGATTTCAACCGTGGTCACCGAGGTGTCTTCGACCGAATCGTGGAGAAGCCCGGCGGCGATGGAGACGGCGTCCATTTTCATGTCGACGAGAACGTTGCCGACTTCAAGCGGATGCACGAGATAGGGTTCGCCGGATGCGCGGGTCTGTCCGGCGTGGTGCTTCTGGGAAAAATCGTAGGCGCGCTTGACGAGGTCGAGATCGTCGTTGGGACGGTTCTCGCGCAGCTTCTTCATCAGCTCGCGGAAGCGGGTGACCGTGAGCACGTTCGTCGCGATCTGTTCGCGCAACGTCGCCATAATCGATTCTAACGCAGGGGAAAAGCTATTTCAGCGCCGCCGTTTTCTTCTTAGCCAGTTTCAGTTTGTTTTGGGAAGGGCACGACTTCAGAGCTTGCGGAAAAACATTGAGGTGCCCCAGCTTTTGGATGGCGCAGCGCTTCAGCGCTGCGGCAAAGGCTTTGTTTTGAATCCGGCTTCAGCCGCTGAGGTCATACTGGCGGATTCTGTAAGAGCTTTTCCGCAACCTCTCCAGGTCGTGTCGTAACTGCAAGTTAAGGTGTGCGCAGCCGCCCCACAACCTCGCGCCCGCACAGGGTGTAGTGGCGCATGTTCCAGGTATAGATTGCCTCCGCTTTGGCTTTGAGGGCACAATGCGCCAGCAGGGCATCGTAGATGCCTCCGCCGACCATGCCAAGAACGGCAGAAGCCTCGAGCGAGTCGGCGTATTCCTCGCTATTGAGCGCGATGATCGACAGACGCTCGCGGATGTTGCCGATGAAAAGCATGGCTTGTTGGCCGCTGATGCGGCGCTTGCCCGGCATCCGGGTCAAAGTGGCATATACCTCGGCCAGACTGTGCGCTCCACAGCCGCCGGTTGCCTGGTTAAATTGAATGAAGAGATCCTGACTTGGGCGGTGGTGAACGTGGTCCCGGTAGAACAGCGGAACTAATACGGAAGTGTCGAAAAAGCCCTTCATTTCCGAGCTCTGCTCTTAGCTTTACCTCTGGTTCGGTTGGCAGGCTTGTTCGATCGCGGGCGCGCATCCTCAACAAAACCATCGCTCAGGTTCGCAGAATCACGTCCCTCCCGAATCTGGCGCAGCAGATCGTCGGTGGTGGAGGCGGGCAACGGTTCTCCGGTGTGCAATACCCAAATGCCGTGCTCATTCTGCAGCGGTCCCGTGCCGCGGGCCGGGCGTAGAGTGATTTGCTCGCCGCCGCTTTCCAGTTCCAGGGCGTCGCCCGGCTCCAATTGCAGTTCCTCCCGCAGCGGCTTCGGAATAACGACGCGGCCTGCTTTGTCCATGACGAGACGGGTATTCATAATGGTATGATATTGTGGGTTCACCCATAAATCAATCCCACTCCCTGCAGGAGGCGACTTGGGGCGGCTATTGGTCACCGGAGCTTCCGGCCCCATCGGAACCGCGCTTTTGGCTGCGCTTCAGGCGCCATCCCATCCGGTCCCGTTCGAAGTCGTGCGTATGGTGCGGGGACGCGCTCAAGGCCCCGATCAGATTACGTGGGATCCGCTGACCGCGCTGCCGCCAGCCACGGTTTCGGGATTCGTCGCGGTGGTTCATCTGGCGGGCGAAAGCGTGGTGGGACGCTGGACTCCGGAAAAAAAGAAGGCGATTCGCGATAGCCGCGTGCTCGGAACGCGCAATCTCGCAGCGGCATTAGCGAGGGCGGCAATCAAGCCGAGCGTGCTGGTATGCGCATCGGCAGTCGGATTTTACGGAAATCGCGGCGACGAAATTCTGCGCGAAGACAGCGCCGGTGGACAAGGTTTTCTGGCCGAGGTCTGCCGCGAGTGGGAAGACGCCAGTCGCGTTGCTGCCGACGCAGGCATCCGCACGGTGAATTTAAGGACCGGCCTCGTGCTCAGCTCGAAGGGTGGTGCGCTGCCACGAATGCTAGCGCCGTTCCGGCTCGGTCTTGGCGGGCGCGTCGGCTGCTCCGGACGACAGTGGTGGAGCTGGATTCACATCGACGACCTGGTGGGCGCCATTCA
>DATEBK010000024.1:0-5136 GCA_035287825.1 Terriglobales bacterium
ATGTAAGAAAAGGCATAAGCGCCTCCGGCAGGATCGTACTGGAGCATCGCGTCGGTGCCGAGAGAGCGCTGACGACCGAAGGTCAGCGTGCCGAAATGCGTCGATGATACGCCGCCATAGTATTCGTCATTGAAGGGCTGGCCCGCGCGCGCTCCATCAATAGCTATCGAATAGCTGCTCCGGGGCAGGCCGTTGTTGATGGTGTCGGTGGCTGACGCGTTGGCGAGCAGGCCGGACTGCGGATTGATGCCGGTTGAAGCGTTGAACACAACGGACCAGCCAGGCAGAAACTCTTCCTTGCCCCTGACACCCAGACCCGTCTGCTGAAGGTTGTTCGGTGCGATGATGAATCGAGATTGATGGCCGTTTCGGTTCACCAGAGATTCGCCTTCATAGTTATAGCCGTTTTCCGGTAAGCCGTGGCTGACCCAGCCGACGCCGACATCATACGCACCGTACAGCGTGATGCCGTGCCAGGTCAGTGCGCAATCGGTGGTGGCGAACTCCTTGCCGCTCGTGCAGGCGTCGGTAGCCCTCGCCACCATCTTAATGTCGACCGTGGCGCCCTGGCCAGCCGCCAAGGTGATTTTCGCGCGCGTTTCATCGGCAAAACCTTTCTTTGCCGCTCGAATCTCGAAGCGCCCCGGACGCAGGCCAGACGCCTGATAGCGCCCCCCGCCGTCGGTCGCGATCGTCCGCGTTTCAGCTATGTCGACGTTCTTGATCGTCACCGCGACATCGGTAAGCGCTGCGCCGGTTTGGTCCGTCACCACGCCGGAGAGACTCGCTCCCGCAGCGGTATCCTGCGACGCGTTGATCGATGCACTCGCGGCTGTTATTGAAAACGAATTGCCGCCAGAAAGCTGCGCATTCGTTGTGATTGGTGAACAGATCAACGCACCCGTCAAGACAAGGTAATAGAAGTTCAGTTTCATGGGAAATCCCTCAGTTTAATTTATCGTGCAACACACCCGGCACAAGTCATACGAATTTATGTGTTTAGAAACGGCAAGTCAATACGGTAATCGATGATTGTGTAGCGGGACTATCCTGCGAGGAAAAGAGGGTTTAAGGACCGGATCAAACGCGAATGATCATCACTTCCGTGGATTTCACAAGCGCGGCCACTTTCTGGCCTTTCTGAAGACGCATTTCACGCACCGCATCTGCCGTAATAATGGATGTGATGTGCTGCCCCCCGATTGAAATGCTCACTTGTGCCATTAGACCGCTTAGTTTCACGTCAGTCACGCGCCCAACCAGCTGATTACGCCCGCTGATTCGCCTGTAATTGTTGCGCCGCTCCGGGACCTCTGCGCGGTCGGACTCGCGATACAAGAACCTGTCCACTTCTTTCTCCGGTACTCGGTGATGGCCGCCGGCCGTCTTCACCGTCTTAATTTTGCGCTTATAAATCCACTGCTTCAGCGTGGGGTAACTGATTCCCAAGACTTGCGCGGCTTCGCGCGGCGTGAACAATTTCGACGGTTCCATCCTTGCTGCACCCATATTCCACGGATGCTAGTCTTGAAAGCCTGTAACTGTCAATTTAAGCCTGCCAAAATCCCCATGCGCTGGTAGCGGGTCAGTTTGAATTCACAGGTCGAATCGGTGCTTAAGTAACCGGCCAATTTTCGAGTAGCCGACAATCCCGGAGCTACTGAATTCAATGGACACAAACGCGCTTGGGGGGCACATCCTCTGGAACTCGGAGTGGGAAGAATTCATCAGCATCCCGAAGGAGGTCATTGGGATGGCAACGACTTGTGAAGACAAGTCTCGAGCAGTGCCAAAGGTCATTCGGAGTGGAGTGTAGTGATCGGATCGAGGCGCATGGCGCGCAGCGCAGGGACGTAACTGGCGGCCATGGCGACGGCGGTGAGCACGGCGGTTACGCCGGCAAAGGTGGAGAGATCGTAGGGCGAGACACCGTAAAGCAGGCCGGCCATGAGATGAGAAACAATAAACGCGCCAATCAGGCCTACGCCGGCGCCGGCGGCGGCTAGAGTGAGGCCCTGGCGTAAAACCATCTTGAGGATATCGCGCCTTTGCGCGCCCAGCGCAAGGCGAATGGCGATCTCGCGCGATTGCTCATGGACCAGGAAGGAGATGGTTCCATAGATTCCCAGGGCCGCGAGCAGCAGGGCTGTGCCAGCAAACAGCGCCACCATTTCCATGGAGAACCGCCGCACAGAAAGCGAAGAGGAGAGGACATCGTCCAGGGTCTCCGCGTGGAACACGGGAAGGTTCGGGTCGACGGACTGGACTTGCGTGCGCACCTGCGCGGCGATTGTGGCGGGATCGACCTGTCCGCGCAGGTACAACGCAAGAAACTTGGAGGGGCGCTGATAGATGTCGAGGTACATCTCCGGAATGCCGGCGTCCGCGAGCGATTCTGTGCGTGCATCGGCAATGACACCGACGATGGTGGTCCAGTCCGGCCTGGCACGCCCCAAACGGCCCAACAAATGGACTCGCTTGCCGACCGGGTCCTCGCTGGACCAGTAGGTGCGCGCGGCGGCCTGGTTGATGACTGCGATCAAGGGCGTAGCTTCAAGGTCCTGGTCGACGAAGAGGCGTCCACGCAAGAGAGTCATGCCCAGCACGTGGAAATATTCCGATGAGACGATCGATGTATCGATCAGCGGAGGCTGGCTGCTCTGCACTTCCTGGCCCTCGCGAAAGAATGGAACCGCTCTGCGATCGCCCTGGTTGTGGCCAAGGGGAATGGCTGCCCGATCACTGACGGCGGTTTCTTCCACGCCTGGAATCGTCCGGTTGCGGCGCAGAACTTCGCGCAGCAACACGCCTTCCTGCGTGGCAGTGCGGTAAATGTCGGTTTTGGGATCGTTCGGAACCGGGAGCGAAGTCTCGATCGCCATGACTCGAGTGGGATTGAAGCCGGGTTGCACCTTGAACAAGTCATAGAAGCTACGCAGCAGAAGGCCGGCGGCGATCATCAACACCAGGGAGAGGGCTATTTCACCAATCACCAGAACATGGCGCAAGCGCGAGCGCCGCCGGGAACCGTTGGAGCCACGACCTTCCTGCCAGAGCGTCGCCGTCAAATGAAGGCGGCTTGTGAGCCACGCCGGGGCCAGCCCGAAGATGGCTCCGGCGGCGACAGAGACGACGATGGCGAACCCCAGCACGCCCCAGCTGATGGATATGTCATTGAGGTGCGGCAGGCTTTCGGGAACAAATTGCAGCAGGAATTTCCGGGCGCAAAAGAGAACCGCGAAACCGGTGATGCCGCCAAGCACGAAGAGTAACAAGCTCTCTGTGAGGAGCTGACGAACTAGGCGCATTCTTGCGGCTCCCAACGCCTGGCGAACCGCCATCTCGTGTCCTCGCGCGCTGGCGCGAGCAAGCAGCAGATTGGCGACGTTGACGCAACTGATCAGCAGGACCAGGCCCACCGCGCCGAACAGCAGAATGAGCGACTGGCGAACGTTGCCGACCAGAGTCTCGGCCAGGGGCGTCAGCTGGATGCTCCACGCGGCTTGCGGCGGATAATCCCCCGGATATTGCTTTTTCAACGATGCAACCAGGGCATCGAGGTGCCCCTGCGCGGCCTCAGGCGAGAGACCGGGCTGAAGGCGCGCTATGGTCACGAAGGGCAAACGCGTGCCGCGCATTGGCGGCGGGGAGGGGTCGGCGGCAAATCCGCCCGCCGCCCACAATTCGGTACCGATCTCCTCGGGGGTTTGGCCCTGGTCGCGAAATCCGGCGGGCATGACGCCGACAACACGAGCGGGATCGTTATCAATGCGCAGAATCTTGCCGAGAATGTGCGGGTCGCCGCCAAATGCGCGCTTCCAGAGCCCATCGCTGATGACGAGTTCGTTGTTGAAGCCGGGTGTGGTGTCGTTCGGATCGAAGGTGCGGCCCAATTGCGCGTCGACGCCGAGCACCGCGAAATAGGCCGGTGTCACCGACTTTCCAGCGATGCGCGTGGGTTGGGTATTGCCTGTAAGAGTGTCGGTACCGAAAAAACAGAGGGACACATATTGGAAGATTCCCGAGTTCTGAAGGTCTTTCAACTCAGGGATGGAGATGCCCACGTCGTGCGCGCCCACGCCGGGAAGGTTGGCTTCAATTCGCACCAGTTCGCTGGGGTTGGGGTAGGGCAAAGGATGCAGCAGGGTTGCGTCGATGACGCTGTAGATGGCGGTGGTGGCTCCGACGCCGAGGGCGATCGTGGCGATGGCAATCAGGGAAAATCCGGGAGACCGGCGCAGCATCCGAAACGCGTAGCGGATATCGAAGAGAAAATTCTCGGCTAGCGGAAGACCCTGCTCGGCGTTGTGGTCCTCGCGAATGGCCTGGGCCGCGCCAAGCTTCAGTGCGGCCTGCCGCCGCGCCTCCATGGGCGACATGCCGGCACGCAAATTCTCCTCAGTCTGCAAGGCAATATGTTCGGCCATCTCTTCTTGGAGGCGCTGGTCGGCGCGCCTTGCGCTGCTGAAGTTTGAGAGGCGAATGAAAAAGCGGCGCAGGAATTTCATTGAAGATCCTCTGCGTTGATTTTGGAAAAGCGCGCGATGATCGCCGCGGTCTGCTTCCAATCGCGTGTCTCCGACTGCAGCTGTTTGCGGCAGGCAGTCACAGCGGGACTCGAGTAGCACAACCAGTAGAGGCTATTCATGGCGGAGCGCCCTCAGAGGGTCGACCCGCATCGCACGCATCGCCGGAATATAACTAGCCGCGAGCGCCGCCGCAGTGAGCACTAGCGTGACCCCAATAAACGTCAGAGGATCGGTGGGCGAAACGCCGAAGAGCAACCCTGCCATCAAGTGCGACACAATCAATGCGACAACAAGTCCCGCGGCGGCGCCGGCAATGGCAAGCTCCAATCCCTGGCGCAGAATCATTCCCAGAATCGTCGTCCTTGTCGCTCCCAGCGCGAGCCGAATGCCAATCTCGTGGGTGCGCTCGTTGACCAGATACGAAATGGTTCCATAGATTCCAAGGGCCGCAAGCAACAGAGCCGTTAAAGCGAAAAGCAGAACGACTTCCATCGAGAATCGCCTTTGTGACAGGGATCCCGACACCACGCCTGGCAGAGTCATTGCTCCAAAGACAGGAAGCTCGGGGTTGATCGACTGCACCTGCAGGCGCACTTCTTCAGGAATT
>DATEBK010000025.1:0-10751 GCA_035287825.1 Terriglobales bacterium
CGCGCGAACGTCGGCGGTTAAAGCTAGTTGATCGAGGGATCGGTCGAGCGAGTGGTTGAAAACCGTGACCAGCACCGCACCGAAAACCGCAACTGCAAGCAGAGCCGCCAAACGGGAAACTGCGTTATTGATTCCAGAGGCAAGTCCTGACTCGGATTCAGGTACAGCGTTCATCACCGTCGTAGTCAAGGGAGCAACACTGATGGCCATGCCCAGGCCCATCACCACGACTGCCGGAAAGAAGGTGGCCCAGTAGATCCCAGCCTGTGGCACGATTGCGAAGAGTGCAATCCCACAGGCAGCAACAAGAGGCCCAAATGTGAGCGGGATTCGTGATCCATAGCGCGTAACCAGACCACCTGCCCAGCGTGATAGTCCAAACATGATGACGATAAGAGGGAGAAGCGCGGCGCCTGCCTGAGTAGCTGTGTAGTGTTGGATCTGGATCAGGTCCATCGGGAAAAAGAACATTAGTCCGCCGAGGGATGCATACAAAAACAGTGTCAGTAAATTCGCGCCTGCAAAATTTCGCGAGCGAAATAGCTTGAGCGAAACCATCGGCGTATGAGACCAATGCTCCACGGCAACGAATCCTGCCAAAGCGACTATACCCAGAACGGCTGCAGCCGCAAGGAGGTAGCCGCCGTGGCGAGCACGAGCCGGCCACTCAATCAGCGCGTACGTGACGCCGCCAAGTCCCAGCGTCACCAGCATGGCGCCAAGCCAGTCAACATGATGTGAGGCGTTCTCGTTACGGCTCTCCGGCACCTTGGCAGAGAGCAGGATGACCGCCAAGGCAAGCGGCAGATTCAGGAAGAAAACCCAGCGCCAGCTGGAGTACTCGATCAGCCACCCGCCGATGACCGGGCCGATGGCCGCAGTAATCGCGGAAAATCCCGACCATGTGCCGATCGCCTGTCCTCTCGTTTCTTCGGGAAAGGAGGCCGTGATCAGTGCGAGACTTCCCGGTACCAACAAGGCTGCCCCGATGCCTTGAATGGATCGGGCCAGGATGAGCATATCAATATCTCGAGCCAGCCCACACCAGGCCGAGGCGGCTGCGAACACAACAACACCAGAAACGTACACCTTACGACGGCCGAAGATATCTCCAAGCGAGCCGCCTACAAGCAGCAGCGCCGCCAACATCAGAGCATAGGATTCAACCACCCACTGCACGTCGGCAATGGAGGCGTGCAAAGCGCTTTGCAGCGCGGGCAGAGCGACATTAACGACGGTTCCGTCAATGAACGCCATGCTCGACCCTAGGATGGTGGTCGCAAGCACGATACGTCCGCTTGCCTGCGGGATCGACCGGTCATTTCGCATGGCGAAGAAAGATCTGGCTTTTCGCGTCAGAATTTTCATTCGCCGCAAATGCTCTCGTCTTAGATCCTGACTAGCTTCGCTAAGGCGAAGCACTGCGGGGACTGCGGATTACGCTACGCTTTTGCATCGGCTACGGGGAATTTCCAACGACATTTATAATACTCGAGTCATCGGAGATGAATTGAATCTTGAGCCAGACCCTGATTAGGTGGGGATTCTTAGAAAACCGGATTCTTCGACGCGCAGGTTGTGCCAATTAGCTTCCGCCAACCATTCCGATTCAGGCGAACCCGGGCTCCTGTGGATAAGAGAACCCAGCCTTCGGCTTGTCCGTCCCGGTGAATCTCGCGCACATGGTCGAGGTTTACTATCGCCGACCTGTGCAAGCGAATGAACTTTTTCGGATCCAATTTCATTTCAAGTGCACGAATACTCTCTCGCAACAAGTGCCGCTTGCCGCCTGCGTGCAGACACACATAGTAATCTGCGGCTTCAATCCACTCGATGTCACTCACCGACACGACTGAAGCGGTGTTCCCACTTTTAGTCAGGAATCGCTGCGGTCGCTCCGGGTAAGACGCTGCTTGCCGTAACGCTTCAACCGCGGAAGAGATTTGCTCACGCGCGACAAACGCTTCTTGCAACTGAACTCTTTCCTTGACTCGGGCCAATGTCTGCTCAAGCCGGTTTTTCTCAATCGGCTTTAACAGGTAGTCCAACGCGTGCACTTCGAACGCGTTCACCGCATGCTCGTTGTGAGCGGTAACGAACACCGTGATCGGCATATTGACTGGCCCGATCTCTTCAATTACCTCGAAACCATTTCTACCAGGCATTTGAATATCAAGAAAAAGCAGGTCCGCTTTGGCTGTTTTCAGCGACTTCACGACTTCGCTGCCATTTCGGCACTCGGCAACAATATCGATATCCGGACTCGCTGAAAGGAGCATCTTAAGGCGCTCGCGGGCCAGTGGTTCATCATCGGCGATCATTGTTCTCAGGGCGATTGTTCTCAGAATCATTGTTCTCAGTTCTCGGTTCTCAAGGTCACGAAGCTGCCTTCTCATACGGGATCGTGATCGAGACCTGAAACCCACCCGACTCAGGTTGGAACGCACGGAACTCGTAATCATTCTGATAGAAGTGGGCCAGCCGTTCCTTCGTGTTGCTGAGGCCGAGGCCAAAGCCGCTTGCAGACCTTCCAGTCATTCCCGGGCCGTTGTCACGCACTTGCAGGCGCATGCGAGTCCCCACTCGTTGGGCGGAAGTTTCGATCCACCCACTGTCTTCGCAATTCGCGATTCCGTGCCGAATCGCATTTTCGACAATGGGTTGCAATAGAAAACAGGGCACCAAACCATCGAGCGTGTTGGGATCGAGATTGATTTCCACGCGAAGGCGGTCGGCAAAGCGCACTTGCTCAATCGCTAGATAGCTCTCCAGAACCTCCAACTCTTGCGCCAGCGGAATCTTGCTCGGAGTGTTCCTCTTCATTACCAACTTCAGGACCGTATTCAGGTGTTCCAGGGTTTCGAGGGCTTGTTCTCTGCGGCCAAGTTCGACCAAAGCAGTCACCGCGTTGAGAGTATTGAAGAGAAAGTGTGGCTCGAGCTGCATCTGCAGGGCTCGCAAGTGAGCGCTCGACAACTGTCGCTCTAATTCCAGAGAGCGCATCGAATCGCGCTGAGCCGCCAATTGAGTATGCACCGCGGCACAAGCAAGCCAGCACAGGCCGTACAGGAGAAGTTCCATGCCGAAGCGCGGGAAGCAGAAGAAATCCAACCCGCCGTACTCAGCCTTCACCGCTTCAGGGCCAAGTCTCACGATCAACCGGGTCACCTCTTGCAGCAAGCCAAGGTGAAGCGTCACGACTCCTACCGCTATCACGGGATGCAGAGCCAAAGTCCGAAACGAAAACCTCAAAGCAGATGGCCAGCGATTGGTTGAACGCCACAGCACATAGACGACGAGCGCCCACCAAAACCAAAGAGCGCAGCCGTAAGCGAGCGAAAATCCCCACGACAGAAAGGACTGGATTCCTCTCGCTTGTGCATGGCATTCGATCGCGGTCGCCACAGCGAGGATCGCCGCCATGGTAAGGGGAATCATTCTTGCGCGCGGCAAGAGTCCACCCGAAGCCGTTTTGGCATGGACCATGCCTTTGGACAGCATGGCTCGGGACGGATTGTCGCAATCAGGCATCACGCACCCCTACCGGAATGCAGCCGCGTTAATCGTACATCCAGCACATTGTCTGCCATAGTAATCTTTACTTGCTTTTTCGGCGGCTGCGCGCATTTGCGTAGCCTGAGCGTGCGACCCCACCTCATCCAACACCCGTGAATACGCTAGTTCTGCGGTCAAGTACTTCGGATTCTTCTGCCCGAGCGCACGCTCCAGGATTGTGAGTCCGGTTTGCATATTAGCCAGCGCGCTCCCGAAATCCCCAGACTCCGCGTACGCTTTGCCCAGAAACATGTGTTCCCATCCGACGAGCCAATGTTGCTCGCCGCGCGATCGCTCCACCAGTTCCAATGCGTGTTGACACGCCGCTACGGCTGCGGGAGCATGGTGCTCAGCGATGGCTAGCCATCCCTGGCTTTCAAGGAAAAAAGCCCTATCGTCGTCACTGAAATCGGACGAGGCCTTCGCCTCATCAGATGCTTTTTGCAAGTACCAGCGTGCTTCGCGGACTCGATTTCGAGCCAGAGCTAGTTCTGCCAGGCGTGTTGAGGATAGCGCGGTTCCCGTGTGGTCCCCAATCCCTTGGCGCAGATGAAAAGCCTTTCGCCACATCGGAGCGGCAACGTCAAGTTGTCCCAGCTCGCTATAGAATTCGGCGTAGTTTTCCAGGGCCGAAGCATAGTCCTCCGGATGTTCGCGATCGTGCTCGAGAATCCGCACTGCATGCTCGAGCGCGGTTTGCGCGTTGCCGAAATCACCTGCTCCTTGGCAAGCAACTGCAAGAATGATGTACCCCCTGCCCAACTCACTGCCATGCAGCTGGCGAGAATCGATCGCGGCCTTCGCGATCTTGGCCGCAGTCTCGAAACTTCCTTGGTTCTCCAGCACCAAGGCATCGTGAAGAGCCGTGTGTGGATTGAGCTGTCCAAAGGTCGGCATGCACAGGAGCAATAGAGCAGGCAGAGTCCGGTACAGGTGTCCCATGCCAATACTCTGGCGATCGACTGGCGTTCAAGCCACTGAAAATCCGATAGCTCCGAGATTTCTGCAGGGAAGACACGGTTCTGTGCGGCGATCCTGTGGCTCAAAGTGGTCACATTGCGTTGGCCAAACTTAGCGCTTGACTGCGTGGCTGGCGGCCAGTCTGAAAGTTCCCCGATCCACGATGCGGATGTCGCGATAGAGCGCTCTCGTGCGCCACACGAACGTAACTTTAAAGAGCGGCGCCATACATGCAAGAATCTCCAGCATTTAAGGATTTTTCGCAGAGGGTTGAGCAAACAGCAATACCGGGAGAGGACAAGATGAAGATCCGGGACATGCATGCGGCGAAAGCGCCGAAGATTGGGAGAAAAAGCGCGATTCTGGGAATCGGGTTAGTTCTCGCTCTGAGCTTTGGCGGCCTGCAAGCGCAAGGGCAGACCAAAAAGACCGAGACATACGAGCGGCCGCGAGAAACAGAATCGCGCCCGACTTATACCCCTCCGCCCACTCAGCCATCCCGGCCAGCTTATACACCTTCGGCCCCATCTACACCTTCGTCTCCGGCGCATCCGACGTACGCGCCGGGTCAGCCATCGCATCCGACTTACGCGCCCAATAACACCTCTACGCCAGGACATCAGCCGCGCTCGACTTATACTCCGGCCCCCAGCCAATCGACGCATCCGGCCATGGTCTACACGCCCCATACTTCTGGGAACTCCGGGAATGGCTATAGCGGGAACTCGGCGACGGCCTCCAAGCCCTCGACATCGGGGCCGACCGTTTACACACCGCATGCCGGGTCGAGTGCCGTCTCCGCATCGGGCGGTACTGGTGCTGACAGCCCGTCGCACGTGAACGGTACCACGGTGTACACACCTCGCGGCAGGACTGCCGACGATGCGGCCTCCACTACCAAGGCAGTGACCACGACACGATCGGGCAGAACCGTTAGTGTCGCGTCTTCCGTAAGTACTGCCACGCCGATCCATGCCGCCTACTCGGTGCCGTCGGCGAGCAGCATTGCCTCCGAGACGCCTGGTCAAGCGAGCGTACTCACGCCCACAGGTTCGCAGCGTGTTGTCAGTCAGGTGAATACGACGCGAGCGACGTTCTCGGGAATCAACAAGCGCGCTTTGCCGGCAGGGCAGGTTACGGTGCAGCCGAGCGGACGGCTCGCGATTGCGGCCTCCGGCGGACGGCAGTACGGGTTGCGCTCCGATGGTACGCTGGCATCTTTCAGGAACACGCGAGGCACCAGCGCGAGGTTTGCCCCGAATGGACGATTCCGCTCGCTGCAGACTGCCAACATGAAAGTCCAGTACGGTCCACATGGCGGCCGGACCGTGGTGAAGCAGCTTTCGAATCACGAAACACTCGTGAGTTACGGACCACACAATGGATATGTCGAGCGCACCATTGTGCACGGTCAAGCCACCCTGATGCAACGGACGTATGTCGTGTCGAGAGCTGATTATTTCACTCCCAACACTACTTATGTTCGGACCTACGGTTCGTACTCCTATCGCGGAGTCACGCTCGTCAGCTATACGCCGGGAGTCTATTACCCGCCGGCGTTTTATGGCTGGGCAAGCAACCCTTGGGCTACGCCCGTCGCCTACACGTGGGGATGGACGGGCGATCCGTGGGTAGATTTCTATAGCGGCTATTTTGCGCCGTCGCCGATGTACCAAAGTCCAATGCAGTGGATGGCGGACTACATCCTAAGCTCAAGTCTCGCCACCGCCTATCGGGAACAGCAGGATTTCCAGCCCGAAGGGGATTCGGATGCCGCAGCCAATGACGCGGACGCGAATGAGACAACAGCCGGAGACGGTCAGTCCGACAACGAAGTTTATGCCCAGACTTCGACGCCGATTACGCCGCAGCTGAGGGCCGCGATAGCGGAAGAGGCGCGGCAAAATTTGGCGGCCGAGAACGCTGCAGCCAGCAACCAAGGCATTTCCGATTCGCCGCAATCAGAACCGCAGCCATTATCCGAGACCTTGCAACCCAATCACGTCTTTGTGGTCAGCACTCTGTTGAATGTTTACTCGGACCAGGGCAACTGCGCGCTGACTGCGGGCGACATCATCAGTCTGGTCAATGCGACGGGCTCCTATGCGGATACCCCTCTGCTAACCGTAGCCAGCGGCAAGCGCGGCGACTGTCCCGCCGGAGCGCAAGTCCAGGTCGTGCTACAAGACCTGCAGGAGATGGACAACAACCTGCGTGTGCAAATGGACAACGCCATTGCGAAACTGCATTCCGATCAGGGTCAGGGAGGCTTGCCGGCAGCCCCGCAGTCGGCGATTGCGTCGCCTCCGCGGCAGGCAATCGACGGCGCGACAACCACCCCTGAGCCCGGAGTCAGCGCCATGCTTGATCAGGAACAACAGCAAGCCTCACTAGCGGAAACAGGAGTTGTGCAAGCGGCCTTCGCCAGCAACGGCGGCGGCGACAAAACGCAAGCGTCCAAGGGGCCAGCGCAATGAGGCATTGGCTAATCACAACATGCTTTGCGGCTCTGTCCGTGAGTGCCGCATTTGCACAGCAAAAAAGGCGGGGTATCCCACTTGGAATGTCAAAGCTGATCCCCTTGTCTTTGATGCGGTTGAGCTCTGCGCTGGCGGCGACAGCAAGACGGAACCATTTTAAGGAGGCAGCAATGACGAAACATTACTTGATGACAGTGTGCGTTGCAGTTCTGGGTGTGAGCACGGCATTGGCGCAGCAGCAGAAAAAAGCTGCGCCGTCGTCCAAACCTGCGGACCAGGGACCCAGCCTTGCAGTTACGATGAAGTTCATCCAGGAAAACGCCGCGGCGGGCAAGTTGAGTTATACAACTTTCGTTTCCGATTCCACGCAGCAAGGCATGGAGTGGAAGAACAGCACTAACGTGGAAATCACCAATCTGGTGGCTGACCCCAAGACCTGCGGTATCTCGTTCCACTGGCGGGCTGAGGTGAACGGGCGGGTGTCCGACGATGCCGACTACAGCCTCAACCTCAAAGACGTGCAGGACATCGTGGTGCTGCCGCAAGAGCAGAACCAGCAGAAGGCGAACGCCCGCAGCGGCCATCCCGAATGGACCCCGCGTGTCGAGCCCGCGCTGTTTACGCTGGTCGCGCGCCGTCCCAAGGGAGTGGAGAACGCCTTCCTGTTTTCCGAAGAGGAGATGGCAGGCCGCATAGCCAAGGCCATGGTTCATGCCGTTGAGTTGTGTGGCGGCGGCAACAAGGATCCGTTCTAAGGAGACAGAATGATTTTCGGCAAAGACTCAGCTCTTATGCTTCTGCTGATAATGGCGCTCGCCGCAGGGTCGGCCAGTGCGCAGAACCAGACGCCTGCAAACGTCGGACCGCCAGTTACGTGGACGGATCCCGGCACTGGGCTGATGTGGCCGCTTAGGGACAACGGGACGAGGATCGGTCGGAACGAGGCAGGCGACTACTGCGCTGCTCTGCGCTTAGGAGGATATTCCGACTGGAGACTGCCCACGATTGATGAACTGCAGGGGATCTACGACCCCGCCCTTAGTGTCCCGAGCGAAGGCTACGGCGTTCAGCACGTCAAGGGTAGCCTGCAATTGTCCGGTTGGGAGTGGAGCAGCACTCCAGACAATGGGGATGCGTGGCATTTCGCCTTCTTTCTTGGGGAGCGCTTCTCCCACCAGGACGGTGTCAGCGATCAAGGACGAGCCATCTGCGTCCGTCGTCCGGGAAAATCTTAAAAGCGAGGAAAGGATCTGTAAATGACGTCGCTTTTGACTTCTTACGTGAGAGCTTCACTCGTTATGCTTTCTCTCTTCGTCTTCGCAGAAATCGCCCCGGCGCAGAATCAAACTCCCGCGAATGTCGGGCCTGCCACTTGGACAGACCCGGATACTGGGCTGATGTGGACGATCAAAGACAGCGGCACGGTTGAGGAAAAGATTGGCCTTGATTGGAAACAGGCGCTCAGCTATTGCGCCCAGCTGCAGATGGGTGGATATTCCGACTGGAGATTGCCCACAATCGATGAGTTAGAGGGCATCTACGACCCCAACATCGATATTCCGGTGCGGAATCCATCGAATGGCTGGGTAGTGCACTTTCATGTGAAGGGCAACCTGCAACTCTCGGGTTGGCACTGGAGCAGCTCTCCGGGTAATGGTTCTGGAGAGGCGTGGTTCTTCGACTATATCGATGAGAATCTGCAACGGGGCTCCGCCTTAACCATCAACAATGCCCTTTGGCGCGCCCTCTGTGTGCGCCGTTCCGGGCGCTAGGAGAGATCGCACAAAATGACTCGCAGTTAAGGGGATGCCAAGATGATCGCCACCAAGTTGGTTTTCGGCAAGAACGGAACTCTTACGCTTGTGCTCCTGATGGCACTGCTTGCAGCCTCGGCCCCTGCGCAAAATCAGACACCTGCGAACGCCGGCCCCCTCGCCGCTACCATGCAATTCATCCAGGATAAGCTGCACAGTCAAGCTCCGGTGGCCTTTGAAATACACGATCAATATGGAACCACTCACGCGTCATATCGCATCACCGGTGCCTTTGCAGACACCGCTTCATGCGTATTGCGAGTGAACACAGCCGCCGAATATAAATTTCCAGCCGGAGGGGAGCTCCGCGACGTGAGGACGACGACGATTGCTTTGAAAAATGTCGAGAACGTCGCCGAGGAGAGCGGACAAGATATCTTCAATCGGCAGAAACAAGACGCCTCCACGCACAGCCCCGAATATTACGCCGTAACATTGACTGCATCGAAGCCAGTCTTTAAGGACCAATACACCGCCACTACAGTCCGTGACGGCAAAGAATTCCCGGCTACTGCGGAAGACACTGGCAAAATCCAGTCCACCCTATTCGCGGATGAAGACACGGCCGAAGGCGTCGCAAAAGCCCTCACCCTTGCCACAAAATTGTGCGGCGGGAGCCTGTACAAATGAGATACCAGGTTGCTGTTGGCAAACGCGCAAGGACTGCGTCGCTCCTGCTAATGATGGCGCTTGCTACCTGATCGGCGCGCGCTCAGAATCAAACACCCGCGAATCTGGGACCGCCGATTACTTGGACAGATCCCAGCATCGGCTTGATGGCTTGATGAGCCCTGCACTGACGACAATAGTTCCGCTCTGTGTGTGCGTGAGCATCATGAGCAATAAAGGCCACGGAAAGGATGTGTTAAATGAGATCGTTTCTGACTTTTTATAAGAGTGCTTCTCTTGTTTTGGTGTGCCTTTTCTTTGCCGCAGGATCGGCCGGTGCGCAGAATCAGACGCCCTCCAACAGCGGCCCGACGGGCGATGCCTTCATGAAGTTGATCCCGGACGCCCTCAAGAGCCGAGGTAGTGTTTCCTATACGATGACTTTTCGCGAGGGATCCACCAGCGGCACGATACGTATTTCGGAGGCGGTCTCGGATCCCACTTCCTGCACATTAAGGATAACCACGATAAGTGACAATACCTATGAATCCGGCCAAACTCATACGGTAAATTCGGCTACGATCCCATTAAAAGAAATTGAGAACTTGGTTGTGGAAAGCGAACATGACTATTCGAGGCGGTTTGCCCGTGAAGAGAATCTTGACTTGAGCAATCTGCCGCAAGCTACGGTTACTCCGGAATACTACGGGGTGACGCTGGTGGCATCGAAACCCGTAATAAAAACACAAGCAACCGTAACATCGACCGACCCCCAAATGGCAGCTGATATGGCAGGCATCCCAGATCATATCTTTTCTTTCACTGGATTCTTTTTCCCGGATCGGGAGACCGCCGTTGGCGTTGCCAAAATCCTAAGTCCCGCGCTAGCGTTCTGTCGCGGGGAGCAGAAAAGTTCCTCGCAGTGAGAACCCGCTGATCGTCAGCGGGAACATCAACAAAGTCAACACACTGTTAGACCTTTCAAGCCGCATTCGATACATGCTCGCTTTCTAATCGTGTTTCATTCGCCGCTTCTTACTGGCGAAACCGGACTGCCAATCTGCAGAGCAGAGACAATCGCCGCAAACTGATCGGACTGCTCTCTCCCGCACATTTTCTCCGGTCCGGTTTGATCGCACAAACTGGCCAATTGGCGAGGATTTCGATGAACCTTCGGCGAAAACTTGCAGCACCACAGGCTGCGTGGCGGAGCGGGAGCGATTCGAATCTTCGGTACAGGTTTGTTGCGCTAAGCCTCCGCGTGTCCGTAAGTTAGACAGCAAAAACGTAGCAGAGAATTGTAGACCGAAAACTGCCGATTGAACTTTGGAGT
>DATEBK010000026.1:0-1900 GCA_035287825.1 Terriglobales bacterium
GGAGATCGAGTGGCTCGTACTACGTGAGATTTCTTCTCTGAGCGCCGGAGCTCTGGCCCAGGCTAACTACATGCTCAGTGGGCTGGTCGTTCATCCCGACAATATGAAAAAGGATCTGCAGCTGACCAACGCCCTGGTAAATACCGAGGCCGTCATGATGGCTTTGGCTCCGAAGATGGGCCGCGGTAAGGCGCACGATAGGCTTACGACCATTTCCGTCGCTGTTTCACAGGGCAAGGGACAGCTGATCGATCTTCTGTCGAACGATCCTGAAATTGCCAAGTTCCTTGACCATACAGCTATCGAAAGGCTCATCGAGCCAACCAACTATCTCGGAAACTCCGGCGCGATGGTCGATCGTGTTCTGGCCGGGAGAGGAGAGTGAAATGTTGCTAGATACGATTTTGAGCGCACTCCTACCAATGGTCGTCACGTTCCTGCTCGGTTTTATGGCGGCGTGGCGACACGATTTTGGGTCAAAGGATGCCCCAACCCTGAATCGGATGGTGCTGCTTTACGCAGTGCCGCTGGCGCTTTTTGCCGGAACGGTTACCACGTCGCGTGCGGCACTCGGTCGGGATATCCCGCTGGTCATTGCCTTGTGCGTCGCCATCATCGGCTTCTACGGTGTCGTGTTTCTATTGTGCCGTCTTGTTTTCCGCATGCAACTCAGCAACTGTGCTCTGGCCGCGCTGACGGCTTCCGCGCCAGCAGTGCCTTTCGTAGGTCCAGCCGTTCTCGGTGACCTGTTCGGAGGGCTCAGCGCTATCCCAGTCGCCATAGGCAGTCTCGTGATCAACCTCACGGTCGTGCCAGTGACGATTCTGCTTCTTGCTTTGGGTTCGACGGCGAAAGACCAACAGGAAAACACTCCCATCGCGCAGGACGGCCCGCATTCGCCATCATCCGCCAAGTCTTACGCGTCGGTCTTCGCTGCCAAGCTCGTGGAAACGGCCAAAGAACCGATGGTTTGGGCACCCATTCTCGCTTTCATTATCGTGCTGTGCGGCTTTCACATTCCTCAACTTATCGTCCACGCGTTTTCGCTGTTAGGACAAGCATCCGGGGGCGTCGCCCTGTTTGCCTGCGGGATTGTGCTTGCATCCGGCAAAATCAAAGTCAACCGGTACATCTTGTTATTCGTATTCCTGAAAAACATCATGCAACCGGCCCTGGTCCTGGGTGGTTTGCGATGGATCGGCTATGGCAATCCCATTGCCAGCGAGGCGGTTCTGACGACGGCCATTCCGACCATGCCGATTGTGATTATGTTGGCTCTGCAGTACCGCACCGCACAAGCGGAGGCAGCCTCCGCCGTGTTCCTCAGCGTGATGGGCTCGGTGGTCACGATGGGGGTTTTCATCGCCCTAACCCACTAAACAAATGAACTCACTAACTAGAAACGGAGGATACAAATCATGACTCAAGTTGAATCTCTCGCCAAGTATGCCGCCCGCGCTTCCTTCGCCGACCTTTCGGCCGAATCGCGCAGGCAGTTACCAATTCACATTCTAGACTCGCTGGCTTGCAGCATCGCTGCACTGGGCGCGGGCCCGGTCGACGCATGTCGCGCCCAGGTCACGGAGTTCGGCGGTACCGGACCCAGTACGCTGATCGGCGGCGGACAAGTAAACCCTATCTACGCAGCCTTCTGGCACACCGCACTCGTGCGCTACGTCGATTTCATGGACAACTTCCTGGCCCCAACCGAAACCTGCCACACGGCGGACAATTTCGGGGTGGCGCTGACCATCGCCGACTACGTGGGCGGTAGCGGACGCGATTTAATGCTCGCAGTCGCATTAGGCTACACGGTGCAATCCCGTTTGGTTGATCATGCCAACTTCATGAGCAGCGGCTTCGACCACACCTCACAACTGGCCTTCTCGCTCAACGCCGC
>DATEBK010000027.1:0-7036 GCA_035287825.1 Terriglobales bacterium
GTTTCCGCCAAGCCTGAGGTCGTTAAGCCCGAGATCGTTAAGCCTGAAATCGCCAAAGCGGGCCCTGACAAAACCGTCGCGCCGCTCACCGGCGCCACCAAGAACACCGCGGCGTCACCCGATGCATCCCTGTCCAACGCCCCGCTGCCCGCGGAGGCAACCGCCGTCATCCTTTCGTCCAAGGGAGCCGAAGGCCGCCTGATCACCCGAGTCGCGCCGAAGCCTCCAGCCGGAGCGCAGTCCAGCGGCGCGGAAGGAACGGTCGTCCTCAAGACTATAGTCGATGAAAATGGCAAAGTTGCGGGTGTGCGTTTGGTCGAAGGAAACGCCAGCCTGGCAACTGCCGCCGTTCAAGCCGTCAAGCAGTGGCGATATCGCCCCTTTACTCGCGATGGAAAAGCCCAGCCTTTCCAGACCGTCGTGATCGTCGACTTTCAGAGACCCTAAGCAGACAGTAGATAAATCGCCTCTCCTGGCTCCTCGACAACTGGCCCTCGACAAAAGGACGATAAAGGGTCAATGACCCCCGTAACTTGCTGGTACCCATTCTGTTACCTAGGATGGCTTTATTATGGGTTACCAAGCTTTACTCTTCTGTTCCGATGAAAAACTTGCCGCTATCGTAACTCAGATCTTCAGCGAGTTGGAATTCGCAATCGAGGCGGTACACGAGCCTTTTGCTGCCGTCAAGAAGTTGATGGCGCAACGTTACGACGCGCTCGTCATCGACAGTGAGAATGAGCAGAACGCTTCCCTGCTTTTCAAGAGTGCAAGAAATTCTGGTTTGAATCAGGGTTCTCTGGCCATCGCATTGGTCGAAGGACAAGCGGGCGTCGCCAAGGCCTACCGCATCGGCGCAAATCTCGTCCTTACCAAGCCGATTAATGTCGAACAGGCTAAAGGAACTCTTCGGGTTGCCCGCGGTCTTCTACGGAAAACCAGCGAATCCGCAAGTGCCAGCGCTAGCGCGGCGACATCTGCAGCCCCGCCCAAAATTCCAGCTCCAACCCCTGCCGGGAGTTTGGTGCAGCACGATCGCCGGCGCTCTCCGCGGGTGGTTCCAACCATCCCGGTTCCGAGCACCGCGCTTCCCACCGCGGACGTCCTTCCCCACGGTCGCCGCGAGTCGCCCGAAACCGAAATGCCGCATTTCGAGGCTGCGCCTTCGATATCCCCTTCAGCCATGTCCTCGAAAGCCATGTCCTCCGGAGCCTTACCTTCCCGAGTGATGTCTTCAGAAACGATGCCGTCCAAGTTTTCTGAAACCACCGCGTCTGCTGACTCTGAAGAAGATCCGTTGGAATATCCATCGGATGTCGCCGCGCCATCGACATCAAAATTCACGCCTGCGCCCGCTCAGAAAGCAACGCCCGTTCTCCCGTCTGCTTCAACGTCGGTCTCCAGCTCGGCCGCGGCTCCAGCCCCGGCAAAAACGGCAAGAGAAGTTACAACCCCGGCGAAAAAAGCTGAGATCCAGGCATCAGAGTCCGCCACTCCTGTGCTCGTCGTCGCTGCAACGGCTTCCGCCCCGACCTTCGGCTCGCTCAACGACGGCCCGGCCTTCGCCGCATTAGGCGCAGAAGATTCCGGCGGATCGGGCAGCAGCAAAAAGCTCCTGATCGCAGCTGCTGTCTTGGTGGTCGTGGCTGTGGCAGGCTACTTTGGCTATACCGGATTGGCTAAGCCGAACGCGACCCCAGCCCCGCAACCCGCACCGGCAGCTCCCAACTCGCAGCCGTCTTCACCGCTTCCACTATCGATGTCTACACCAACATCTCGGCCGGCGTCCGTGCCAACTGCGGTGACCACCGCCAGTGCGTCTTCTTCCCTCTCATCGCCCTCGCAAGCGTCGGGGCCGAAGCCTCAGACCATCGTCTTATCGAGCAATCCCTCGAACAATCCTCCAAACAATCAATCGAGCTCCACCGGCAATGCTCCAGAGCTCCGCATCGCCGTGGCTCCCGAGCCGGCCGCGAAGCGAACTTTCTCACCCCTGCTCGTGAAGTCGGCCGCCACCGCCGCGACCAAAGCAGCCACATCAGACGACGAGTCGGCCCCGCAGCCGCCCGTGGTTGCCGCCAACAACACAAACAGCCTGAACGGCCTGATGCCTACCGAGGCGTCCCGGCCTTCCTTGGCCACGCTGAAAGTTTCGCAGGGAGTTTCCCAAGGTCTTCTGATCAAGAAAGTGCAGCCGAGGTATCCGGCCGCCGCTCTCGCCGTTCATGCCCAGGGTACGGTGGATATAGAAGCGACCATCGACAAACAGGGCAATGTTACCAGTCCCAAAGTGCTTCACGGAGATCCCATCCTCGCCGCCGCCGCCGTCGAAGCCGTTCGCCAGTGGAGATACAAGCCTTACTACCTTGACGGTGCGCCCGTGGAAATCCAGACCCAGATCACCGTCAAATTCAAAGCAGACTGATTCAACGCAGATTGATTTAAAGCAGACTGAGTTAAGTCAGACTGAGATGCAAGGTCTCCGTGTCAGATCCCTGATTCTCAGGGCTAAGCATTTTGTTTTTCCTGAGACCCAAGACCTAAGACATAAGACCTGCTCAGTTCAGCTGTTCATCCAGCGCCCGCTGCCGCGGACGCCCCGGATGCGCCGTGATGCTGCGAAACTTGTGGTACAGTCCGTGCAAGTCTTCGCTCAGCACTCGCACCACCTGCATGCAGAAATCGCCGTGCTCCCGCAAAAACTCCAGCAACTCTTCGCGCGGAATGAATACCGCCAGCGTGGGTTCCACGGCTTCCGCAGTATTCTGATACTTCTCCCCGCTCATGCTCTCACTCAGCCCGAGCATGGTTCCGGGCCCAGCGACGTTCAGAAGCTGCTTCTGCAGTCCGCTGTTCGACAGCAGAACGCGCACCGCTCCACTTTCCACCAGATAGATGCCCGTCACCGCCGACCCCTCTCGGAACAGCGCGCTTCCATTGGCAAACATCCGAACCGGTTTCAGCCCGCGAAGGGCCTGTGACAACTGGCTGCTCAACTTGCCGGGCGTAGGTGGCGTAGGCACAAGATCACATTCTCGACTACTCCATCATTGTGCGCCGCATCAACTCCACAGGATGTGATTTGCATCACGTCTCTCAGTGACGGTCGGCCTGAACTTGGCTGGCCCAGACTCAGCCGACCCCGACTGGGCCGGCAGGTATTTAGCCGACTCGGGAATCGACGCACTTGTATTTAAGCGGCAATCGATCCAGCCGGACGTTAGGCGAAATGCGGATGTTGTGTGAAACGTTGTCGAGTGAAACGCTGATCTTGCGTGAGATGAAGAGCACCGCGCCGGCACTAGCCGCCGCAGTTCTAAGCAGTCGTCTGGGAGCCGAGTTATTGCCGTTCCAGAATCTCGTCGATCGGAGTCTTCCCGCCCTTATCCACACTGATGATCTTGTGCACCGGCTTGAACCCGGTCATCGTGATGTCCACGATATAGTTCCCCGGCCCCAGCATCACATCCATCGGAGAATTCTTGTCCAGCATATGCTGGTTGATGGCGACCTGCGCGCCCTTCGGCACTGTGTGAATACTCACCGTTCCCATGCCGGCCGTGCTGTCGCCGCCGCGTCCAAACAGCTTGTTCAGCTTGCCCACCGTGCGCATGTCTTCGGTATTCCCCAGCGCTCGCAGCGTCGGAGCATACTGAAAATTTTGCCCCGGCCCCAGATCGGCCGTGACCGTCTCGTCCAGATATCCCTCTTTCCGCAACAGCACCGCGTGGCTTCCCTTTTCCACCGCGAACTGCGCCGGAGTCACCCGTCCCGTCGTCTTGCCGTCGATAATGACCGTCGCCCCCGCCGGCATGCTGTTCAACACCATCAGCGCATTCATTGGCGCCAGATGAAATGCCACCGACACCTTGCTTCCCGACGCCACATCGACCGACCGCGTGTCCGACGTATAACCACTCTTGCTGACCGAGACAACGTGCTTCCCGGGGTTCAGCTCTGCCACCGTGAACGGAGTCACCCATGAAGGATCGCTCTTCCCGTCGACCTGGAATTGCGCGCCCTGCGGCGTCGAATCGATCAGCGCCTGTCCCGCTACGATAATCGGCGCCGCGACCACTGCAGGCACAGGCTTGTTCTTCGCGCCGCGCTTTGCCACCGCCACCTGCCGCACCTTCAAGTCGGGCTGGGGCTCCAGCGGAGGTTCCATGGCAGGAACAATCGGCTTCTGCACCCGCGGCGCTTCCGTTTGCGCCGTCGTTTCCGCCGAGGTTGCACTCGCCGATTTCGTCGGTCGCGGAGCCGCCGTCGAACCGTCGTCCTCCGATCGCACATGGAAGAACACCGCCATCGCGATCACCAGAATCAGTCCCACCGCTCCCAGAATCGAAAACAGCATTAACCGCGGAGGAATCGTCGCTATTTGCTGGAACGCCTTCTCCGCAACTTCCCGCGGCTGCACTCTCGGCTTCTCATCTTTGTCTTTTCGCGGATACAGCTGCACCGTCGCCGAGTGCAACGGCTCCGCCGGTTCCGGAGCCGGCGGCTCATACACCGGTTCCTTCAGCGGAGGCATTTCTGCCAGATCAGAAAAACTCTGGCTCGCCGCCGGTTTCGCCGGCTCCGACATCATCGGATCTGCCGCCACACGCGCAGTCTTCCGCTCCGATTGTCGCTCCGAAGGCCGCTCAGATTGTCGCTCAGATGACGGCACTTCCGGCGTTTGCCGCTCAAATACCGGTTCTGCCGTCTCCGGCTCCACCACTGCAGCCGATAAAACCGGGCTGCCCGCGGCCTCAGCGTGCGGAGTGCTCACTTCGAACTCCCCGAAGCCTCCACTCGTTTCGCCGTAGCTTCCCGCAGCCGCCGCAGCCGCTCTGGTTTCAGCAACCGGAGCTACGCTTGGTGAAAATTGGGTTTTTGCAGATTCCACTCGAGGCGCAACTGGAACCGCAACTTTCGGTGCAGCCATCACCGGCGCAGCCAGTTTAGGTTCAACCATTCGAGGCGCAACCGGAGCTGCAGCACTCTTCGGCGCGACCGCACTCGAGGCCGACGCCGACGCAGCAAACTTCGCTGCTGCTGCCGCCCGGTCCGCCTGACTCACCACCGCATTCGTCGCCGCCGTCACCTTCTTGACTTCGCCCGTCGCCTTCTTGCCGCTTTCTTTGCAATTCTCCAGATCGACCAGCAACTCGCGGGCGCTCTGGTAGCGCTGCTCCGGATCCTTCTCCAGAGCCTTCATGATCAGCGCGCTCACCGCCGGTTGAATCTTGGAATTCACCGCCGCCGGGCTCGCCGGAATCTCGTTCTCAATCTGCTGCACCAGCGCCACCGGATCCGTCGCTCCAAACGCCGGCTCGCCCACCACCATCTCGTAAAGAATTGCGCCCAATGTATAGACGTTCGCTCTCGGGTCCATCGCCTCGCCGCGAATCTGTTCGGGAGAACAATACGGCATCAGCCGTCCCAAACCCTTCCCCGATTCCGCTTCAATCAGGCTCATGTTCGAGATGCCGTAGCCCAGAATCTTGACCATCCCATCCCACTGCACCATGATCTTCGCCGGCTCCAGCGAACAGTGCACCACTCCCTTGTTGGCCGCATGCTCCAACCCCGCGCAAACCTGGCGCGTAATGTCGAGCAGGTCCCAGATCGAAAACCCTTCCTTGCGCGCCAGCATCGTGGCAATGCTGTTCCCCTGGATGTACTCCATCGCCGCGCAAAATTGTCCCTCAATCTCGCCCGCGCCGTAGAGCGCCACAATGGTCTGGTGCGCCAGATCGCGTGTGCTTTCGCCCTCGGCAATCAGCGTTTCCACAAATTTCGCCGCGCGCTCGCCGAGCGGCCCCAGATCTTGCGTCTTCAACGCCACGACCTGTTCGCTCTTCGTGTCCATCGCCTTGTAAATCGAGGCGGTGTCTGACTTCGAAAGTTCACTCTGGATTTCAAACCGCCCGAACATCGTCGCCATTACCGTAGCCCTCGCGGCGACAAGCCGCACTTACACCTTGGATAGGAATCTGATCAAGATCGGGGAGAGGATCAGCCCTAGAATACCGCTCTCAACTGCACAACTGAGAGTTACGAAAGTACTGAAAAAATTGACCGCGAGAGGTCATCGTCGGAGGTCTGGCCGAGCCAGGAGAGAAGCTTACAGCCCATCAAATCACTCGGAATTCGTTCCGGGATCGATAGCTGCCGCAATGCCCGATATGCAAGTCCCGGCGCTCGAAGAAAAACGTGCGTTATCCAAATTGAATTGCTGCGCGGATACCCCGGGCCCTCGTGGATAGTAGGCCAGAGTCCGCTTCCCATCCTCACCACTGATTGTCAGCCGAACTTGCTTAGAAGCATCGCCTGAATTAAAGGACCAACCGGCCAGATTTTGTCCATCCCTCAGCCCAGCCTTGAAAGCCTCGCTTCCCGGTTCGACACCGAAAACCTTTTTATCGTCGCCTCTCATGGACCTGCGGTCAAATCCCAGATCGTACTTCGGACTGACCTCAACATGGCTCTGAACACACGGCCCCAAAGCTGTTTCTGGAACGCGAATGCTGCCGCCGTATTCAACATATCGTCGAAGTTGCTTCCTGGAAGCGCGATGGATGTAGCGGGAAGCCGCTCGGAAGATCCGCTGGTTATCAAGCGCCATGGGTTGGCCGTGGTGGCGGCGCTCGTAGGCCATGTTCTGAGCAACCAAATCAAACATGAGATTGTCTAGCGATGATCTGTTTGCAGCTTCGCGACGAATCGTAGCATCCAGCCAGGTCGCCAGGACGGCGCCGCGTCTCTGATCGAGCTGGTCCAAAACCGAGCGATCCGCGGAGTGGAGTTGTATGAATTCCAGAAGCGGGATATCCGTTCCCTCATTCAGTTCGTACTCATCGAGCCTTTTGTTGGTCGCTGCGACATATTCAGGAAATGACATTAATCCAGATCGAAAAAGCATCACATCCTGGTAGTACTTGGTGAATCCCTCGAAAAACCACGAGACGGTATAGTCCGATCCTGGTAGGTACCCAATTTTCCCGGGATTCCAGCCATGGAACGTCTCATGTGCGATGTCCCCGAGAGT
>DATEBK010000028.1:0-10933 GCA_035287825.1 Terriglobales bacterium
CGTTCGCGGCGATGTCGTGCTGGCTCTTTCCGCGAGCGGCGAGACCGAAGAAATTTTACAGTTGCTGGCCACGATCAAACGGCTGCAGGTGCCGCTGATTGCCCTCACCTGCGATGCCACACCTTACGATGATTTTGCGGAAAAGCCCGCAGCCGACGACGCCCGCCCCACTCGCGCCTCCACTCTCGCCTCGTCGGCTGACGTCGCGCTCGACTGTTCGATCTCTCGCGAAGCTTGTTCTCTCGGACTTGCTCCCACGGCTTCTACCACCACTATGCTGGCTCTGGGCGACGCACTGGCAGTGGCGCTTTCCCAAAAACGCGGTTTCAAAGAAGAAGATTTTGCCAACTTGCATCCCGGCGGAAAGCTCGGCAAACGGCTGGCGCGGGTGGAATCGCTGATGCACTCCGGCGACGCAATTCCGCGAGTGACCGCGCAAACTAAGATGCCCGACGTGATTTACGAAATGTCGCGCAAAAAACTGGGGATGACCGCTGTGGTCGAAGGCGATCGTTTGCTCGGTGTGATCAGTGACGGCGATCTGCGGCGCTTGCTGGAACAGCGCGGCAAAGCCACTCTCGACCTGACGGCGGGAGATTGCATGACCAGGAATCCGAAAACCATTGCGCCGCGAGAGTTTGCCGCCACGGCGCTGGCGCGCATGGAAGAGATGAAAATCACCTCGCTTGCCGTCGTGGAGAAAGTTGCGGAGAAAGTTGCGGAGAATGCCGCCGACAATCAGCTGCGTCTGCTCGGCATTGTGCACCTGCACGATCTCTGGGGAACGGAGATGATGTAGACGGCGGGTCGCTCGAGGGAAGCCTAGTGGCAAAACCGCTGCAGCTTCGGCGGAGGCGGCGTCGGAAACTCGCCAAACTCTCCATCCCATCCTGAGCATCCACGCGCGGTGACGGCGCGGATTACAACCTGCTCCAGATCTCGCGCTTTCGCTTTCGCCTCTGAGATCTGCTCTACAGTCACGCTGCTGTCGAGTTCGACCAGGTCCGCGTTGGCGGGCCCATAGCCGGCATCGGCCGCGAGTATGAACCAGACATAGGCCGTGACCCGGTCCTGCGGAACGCCTTTGCCATCTTTGAGCATCTTCGCATAGAAGTATTGCGCCTGCGGCAGTCCCTGGTCAGCAGCGATCTTAAAGAGCTTGGGAGTCTTCGCGGGATCTTTGTCCACCAGCAACCGTCCCAGATAATAAGCGCCGTACGCGTTATTCTGGTCGGCGGACTGCTTGAACCATTTCTGTGCGGCATCCAGATCGCGCGGAACCCCGGCGCCCAGATAATAGTGCCGCCCTAGCAGCCATCCCGCCAGGGGATCGCCCTGCTGCGCCGCTTTGCGATCCAGTTCAACAGCTTGTGTCTGATCGGTCGCGACTACCGTCCCGGTTTCGTAATAGTAAGCAAGCGCGATCTGGGCTGGACCATACCCGATCTCAGCGGAGCGGCGAAAATAGTCGACGCCTAACGTGTCATTTTCCGACGGCCCCACTCCGGTGATCGCATCGATTCCACGATCATAGAGCGCCTCCGGAGAATTGCTCTGCGCAACCGCTTGGATGGCGAGCGTGCTCAACAGCAACAAAAACGAAAATAGAATCGTTCGACGCATGATAATTTCCGCAATCAGTATGGGAACAAGTATAGGAAATATGCGTATCGGAGTAGAGTTACGAAAGTTCCGCCTGGATCAACTACCGGATTGCGACGGGAGACAACAATGGCACTTTCAGAAACCGTGAAATTGGCCCAGGCAACCGGCTTTTATTCAGTGGTCGTTTGTTGGTTCGCTTTTTTCTTATCGTTTGGATTGTCGTCCAATTTGAAGAAAGGTTCCGGCCGCGCGCGCGAGTCGAAACGCGATCACACTGCCCTGCTCGGAATTCTGTTCCAGGCCGTGGCCTACTTCATGGTTTGTTGGGGGCCTCTGCGGCGAAAACAGTTCGTCCCCGTTCCACTCGCGTCACCGGTCGTGGAGTGGGGTCTGGCCCTCCTCGCCGTGGCCATTGCGGTCGCGTCTGTCTGGCTGGCCGCGTCCGCCTGTCGCCGTTTAGGAAAGCAGTGGGCGGTGGGTGCCCGGCTGGTAGAAGGCCATTCGCTCATTCAGGATGGTCCTTACGCTTTCGTCAGAAATCCCATTTACCTGAGCATGTTTGGCATGATGCTCGCTACCGGACTGCTCATCACGCAATGGTTTGCGCTGCTGGTTGCGAGCCTGGTGCTCGTCGCGGGCACCTATATCCGCGTGCATACCGAAGAACGTTTGCTCCGTTCCGCTTTCGGCGCAGAGTTTGAGAAGTATGCAGCCAGAGTGCCCGCGTTTCTTCCCGGAATCTGGTGAGCATTAAACCTGGTAACTTTGAGGTTTACGCGTAGCGCTCGCGCAGCAGATCGCCAATCTTCGCGTACGCTGCCGTCAGCGTCTTTTCGTCAGGCAGAAATACAATGCGGAAATGTTTCGTTCCCGGCCGCTGTCCGAAGCCTGAGCCATGCACCACGGTCACATGTTTTTGCCGGATCAGTTCAGTGACGAAGACCTCGTCGCCTTCGGGAATGTCGAGGCTCGGATAAGCGTAGAACGCTCCACGCGGCGCTACACAACTGACTCGCGGTGTTTCCGCGCACCACTTCATCGTCAAATCACGGCGGGCGCGCAGCTTGCGTTTAACTTCAGCGAGATGATCCTGTGGCCCTTCGAGCGCAGGCTTGATCGCGTACTGTTCCGGATGGTTGGCGCACAAACGCGCCCGCAGCAATTTGTTAACGCCTTCCAGATACGGTTTGATGACCGACGCTTCGCCACTCGCAATCCCCCATCCGATCCGCCATCCCGGAGCAAGATAGTTTTTTGACAGTCCGCCGAAAGTAATCACCGACACGTCGGGCGCAACCGCCGCCATGGCGACGTGGGGAACGTCGTCATCCATAATCAGCTTGTCGTAAATCTCGTCAGCAAAAATGATCAGGTTGTGTTGCCGCGCGAGTTCCGCAAGCCGCTCGAGCATCGAACGAGTGCAGACCGAACCGGTTGGATTATTGGGATTGATCAGTACAATGCCGCGCGTACGCGGCGTGATCTTTTTCTCGATGTCGTCGAGATCGGGCTGCCACCCGTCTTCCTCGTTCAGATAATAAGTATTCAGCCCAATTTCAATCTTCGCCAGCACCGCCGAATACAGCGGATAATCCGGGCACGGCGTCAACAGATTGTCGCCCGGATTAAGCAGCGCCGTCAGACAAATATCGACCGTCTCGCTCACTCCCGAGGTGACGAACACATCCTGAATGGTAGTGATGCCCTTGCGAGCTGCCTCGCCCCGAATCGCATCCAGCGCCGGCTTGATCCCCGACGAAGGCGAGTATCCATTCTTGCCGTCACGCATGGCCTGATGCACGGCTTCAATCAAGTGCGCCGGAGTCTGAAAATCAAAATTAAGCGGATCGCCAATATTGAGCGGCAGAATCGTGTGTCCCTGCCGGGCCACTTCGTCGGCAATACACGCCAGATCGCGAATGGCATAGCGCACGTTCTCCAGTCGTGCAGCGGGCGCGATTTCGCGGATTTGAGTTGAGGGCATCGAGTGTTCCAAAAATAGCGGCGAAATTCGCCGTTACTCTCCCCGATCGATCTGCGCTTTCTGCAGCGTGTCAGAGTAATCCACGTACACTGCCTTCCACTCGGAATAGAAATCGATTGCGCCGATGCCGCCTTCGCGGTGTCCATTACCGGTCGCTTTCGTGCCCCCGAATGGCAGATGAACCTCAGCCCCAATCGTCGGAGCATTAATGTAAGTGATTCCCGTCTCCAGATCGCGCACCGCCGCAAACGCTTTGTTTACGTCCTTGGTGTAGAGCGAAGACGACAGTCCGTACTCGATGTTGTTCGCGATAGCGATGGCATCTTCGAGTCCGTCGCATGGGATGATCGCGACCACGGGCCCAAAAATTTCCTCCTGCGCTATGCGCATCTTGGGATCGACATCCACAAATACCGTGGGCTCAAGGAACCAGCCATGCTGATACTCGCCCTTGTCCAGGCGATTGCCCCCACTCACCAGCTTCGCGCCTTCTGTTTTTCCAATCTCAATATATTTCAAACTCGTGTTGAGTTGTTTCTCGTTCACCGCCGGTCCCATCTCGACCGTCTCGTCGAGGCCGTTGCCAACTTTCAGCTTCTTCGCGCGGGCCACGAAGTGATCGATGAACTTGCGGTAAACGCCTTTCTGCACAATGATGCGGCTGGTTGCGGTGCAGCGCTGCCCGGTCGTGCCAAACGCGCCCCAGAGTCCGCCTTCAACGGCCAGTTCAAGGTTCGCGTCGTCGAGCACCATCATCGGATTTTTCCCGCCCAGTTCGAGTGAACACGGTTTCAGGCTTTTCGCAGCCGTCGTTCCGATGATCCGGCCTACCGCCGAAGAACCCGTAAACGAAACGGCTCGCACCGCGGCGTTTTCGGCGATCGGAGCGCCCGCTTCAGGCCCGTACCCGGTAACAACATTCACCACGCCGTTCGGCACGCCAGCCTCGGTCAGCGCCTGCACCAGATTGAAAGTCGACAGCGGAGTGTCCTCAGCCGGCTTGATCACGCAAGCGTTGCCGCAAACCAGAGCAGGCAGCAGCTTCCACGAGGGAATCGCCATCGGGAAATTCCACGGCGTGATCATGCCGCAGACTCCGAGCGGCTGGCGGATAGCCATGGCAAACTTATTCGGCAACTCCGAGGGCACGGTTGGACCAAACAAACGGCGGCCTTCGCCGGCGTTGTAGTAGGCGGCGTCGATCGCTTCCTGCACATCGCCGCGAGTTTCTTTCAAAACCTTGCCCATTTCGCGTGTCATGTCCCGGGCATGGTCTTCTTTACGGTCGCCCAGGATCTCAGCCGCGCGAAAGATCATCTCGGCGCGCCTAGGCGCAGGCACCAGGCGCCATTTGGCAAACGCTCGCTTGGCTGCATCCACGGCCGAGTCCACGTCCGCCTTATTCGATCGCTGGAAGATGGCGACGACCTCGCGCGTGTCCGCGGGATTGCGGTCTTCGAAAGTCGCCCCGCTGGCCGATTCGACCCATTCGCCATCAATGAAATTCTTGAACACCCTGGTCTTGGTCGTACCGCCGTCAATCACCGGCTTGGTCATGGTATCGGTCGCCACGGAACCCTCCTGGATAAAAGCAGAACCTCAATGCTAACAACCGGTATTAAGACGAGCAAGCCAACACCAGCAAGCCAGGCCGAGCACCGGACGCTCGACGCGACAGTTTTCGTCAGAAACTTTGAATCCCCACTTGCCGTGATATTTTCGTCCTGATGAAGCGCTTCGACCTTCGATTGTTGCCAGGGTTCTTGCTAAAGCTGTTGCCAGGTCTTTTGATGCTTGCGGCAACCCTCCAGGCTCAAGAGCATTTCCAGGTCACCACCACGGTCGATGCTTCCGAGATTGCCGGACGTCCCGTGCAACTCGATTCCAGCGGAAAGCTCCTGCCCTGGCCGTTTCCCGATTCCACCGGAGATTCCTACTCTTCCGATTTCCTCGCCCAGTGGACGATCCTTCAGGATCAATTTCAGCGCCAGCGCCTGCCTTATTTCTACTGTTGCTTCGCGATCGATCCGACAACGTACGAACTGATTCCCGACCGCAACTGGGCCAACTCCACTGCCTATCTGCGTGCCATGCTAGAAGGTTTTGTGGAGCATCTTTATCCGTACACCGGCGACCGGCGCACCATATCGTTCCTTGAAGACTTTGTTGACTACGAAATGGAGAACGGCCTCACTCCGAACGGTTACGTGTGGTCCGCCGTGCCTTACCCTTCCGCGAATCCCGGAGCCACGCATTATTCCGGTTGGAGCAACCACGGCGAAGATTACGTCGAGCCGCACGTGATCGGCGAGGACGGCTACGCCTACGTCCGCCTCTATGAGATGACAGGCAAGACGAAGTATTTGCAAGCCGCCATCCACTTCGCCGATGAACTGGCGAAGAATTACAAGCCCGGAGATGCCGCGCACTCGCCATGGCCGGTGCGTTGCTTCGCTAGAGATGGCCGCGTTGAAGGCAAAGGAATGGGTCCCTATTCGGCGAATGTTCTCGGCCCGATTTCGCTGTTCGACGAATTGATCCGTCTGAAACAAGGAAAAATCAGACACTATGCCAAAGTCCGTCGGGACGCCTGGCAATGGCTGCAGTCCTATCCTTTGAAGAACGACGTCTGGGCCGGCTATTTCGAAGACGTGCCGCCGAACATGGCCGACATGAATAACGTGATACCTCTGGAGCTAGCTCGCTACGTCCTGCTGCATCCAGAGAAAGACGCCGAATGGCAGGCGCACGCGAAACATTTGATCGAGTGGGTGAAGACCACTCCCAAGTGGCCAAAGTATCTCGTCCATGGCGCACTCGTAACCACCGAGCAGGGAGATGGGATTACCTTCTGCTGCAACCAGCCGAACCAGTGCTGCGACAGTCACACCGCGCGTCTGGCCGCTGTCGAGGCATTGTACTTTGCGAAAACCAGAGGCGCTGACAGAGCTACCGACAAAGATACCGACAGAGCTAATGACAAAGACCAGAGCGAAAACTTCAAAGAGGAAGCCTACCGCTCATTCAATTGGGTCACGTACTTTCAGGGACTGCCCGGCAAGGCGCACGCCCCATTCAGCGATCAGTGGTGGTTCACCGATGAATTCACCGACGGTCCCCGGCGCTTGATGGATGCGTTCTGGGCCGTTCCTGAGTGGGCGCCACCGAATGAATCTCATCTTTTGGGATCGACTTCCGTCATCACGAATATTTCCTACACCGCGGATGCGATCGACTATTCAACTTTCGATCGGGAATCGACCGACGTGCTTCGAGTCGATTTCAGCGTCACAAAAGTCTCAGCCGGCGGTCGTCTGCTACAGAATCTGCCCGACAAGCGATCCGACTCGCCCCAGGAAGGTTTCGTCTTTGACCCCGCCACCCGTGTTTTGCGAATTCATCACCGGCGTTCGGCAACGATTCACGTTGAAGGAACCGGAGGCCGCGCAACCCCGCTGCTCGTTACCTTCGACGATCCCCACCAGCTAGCCGGAAGCACCCTGAAGGGAGAATACCCGTCCGGAATCGTGAACTGGGAAGGCGATTCCTGGGTCATCCACGTACCTTCGGGCAAACTCAGCACCTTTAATCTGGCCCTCACCAAGCCCTTCGCAGCGTTCCAACTCCATCGCCCCCATGTGCTTGCCGGGATTGACGTCTATAACGCCGGTGTTACCGAGGCCACGCTCCACGTCCGCTGTCCCGAGGCTGGGGAGACTACAGCCGTGGTCAATCCAGGAGCAATCACGCGCCTTAGAACAGGCTGGCGTTCCTATTGCTCGTCGATCACCTTCACCACGTCCGTTGGCGCGCAGCTGCAATTCGACAATCTGGCGTACCTGCCCTGATTCGCGTCGGATTTCGGGCAACTTTTAAGTCACTTTCGTAACCGTTCGCGTGCATGACCCCCGCCGATTCACCCCACTAGCAGAGCTATGATGATTACAGAGTCCGAGATGCGCGTAGTCGTCAGAAATTTGCAATGACGTTGGCAGGGGTTCGTGTCGAATAAAGCCAAACCCGGGGTTTACGTCGCCTGGAAAACGGTGACGTATCGCAGCGTGCTCATGGCCATACTCGGAGCCATGCTGATTTTTGCCGCCATCCTTCGCGAGGCATTCCCCAAGTTCACCGACTCCACTGTGAAAGCTGCAGCCAGTCTTTCTTCTGGACTACTTGAAAAAGTTGCCGGACTCGCGCCTCCGCTCAAGGGACCGTCGGCCGCGGTGGCGCAGCAAGCGCACTTCACCGTCCTTGACGGCACCATCCGCGTGCGGAAAAGCACCGGCAACAGCTGGATCAATGCTGACTACAATGTGCCGCTGGAAAAAGGCGACGTCGTGCAGACCGGCGCCGAGGGCATGGCCAAGATCGTTTTCAACGACGGCACCAACTATACGGTCAAGCAGGATTCGCTGATCGTGATCGAAGAGAATTCGGCCAACGATCAGCAGCAGACCAACGTGTCGGTCGCAGTCACGACCGGTACGGTCGACCTGACAACGGCAACCTATGTTCAGGGATCGAAATCGCAAGTCATCGTGGCCGGAGCGAAAGCATCGCTGGCCCCCGATTCCGCCGCCATGGTGCGCAATGATCCCAAAGGCGACCAGCACGAGATTCTCGTCGAAAAAGGCAGCGGCCAGATCGAACGCAATGGAGAGACGGTTCGCCTGTCAGACTGGGAGAAGGTCAGTTTCCAAAGCACATCGAAAACCATGGATCGGGCCACCGAGATCGGTCCGCCGTCGCCCATCACTCCGGGCAATATGATGCCGGTTTTCATCAATCCCGGCGAGAAGTCAAAAGAAGTAGAGTTCGTGTGGACGCCGATGGCCAATGCCGCCGGTTACCGGCTGCGCATTTCGCACAACCCATATTTTTCTTCGCTGCTCATGGACCGCAAAGTGGATGCGGCCAGCGTGGTGGTGACGGGTCTGCCCGTCGGCGCTTACTATTGGTCAATCCAGTCCTATGATGCGGCAGGCAAGGAGTCGGTGGAAAGCGAGAAGAACCGCTTTACCATCGTCGCCAAGACGAAAGAAAAAATCGATTTGGCGCTGGATCTCGATCCATTCATTCAGCACGGACACGTGATTGAGGTCACGGGCAAGACCGAAGCAGGAGCGCGCGTCATGGTGAATGGCAAGGAAGTGCCCCTGGTCAACGACGACGGCACATTCCACTACTTCACTCCGCCCTTGCCGAACGGAGAAAACCTGGTCACGGTCACGGCGCAAAATGCCAAAGGCGGCGTCAATACCCACCAGGAAAAAGTGGTGATCCAATAGCGGCATGAATCACATGACTTCAGGATCGACACTCGGCTTCAGCTCGGAACCAGATTCAGAACTGCCGGTTGCCCAAGTGACAACCAGTTCTGCTGAACATCGAAGTAGAATGAAAGAAACGTACAATAGACGCATTCCCGGAAGAGAGAAGTATTGCCATGTCGAACAACGGGTTTCATAACGGATCATCGCGCTCGCACAACCTGCGTTCGCTGTTCAGCATGTTCTCGAGCGATCTTGCCATCGATCTCGGAACGGCCAACACGCTGGTGTATGCGCGCGGTAAGGGCATCGTCGTCAACGAGCCCTCCATCGTCGCGCTGAATAAAAACACCAACGAAGTCGAGGCCGTCGGCAAAGAGGCGAAAGAGATGCTCGGACGCACGCCCGGCAACATCGTCGCCATCAAGCCGATGAAAGATGGCGTCATCGCCGATTTCAAAGTCACCGAAAAGATGTTGAACTACTTCATCCAAAAGGCGCACAACCGCAAAATGCTGGTGCACCCGCGCATCGTCATCGGCGTGCCCTCGGAAATTACCCAGGTTGAAAAGCGCGCGGTCATGGATTCCGCCTATCGCGCCAAAGCCAGTGAAGTGCATCTCGTCGAACAAGCCATGGTCGCGGCCATTGGTGCGGGGTTGCCCATTACCGAACCCAGCGGCAACATGGTCGTCGACATCGGCGGCGGCACCACCGACATCGCAGTCATCTCTCTCAGCGGCATCGTTTACTCGCGTTCCGTGCGCATGGCCGGCAATCAGATGGATGAGGCCATCATGAACTACCTCAAGCGGAAATATAACTTGCTCGTTGGCGAACGCACCGCTGAACAGATCAAAATGGAAATCGGCTCCGCCTATCCGCTCGATAAGCCGCTGACCATGGAAATCAAAGGCCGCAACCTGATCGAAGGCGTGCCCAAAACCATCACCGTAGACGACAGCGAAATTCGCGAATCTCTCAGCGAATGTGTTTCAACCATCATGAACGCGATTCGCGTCGCGCTCGAACGCACGCCCCCCGAACTCTCCGCCGATATCAGCGACCGCGGCATCGTGCTTACCGGGGGCGGCGCGCTCATCAAGAACCTCGATAAGCGCATCCGCGAAGAAACCGGACTGCCCGTCTCCATCGCCGACGATCCGCTCTGCAGCGTGGTGCTCGGCACCGGCAAAATGCTCTCGGACTTCAAGCTGCTCAGAAAGATTTCGATCGAGTAGTTCCGTGGACGCTGTTCTAACTTCGAGTGACGATAACAATCTCAGGATGGCGGGTTCACTGAGAACTGACAACTGAGAACTGAGAACTGGTGTTATGGACGTCCTCGGACGCTACCGCAACTTGGTCGTGCTGGTGGGTGTGTTGTTCGCCCAGGTCCTCGGCTTGGCCGTGCAGGTCCGTCGGACGACCGACAACGAACCGACCCGCCTCATCCGCATCTGGGCCGTGGGCACGGTCACCCCGCTCGAAAGGCTTCTGATGTGGACGCAAACCTCCACCGGAAACCTCTGGCACAACTATTTCTACCTGCGCGGCGTGCGTGCCGAAAACCGTAGCCTGAAGGCGCAGATCGAGCGCATGAGCCTCGAACAGGTGCGCATGAGCCAGGATGCCGACCAGGCGCGCCGTTTACAGGCCCTGCTCGCTTTCAAGGAACAATTCATCTCCCAGACCATGGCCGCGCAGGTCATCGGATCCAGTGGCAGCGAGTTGTCCCGCTCCGTCTACATCGACAAGGGCGAACATGATGGCATCAAGCCTGACATGGCCGTCATCACCGTGGATGGCATCGTCGGCAAGGTGCTGCGCGTGTACCGCTCCACGTCGCTCGTCTTACTGATCGATGATCAGACCAGCGGAGTCGGTTCGATCCTCGACAAAACCCGGTTGCAGGGCATTTTGCGCGGCACGCCTTCGGGAGAACTGGTGCTTGAGAAAGTTATGAGCGATGAAACCGTGTCCCCCGGAGAGCTGGTTCTGACCAGCGGAGGAGATGGAATTTTCCCCAAGGGCCTGCTGGTGGGCCGGGTAACGAAAGCTTCGCCGGGCA
>DATEBK010000029.1:0-5555 GCA_035287825.1 Terriglobales bacterium
TGCGCGAGGGCGACGTGATCGTGGCCTTGACGATTAACAACATCGAAAAGCCGGTGGCTGGCGTCGACGACCTGCATCGCTTGCTCACCGATGCTGAGGTTGGCGCGCCTTGCTCACTGACTCTGATTCGCCACACCGAGAAGTTATCCCTGCCGATCTTTCCGGAAGAAGCTAAGAACTAAGTCGAGGGGTTCCCTGTAATCAGCAAGCGCCCTATCCCATTGCACGCACAAGATTTCCTGTGTTAGCTTCGACAGGGAGAGTTCCACTTGCAACACACAGTTCCGGCGGGAATGGAACGCAAAGAAACTGACGTTTATCTGCGCCTGGATCCGGCGCGTCTTCCCCGGCATATCGCCATCATCATGGACGGAAACGGCCGCTGGGCCCGTCGGCGCCACATGCCACGGATTGCCGGACATCGCGCCGGAGTCGCGGCCGTGCGTTCCACTGTCGAAACTGCCGCTCGTATAGGAATCCCCGCCCTGACGCTCTACGCCTTCTCCGAAGAAAACTGGAAGAAACGTCCGAAGACGGAAGTCGATTTCCTGATGCGTCTTTTGTGCCGCTATCTCCAGGCCGAAATCAAGACGCTCAACCAAAATAATATTCGCCTCAACTACATCGGACGCCAGCATGAACTGCCAGAATCGGTGCAGCGCGAAATGGAGGAAGCGCGCTGTGCGACATCGAAGAACACCGGCATGCTGCTGACTCTTGCGCTGAATTACAGCGCCCGCAGCGAGATCGTCGATGCCTTCCGCTCGCTGGCCGAAGCCGCGTCCCGCAATGGCGGCCTCAACCATATGGTCATCGACGAGCAGTCGATCGCCGACCATCTTTACACTCGAGAATTGCCCGATCCCGATCTGGTCATCCGCACTAGCGGAGAAATGCGCTTGAGTAATTTCCTGCTCTGGCAACTCGCCTATGCCGAGATCTACGTGACCCAAACCCTGTGGCCTGATTTTCGCGGCGTGCAGTTGCTCGAAGGCATCGAGGAATATCAGAAGCGCGATCGCCGCTACGGCGGATTAGGACACGATAACGGCCACGCGGCCAGCCACAAATCCCCCCGTTCCCGAGCTGAGGCCAAGCGTTGATCCGACAGATCATCGGCCAGTCGATTGAACAGTCTGTAAGGGGATGCGCTGCGGCTGACGCAGCCACTCGATTCCCATGATCAAGCGCATCGCCACCGCCGTCGTCCTGATCCCTCTGGTTCTGTTGTTGGTGCTGAAGGCGCCGCTCTACGTTCTAGCGATGTTTGCGGGGGCTGTCGCCTTGCTCGCCATCGCCGAATTTCTACACCTCACCACTCCCTACGCCGTGCAACCGCTTGCTACGGCTACCTACGTCTTCGTGGTGTTCTTCTTTGCCTTCGTTACTTTCGCCTGCGCGAATGCTACCCCAGAAATCGAAACCACGTCGTTGCTCTTCGGGATGGCGGTTGCCGCGGCGCTCGCTCCATTTATATTTCTGACGGTCGCCATGCGGCGCGCCGATTTACGAACAGGATATCCCGCGGCAGCCGCCTCCAGCTTTGCTTTCGTGTACATTGCGATCCCCATGGCGCTCCTGGTCGGGATCCGTCAACTGCCGGCTGGAGCCATCTGGACCATCTACACTCTGCTCGCCGTGTGGGCTGGAGATATCTTCGCCTACTTCGTCGGCAAAACCATGGGCCGTCATCGCATGTCGCCGGAGATCAGCCCCAAGAAAACCTGGGAGGGCGCTGTGGCCTCGATTCTCGCCAGCATCGCCATCGGAACGCTTTGGATGCAGCACGCCCCCGGTATCAGCGCGGCACTTCTGCGGGTTGGATTGATCGATCGCGCCGGAGGAATGTGGGGTCAGGAGCAGCCGCAACTCTGGCCCATCGTTCTTCTGTCGGCTGTGGTCAACATCGCTGCGCAGTTGGGCGACCTGGTCGAGTCCCTGATCAAGCGCGGCGCCGGAGTTAAAGATTCCGGCACCATCCTCCCCGGCCACGGCGGCATGCTCGACCGCATCGACGCCATGCTGTTCGCAGTGCCCGTGGTATGGGCGTATGGAGCGTGGCGGCTGATGCAGTAGGTCTGGCGAAACTGCTTTCTTGGCAAATTGCTTCAATCGCCTCTGCTCGCCATTACCTGTTGCGCTAGCCTAAGGCTTAACAACCTGCTGCTTTCCGTCCTTATTGGTCAGCGACAACGAAGGATCTCCGCCTTCAGCGTTTAGCACAACATAGGTGGGATCGATCCCTCCGCCGAGAGTGAGGCCGGAGCCTTGCTCTGAGGTCGTTATCTTGACGGAGGGACGCCCGTCGGGGCGAATCAGTCGAAAGAGCACTGTTTCCGGGTATATTTTCCCGTCTTTCGCAGCCGAGCCGTCTGCCATGCGTGCAGGGCCTGCCGGCACTATTTGAACGGATGCCCGAACCATTCCTTGAGCATCAACGATTTCGAGCCCGCGACCTCGGAGTACCGTCGCAGTGCTATTTGCTTGAACTGTCCGTGGCTGGTTCACCAACAGGAGAATCATGATCCCCAGATTAACCAGCGTGAGGACCGTCAGCATGTGCTGATGCTTCATAGACTAGCTCCCTCCGTGTCGACCAAACCCGACGCTTGAATTGAATGCGTTGGCGATTATAAGTCCTATTGCAAGTTGATCCCCGGAAACCCCGTCATCCCGTAAAATAGAGTGGCAGCATTCCTAGATGAAACGCATAGCCATCCTCGGTTCTACCGGCTCCATCGGACGCAACACTTTGAGCGTAGTTGAGAGCTATCCCGAACGCTTCGAGGTTGCGACTCTCGCCGCTGGCAAGAACGTTGAGCTGGCTCTGGAGCAGGCCCTGCGCTGGAAGCCGCAGATCGTCTCGGTCGCCGAAGAAGCCGATGCTGACGCTCTACGAGCTCAGCTTCGCGCCTCCGGGCTCACTGAGATTGAGGTCGTCCACGGTTCTGCCGGCACCATCCGTGTGGCTACGCAGCCCGAGGTCGATTTCGTGGTCAGTGCCATCGTAGGCGTCTCCGGCCTCGAAGCCACCTATGAGGCCGTCAAGGCCGGAAAGACCGTGGGCTTGGCCAACAAAGAGTGCCTGGTCGTCGCCGGGGAACTGATCACCGCTGAGGCCCGCCGCCAGGGCAAGCCGTTGCTGCCAATCGACAGCGAACACAACGCCGTCCACCAGTGCCTGCGCGGCGGACGCATGGACGAAGACGAGAAAGTCAATGAGGTCGACCGCATCTGGCTGACCGCCTCCGGCGGGCCGTTTCTAAAGACGCCCAAGTCGGAGTTTGCCTTCATTACCGTCGAACAGGCCCTCAACCACCCCACCTGGAAAATGGGTAAAAGAATCACCATAGACTCGGCCACCTTAATGAACAAGGGTTTCGAGGTCATCGAGGCCTGCCGTCTGTTCCACATGCCTCCCGCGCGCGTGCAAGTCATTGTCCATCCGCAATCTACGATCCATTCCATGGTCGAGTTCGTCGACGGAAGCATCCTGGCCCAGTTCTCCGTCACCGATATGCGATTGCCGATTCTGTATGCCCTTACCTACCCGGAGCGCATCCCGTCTGACTTGCGCTTCTCGGTCATGGACCTGCGACATCTCGATTTCTGCCCCCCGGATATGGCAAAATTCCCCTGTCTACGTCTAGCTTACGAGGCAGCAACCGCCGGAGGAGCCCAGACTATTGCACTTAATGCCGCCGACGAGGTCGCCGTGGCGGCGTTTCTGGAGAGACGGATCGGCTTCGACGATATCCCCCGTATCATCGAGCAGGTCATGACTGCAACGCCAGCCGCCCATTTGGAATCTATACATAAAGTGCTGGTTTTGGATACTGAGGCCCGCCTTTTGGCAAGCGAAATGATTGAGCAACGCCGTCAGAAGGGATCGCCCATCAGGGCCATTTCCTAATCGGAAATCTGGAGTAGTCTGAATTAATATGGCGCAAATTTCGTCCTTTCTTCATACCCTTTTTGATATGGCCATCGTGCTCGGATTCATGATCCTCATTCATGAATTCGGCCACTTCGCCGCCGCTAAGTATTTCGGTGTGCGGGTGGAGCAGTTTGCCATCGGTTTCGGCAAGCGTTTGATTGGCTTCACTCGGGGCGGAACGGACTACCGTATCAATATTTTGCCGCTCGGCGGCTACGTCAAGATGTCGGGCGAAAATCCCATGGATGACCGCACCGGCGATCCGGGCGAGTTTCTCTCGCACCCGCGTTGGCAGCGCTTCGTCATCGCTCTGGCCGGACCGTTCATGAACGTGTTCTTGGCTATCGCTCTGCTGACCGGCGTGTACATGGCCCACTACGAATACGCCGCCGTGCTCGATGAACCTACCGTCGTGGGATGGGTCAATCCCGACACACCTGCTGCGAAAGCCGGCATTCAGAGCGGCGACAAGATTGTGCGCGTCGAAAACGTCGAAAATCCCAACTGGGAACAGGTTGACGAAAAAGCCATGCTCAGCCCGAATCAGCCTCTGAAGTTCGGGATTGAGCGCGACGACAAGATCATGGAAAAAACTCTGGTTCCGGAGCCCGTCGGGCTCAACCAGTACGGCGATATCGGCTGGGTTCCGAAAGAATCGAATACGGCTCTGACTTTCGTAGAGCCTGGCATGCCCGCTGATAAAGCCGGCATCAAGGTAGGGGACAAGATTCTCACCGCAAACGGCCTCGAAATTCCGCATCTCGGAGTCCTGATCCAGCTCCTGAACCACACCAAAGATCAGCCGCTGCAACTGGTAGTTCTGCGGGACGGCCAAAAACTATCGTTCACGGTCAAGCCATCCCTCGACGCTGGAGATTCTCCGCAAGACTCTCGCTACCGCATCGGCGTCGCCAGCCTTCCCACCAAAGTTGTGAAGCTGAATTTTGCCGACGCTTTGAAGGTCTCTCTCTCTGAGAACAAAAAGAACTCTTTCCTGATTCTCGAGTTACTGCAAAAACTGGTGCAGCACAAGGTCTCCATGCGTCAGGTGGACGGCCCTATCGGTATCGGCAGAGTTGTCGGCCTGGCCGCGCGCGAAAAAGGCTGGACTCCGCTGCTCGGCATCACCGCCCTTATCAGCCTGAATCTCGGCATTATGAATCTGCTGCCCATCCCGATTCTGGATGGCGGCGTGATTCTGCTGCTTCTGATCGAATCGCTGATGCAGAAGGAAATCAGCCTCCCCATCAAAGAGCGCATCTACCAGGCAGCCTTCGTCTTCCTCGTGCTCTTCGCTGTGATGGTGATTTACAACGACCTGGTCAAGACCCTTCCTGGGCTAACTAGAATGCCCTAGTTTTCGCTGCGTTGCGAAGACCGAGCTTCCCCCAGATCACGAGGCCAGCGCCCGAGATGGTTTCTTCGGCGAGGGAGACGTACGGCTGGCATTTTTCTCTACCAACCTCCTTTCGAGCCTCTGCCGTTTTCCCCAGTCGGCCCCGCCCACAAGGGGCAGAACAAACAGATTGGCTAGGATGTCGATCACCGTCCCAGAGACAACTACAAGTCCGAAGCGTTGCGTCGGAGGAAAGCTTGAAAGCGAGAAGATGGCGAAACC
>DATEBK010000030.1:0-14095 GCA_035287825.1 Terriglobales bacterium
AACGACCTTGCCATGCGAGCCAGTTTCCGCATCGTGGTTGAGGAAGCCGAAGACGAAACGGATTGGACGGCTTCGGGCTTTAATCAGGTCGTTTATCTGATTTCGACGAATGCGGGAGAGACTATGCGTCCGCTGGAGGAGATTGCTTCGGGCGGCGAACTTTCGCGCGTGATGCTGGCGCTGAAGGCGAGCGTTGAAGCGGGAACGAATCCAGCGGGCAAGAAAAAATCGGCAGCGGCGCAGCGCACATTAGTGTTCGACGAGATCGATACCGGTATCGGCGGGCGCGCGGCTGAAGCTGTGGGGAAAAAGTTGAAGGCGCTCTCCAAGGGCAACCAGGTGGTCTGCGTGACTCACTTGCCGCAGATTGCAACTTTTGCTGATCATCATTTCCTGATTGAGAAACAAGAGGCTGCGGGCCGGGCTAAGACGACGGTTCGCGAGATCACCGGCGACTTGCGCACTGAAGAGGTGGCTCGCATGCTGTCGGGAGCTAAGTTGACGGAGACTTCTCGGAAACATGCGGAGCAGATGATTAAAGAGAATGGATAAGTTCGCCAGGTGGTGCTTAACTTAGGATGGTATGTCCCATCCCCGTTCTCCCGCAAAGTGCCCAGAATGACTGATATAGTCTAAGCTATTCATAAATAATGACTTAGTAGCAGGGGCCGCGTATCGGAACCGAGTTTTTCGAGCCGTTGCCCCCGGAAGAGCTCGATGCATGAGGCGGTAGGGCGGGGCGTCGTACTGCTGGATGCACATGCCCTCGCTCAAACTCGACCGTTCCGTCTGGAGGGGCTGGAAGTTCTCGGCCGCCCGTCCTAGGCTGGTTTGCGATGCGGCGGGCTCGTGTGCGAGCCCCTCCCGTTGGCCCGCCGGTTTTCCCCGTCCGCTGCTAATCCTCACATACTCAAAGGCTTACATTGACCCCGGGTGCATCTTTCGGTACCCTTGAAGCATCTTTTTCAATCAGGGAATGAGAGAGTGTACCCTAGTGAGTGGGGGTTGCGACTTGTCTGACAACGGGAACTTGCATAACAAGACTTTACTTTTACTGAAGCCGCGCGGGTTTTGCGCGGGCGTGGTGCGGGCGATTGATATTGTCCGGATTGCGCTGGAGGCGTTTGGGCGTCCGATTTATGTGCGCAAAGAGATTGTTCACAACCGCTTTGTCGTGGAAGAACTACAGCAGAAGGGCGCAATTTTTGTTGACAGCGTCGACGAAGTGCCCGAGGGCGAACGCGTGATTTATAGCGCGCATGGAGTTTCTCCAGAGGTGCGCGAAGCTAGCAAGTTGCGCAAGCTCCGGGTGATTGATGCGACGTGTCCGCTGGTCACCAAGGTGCATGTGGAGGCGGTGAAGTTTGCCAAGGAAGGTTATTCCCTGATTCTGATTGGGCATCGCGATCACGATGAGGTGATCGGAACGCTGGGCGAAGCTCCGGCAGTGACGCAAGTCGTCGGTTCGCCGGCGGAAGTCGATTCGGTGACTTTGCCGGATCCGAGCCGGGTTGCGTATTTGACGCAAACTACGCTCAGTCTGGATGAGACGCGCGACATTATTGCAGCGCTCAAGAAGCGGTTCCCGAATATCAAGGGCCCGGCGGCGCAGGATATTTGCTACGCCACGGAAAACCGGCAAGTCGCGGTGAAGCATGTGGCGTCCGACGCGGATTTGCTGCTGGTGGTTGGTTCGGATAACAGTTCGAATTCCAAACGGTTGGTAGAAGTTGCGCGTAGTTTGGGTACCGAGGCGCATCTAATTGATGACTGCCGCGATATTCAGCCGCAGTGGTTGACTGGGGTGAAGACGGTGGCGTTGACGGCTGGCGCGTCGGCTCCGGAGCATCTGGTGCAGGATGTGGTGGAGTATCTGGCGGACCAGGGTTTTGGCCAGGTGCAGGAACTGGAAATCATGCCGGAGAATGTGCGCTTTGGATTGCCGCCGGAGATTGTGGCGACGATTTCGGCAGCGCCGGCGCTGTAGATTCATATTCGCGGTTCGGAGATAGCAGTCGGAGCGATGATGGAAGAGTTCTCTCCTCACAACTCGGCCTCAGCGCCGCTGATGCGATTCGGAAAGATTGACGACCTGGGCAGCCGGGTCGCGGTCGCGGTCGACGCGGCGCGCAAGAATCTTTTCTCGCAGCAGCACGAGGATGGCTACTGGTGCGGGGAACTGGAAGCCGATACAACCCTTGAATCAGATTACATCTTGTTGCACACCCTGCTCGGCACCGGCAGCCAGGAACGCCTTGATAAGGCCGCGCGCTATATTCTGAATCACCAGAATGCTGATGGGGGCTGGAGCATTTACGCCGCCGGCCCTTCCAACATCAGTGCTTCAGTCAAAGCCTATTTCGGCCTGAAGCTGGCCGGCTTTACAGCGGATCATCCCGCGCTGGTGCACGCTCGCAAGAAGATTCTCGAAATGGGTGGCGTGACGGAAGTCAACACATTCACCAAGATTTATCTCTGTTTTTTTGGGCAGTATGATTACGACGCGGTTCCCGCGATTCCGCCGGAGATCGTGCTCTTTCCCAACTGGTTCTGGTTCAATATCTACGAAATTTCTTCCTGGTCGCGCGCTATTCTGGTCCCGCTTTCGATCTGCTACGCCAAGAAGCCGTTCAAGAAAATTCCCGACGAGATGGGCGTAGAAGAACTGTTTGTGGGCGGACGTGATAAATCGCGGATGCATTTGCGATGGGCCGACAAACTGATTTCATGGCGCAATTTCTTTCTGTCGCTTGACCGTCTGACGCACTGGTTCGAGCGCGTGCACATTCGTCCGCTGCGTTCGCTGGCTCTGCGCAAGGCGGAGAAGTGGATGCTCGAGCACTTCGAGATGAGCGATGGCCTGGGCGCCATCTATCCCTCGATGTTGAACGCCATCATCGCGCTGCGCTGTCTGGGATATTCGGTGGATGATCCGCAGTTTATTCGCGCGATGGACGAGTTTGAAAAGCTGGGGATCGAAGAGGCCGACACGTTCCGCATGCAGCCTTGTATGTCTCCGGTGTGGGATACGGCGTATGCGTTGTTTGCGCTCGGCGAGGCGGGAGTTCCGGCCAATGATCCGCGGCTGGTGAAATCTGCCGATTGGATGCTGCAAAAGCAGGTGCGGAAGCCGGGAGACTGGAAGATCAAGAATCCGGACGGCGAGCCGGGCGGCTGGTACTTCGAGTTCAACAATGAATTTTATCCGGACGTGGATGATACGGCAATGGTTTGCCTGGCGCTCAGCCGTGCCGAGCATCCCAACGGACGTTACCAGCGGGAGTCGGTTCAGCGCGCCATCGATTGGGTGCTGTCGATGCAGTGCAAGAACGGAGGCTGGGCTTCTTTCGACAAAGACAACGACCGCATGGTGTTTCAATACGTGCCGTTTGCCGATCACAACGCCATGCTCGACCCGGCTACGGTCGACATCACCGGACGAATTTTTGAGTGTCTGGCGGCTTATGGATACGACCAGAGTCATCCCGCAGTCAAGCGCGCCCTTAAGTTCATCCGTAAGGAGCAAGAGCCGGATGGAAGTTGGTTCGGCCGCTGGGGCGTGAACTATATCTACGGCACGATGCAGGTTTTGCGCGGGCTGGAAGCGATGGCGGTAGATCGCAACGACCCTATGGTTCAGCAAGCGGCGGAATGGATGCGCTCTGTGCAGAATGCTGATGGCGGCTGGGGTGAGACCGTGGGGTCGTATGACGATCCGAATCTGCGCGGCCAAGGCGAGAGCACAGCATCGCAGACGGCGTGGGCAATCATGGGACTGCTGGCCGTAGGCGACACGCGCAGCGAATGCGTGGCGCGGGGCATGGCCTATTTGTTGCGCACGCAGAAAAAAGATGGCTCGTGGGATGAACCTTTCTTCACCGGGACCGGCTTTCCGCGCGTGTTCTATCTGAAGTATCACCTGTACCGCGAATATTTTCCGCTCATCGCGCTGACGACCTATGCGAAGGTAATGGCGGAGAAAAACGGCAGTTAGCACTTAGCGATTAGCACTTAGAAAAATCGACGCCAATTCGCGGATAAGCCACGTTAAAGATCAATGCTAAGCGCAAAGTGCTAAATGCTCGCTTTTGTCACCGGTGCTACGGGATTTCTGGGCAGTCATGTTGCGCGTGTTCTCGCCGAAGACGGAGCCGATCTGCGGCTACTGGTGCGGTCCACGAGCGACCTTCGCAACCTTGACGGATTGAAGGCGGATCGCGTCACGGGTGATCTTCGTGATCCGGCCTTGATTCAAAGAGCGCTTGCCGGATGCGAAGTTCTATTTCACGTGGCGGCCGATTACCGGCTATGGGTGCGGGACCCGGCGGAAATGTACCGCTCGAACGTTGAAGGTACGCGCTCTGTGCTCGAAGCGGCGCGGAAACAGGGTGTGCGGCGCGTGATCTACACGTCGAGTGTGGCAACGATGGGTTTCAATTCAATCCGCAGGAACGCAGCGGACCATGTGGCGGTGGGCGTGGCGGACGAAGATAACCCGGTTTCTCTCGCGGAAATGATCGGGCACTACAAGCGGTCGAAGTTTATGGCCGAGCAAGTGGCATTCGAGGCGGCCAAGTCAGGAGTCGATGTAGTAGTTGTGAATCCGTCGACGCCGATCGGCGAGCGCGATATCAAGCCGACTCCGACGGGACGGATCGTGGTGGATTTTCTAAAGCGGAAATTCCCGGCGTATGTGGAAACGGGATTGAATCTAGTGGATGCTACGGAATGTGCCCGGGGACATGTGCGGGCGCTGGAGAAGGGACGACGCGGCGAACGCTACATTCTGGGTGGAGAGAATCTTACGCTCAAGCAGATTCTGGACCGGCTGGGCACGATTACAGGGTTGAAGTCGCCGACGGTGAAATTGCCGTACTGTTTTGCGTTCGCGACGGCGGTGGTTGATGAGATGGTGACGGGCCGGATTCTGGGACGCGAGCCACGCGCCACGATTGATGCTGTGCGCATGGGACGCAAGATGATGTTTGTGAGTTCCGCGAAAGCAGAGCGCGAATTGGGATGGCGGGCGACTTCGGTTGATGGGGCTTTGCGACGCTCCGTAAATTGGTTTCGGGCGAATGGGTATGCCTAGATTGTCAGAACGGATGTCAGGATGACGGTCGCGATCGCAATTGTTGCGGCGATGGAGCGAGAAGTTCGACCGCTGATCGGAGGCTGGAGAATCCGAACCATCGAACACGCCGGACGCCAATACCGTCTTTTTGAGAATGGGGAAGCCGCTTTGATCTGCGGCGGTATAGGATCGGACGCCGCGCGGCGGGCGACCGAAGCGGTTATTCAGGCTGTGCATCCGACGCGCGTGCTCTCAGTGGGATTCGCTGGGGCGCTGGATGATTCCGTGAAGGTCGGCGATGTGATCGAACCGAGAACCGTGATCAACGCCGCCGACGGCGTGCGAACAGAGATCGGGTTGGGCGAAGGGGTGGTGGTGAGTTCGACCGCCGTGGCGGGCAAGGAGGAGAAAGCCAAACTGCGCAAAGCTTATGGCGCGTTGGCGGTTGACATGGAAGCTGGAGCCGTCGCCCAGGGAGCTGCAGCTCGCGGAGTAGAGTTTGGAGCTATAAAGGTGATCTCCGACGGCGCGGATTTCAATTTGCCCGTGCTGGATCGTTTTGTGGGGCATGACGGGAGCTTTCGATCTGCAAGTTTTGCGGTTCACGCGGCGCTGCGCCCCTGGCTATGGGAGGCGACGATTGCCTTGGCGAGGAACAGTTCCCGGGCCAGCCGCAACCTGTGCGCGGCACTTGAGAATTATCTTGCGGGCAAAGGCCCGAGGCGCGACGAAACCTATGCTGGAGCAACGGACGCGTCACCGGTTCAGGCTGGATGTGAGCGTCCGGCGCACCATTAATCAAGAAAGTTTTATGGCGATACCTCGATCATCTACATCGACATTGATAGCGACATCACCGATTGAAAACGAAGGAGGGGCGATTCCCTCTACCATGCTGGCCGCCGTGTACCGGGGTGTGGACGACGTGCGCATGGAAGAAGTGCCGGTGCCGGAAATCGGTGCGGGAGAAATCCTGATACGGGTGCACACCTGTGGGATCTGTGGCACCGATCTCAAGAAGATTGCGACCGGCTCACACTCCGCGCCGCGCATTTTTGGGCACGAAACTTCGGGCATCATCGCGCGAGTCGGCGAAGGCGTTGGCAAATTCAGCGTGGGTGATCGGGTCGTGGTGTTTCACCACATCCCATGCGGAGAATGTTATTACTGCCAACACAAGACGTTCGCGCAGTGTCCCACGTACAAGAAGGTTGGGTGCACGGCGGGGTTCGAGCCATCGGGTGGAGGGTTTGCGGAATATGTCCGGGTCATGGATTGGATTGTAGAAAAGGGAACCGTCCGGATTCCCGACGGCATAAGCTTTGAGCAGGCATCATTTGTCGAGCCGGTGAATACATGCATCAAAGGTATAGAGACGCTTCGCCTGCAAGCGGGAGAAACCGTACTGGTGATGGGACAAGGCCCGATTGGCCTGATTTTGGCCAATTTAGCGAGGCGAGCGGGGGCACGGGTGATTACTTCCGATTTGCATCCGGCGAGGCTTACAATAGCTCATGGCTTCGGCCTCAATCTAACAATTGATGCTTCCAAGTCCGATGCCGGTGAAACCGTGCGTGGAATGACGCAAGGGCGCGGCGCCGATGCTGTGATTCTGGCGGTTGGCGGAAGCGGGTTGATTCGCCCAGCCATGGATGCGGCGCGTCCGGGAGGCCGTGTGTTGTTGTTTGCGCAGACGGTGCGAGGCGAGGTGACGATCGATCCCGCGGCGGTGTGCGTGGACGAAAAAGCTTTGCTTGGTTCTTACAGTGCTTCGGTCGAATTGCAAGAGGAGTCGGTGCGGTTCGTTATGAATCGTGAAATGGATTTGGAACGGCTTATCAGCCACCGTTTCCCGCTGCAGGACAGTGTGGAAGCGCTCAAACTGGCTGCTCATCCACGACCGGATTCGATGAAGATCGTCATCCAGCCGGGCAGCGCAATGTCCCTCGGAACGGGGCGGAACGCGCAGGAAGGAATTCAACTGTGAATGGCAAGATGACGGCCGCCGTGCTCTACGGCAAAGAAGACATCAAGATTGAGAAAGTCCCTATCCCGCGGGTTGGCGAGGGGGAAGTGCTGGTCAAGGTCCACGTGGCGCTGACCTGCGGCACCGATCTGAAGGTGTATCAGCGCGGCTATCACGCACGGATGATCGTTCCTCCAGCATTATTCGGCCACGAATTAGCAGGGACGATTGAGGAAGTCGGTGAGGGAGTCCGCGGATTCAAGAAGGGCATGCGGGTGGTTGCGCTGAACTCGGCGCCTTGCGGCATGTGCTTCTATTGCTCGAAGCATCAGCTGAACCTCTGCGAAGATCTGCTGTTCAACAACGGCGCTTACGCCGAGTACATAAGGATTCCGCGGCGCATCGTGGAAACAAACATGCTTGTGGTGCCGCCGAATGTGACGTTCGAAGATGCGGCGATGACTGAGCCACTGGCGTGCGTTCTGCGCGGGCTGCACGAAACCGGAGTCGAAATTGGCGATACGGTGGCGGTGATTGGTGGAGGGCCGATTGGCTTGATGTTCGTGCAAGTTGCGAAAGCGATTGGCTGCAATGTGATTGCAGTGGTCAAACGCGATTCGCAAGTTGCGCTCGCGCGCAAAAAAGGTGCGCATGAAGTAGTACAGATCACCAAGGTAAAAGATCCAATCGAGGCCGTGCGCGAGTTAAGCCCGGAGAGACGCGGCGCCGACGTCGCGGTAGAGGCCGTGGGACGTCCCGAAGCCTGGGAGTGGGCCGTGCAGATGGTCCGTAAAGGTGGCACGGTAAACTTCTTTGGCGGGTGTTCGGCGGGATCGAAAGTGCAACTCGACACCAACCGGCTGCACTATTCCGAGATTACGCTAAAGGCGACGTTCCATCACACTCCGGAAACGGTGCGCCGGGCCTTCAATTTGATCGTTGAGAAGAAAGTTTGCGGCAATGATTACATTACCGGTGAAGCGCCGCTCTCGCGTTTGCAGGATGTGCTGCGCCACATGCTGAACCGCAACGGGGATATCAAAACAGCGATCATCCCGGGTCACTAACGCTTGGAGCGATACGGTAAAGAATCGGCGCTCGACCAACACCAGCTTTTGTGATGACAACTGCGACCAGCCATCCCCCGACTGCGCCGCTCTCCTCTGCATGGAGCGCTCTGCCGCCGGAGTACGCTTTTCCGGACCATGCGCCTTCGGAAGAAGAAGCGCGCGCGTATTGCCAGCGGCTGGCGCGTTCGCACTATGAAAATTTTTCGGTTGCCTCATGGTTTCTTCCATCGGGGTTGCGCCAGCACTTCTTCAATGTTTACGCATATTGCCGTATCTCGGACGATTTAGGCGATGAAGTGGGCGATGCCAAAGCGTCGCTGCAGTTGCTGGACGAGTGGGAGACAGAACTGGGTGCGTGTTATGCGGGTCGCGCGCGCCATCCCGTATTTGTTGCGCTGGCGGAAACAGTCCACAAATTCGAAATTCCCAAGCACGAGTTTGCGGATCTGCTGACGGCATTTCGGCAGGACCAAACCGTCGGTCGGTACGAAACGTTCGACGACCTACTGGGCTATTGCAGGAATTCGGCGAATCCGGTGGGACACTTGGTGCTGTATCTCTGCGGATATCGCGACGCAGGACGCCAGCTTCTTTCCGATTACACTTGCACGGCTTTGCAGCTAGCTAACTTTTGGCAAGACGTAAGTTCGGACTATACGAGAGGACGAATTTATCTTCCGCTTGAAGACCTGCGGCGTTTCGGCGTGAGCGAGGAAGTCATCCGCGACGGAGAGAACACATCCGCCTTTCGCGAGATGATGCAGTTCGAAATTGAACGCGCGCGCGAGTGGTTTGAGCAGGGCCTGCCGCTGATTGCCAAGGTCGATCGTAAACTGGCGACCGACATCACACTCTTCAGCCGTGGCGGGCAGGAGATTTTGAACGCCATCGAGCGTCAGGACTGTGCCGTGCTAGGCCGGCGTCCAGTAATCCCAAAAAGAAGGAAACTCGCGTTGGTCGCGGGAGCGGCACTGGGCAGCCTTTTCGGGCGTCCAGGCCGGGAAGCCAGGCGGAGCGGGAAGAGATGAGCACCGCCGTGGGAAATGCCCCCGTCCAATTTGCGCCTACTGCTTCGCAACTCCACATGGCGTACTCCGTTTGCCGGAGTATCGCACGCTCGGCGGCCAAGAATTTCTACTACGGGTTTGCGGTGTTGCCTCGCCGTAAGCGTAACGCGTTGAGCGCGGTATATGCGTTCATGCGGCGGTGTGACGATATTGCCGATGACAACGCGCTCACCCACGAAGATCGTCACAACAGGCTGGCGGAGTGGCTGGACAAGGTGCATCGCGCGCTGGCTGGGCATCCGACGGATGATCCGGTACTGCTGGCGCTGACCGACGCGCAGCGTGTTTACCAGATTCCGGTCGGGCTGCTCGACCAGCTCGCGTTCGGGACCGCCGCGGACCTTGATTACGGTCAGCTGGAATCCTCTAATGGAGCGGTCCCTGTCCCGCGTTACCAAACATTTGAAGAGTTGCAAAAATACTGCTACGGAGTTGCTTCTGTCGTCGGCCTGGTCTGCATCAAGATATTTGGGTATCGCGATCCGGCTGCTGAAGTGCTGGCCGAGCGCTGTGGCTTGGCATTTCAACTGACGAATATTATTCGCGACGTAAAAGAAGATGCGGCCGTAGGGCGGATTTATTTTCCGCAAGAGGACCTGACTCAATTCGGGCTTTCAGCGGCCGATCTGGCTGAACCGAATGTCGATGTTGCCCGCTTGCGTCCGTTGCTGGCTCTGGAAGCCGATCGCGCTCGCGATTGTTATCGTGCCGGGGAAGAGCTGATCCCGCTGGTCAATGAAGATAGCCAACCTGCGCTTTGGGTGCTGATTACAATCTATCGCCGCCTGCTCGAAAAGATTGCTGCGAAACAGTACGACGTGTTTAGCGAGCGTGTCCGATTGAGCGTTCCCGAGAAGCTTACCGTGCTCGGAAAGGGAATGCTGAAGCGTCTGGTTTGATGCCTTCCTCAACACATCCCTCCACATCTCCTTCGGCACCTATTACAGTGGCGATCGCCGGAGGCGGATTGGCTGGCCTTGCCGCCGGATGCGCCTTGTCTGAAGCCCGGTTTCGCGTGACTCTGTTTGAACGCCGTCCTTATCTGGGCGGGCGCGCTTCTTCGTACCAGCATCCGGGAACCAATGAGGTCGTCGACAATTGTCAGCATGTATTGCTTGGCTGCTGCACCAACCTGCTCGATTTCTACCGTCGCGCGGGAGTCCAGGGCAAGATTCGCTGGTACGAAAAACTGAACTTTCTCGAGCCGGGTGGCCGTGTGTCGGAGATTGCGCCCTCATGGTTGCCGGCACCGCTGCATGCGGCACCTGCATTTTTGCGCGCTAACTGTCTGAACCTTGGCGACAAGATGAGGATCGGCCGGGCCATGGCCGCGCTTGCTCCTGCGCTTTCTGGGGATGGAGGTGAGTCGTTTCTCGAATGGCTTAAGCGCCACGGCCAGACGGCGCAAGCAATCGACCGTTTCTGGAAAACAATTCTGGTAAGCGCATTAAACGAAGATCTCGACCGCGTGTCGGTTCCCTATGCGGCACAGGTGGTGCGCGAATCGTTTCTCAAATCGGCCGCCGCCGGTCGCATGGGAATTCCAACCGTGCCGCTCACCGATCTCTATAGCACGGCTGGAGAATACATCCGCAACCGCGGTGGAGAAATCCAGTTTCGCGCGGGCGTGGAGTCGTTCCGACAAGAAGATTTCGGCGTCAGCGTGACGGCCAACGGGCAGGAGCAGAGATTTGACTACCTGGTTCTGGCTGTTCCGTATGATGGCCTCGGCCGCATTCTGCCGGATAGTCCGAAGGCCTCGCCATTGATCGCTGCCCTCGCCCAGTTCTCACCTTCGCCCATTACCGGCATTCATCTCTGGTTTGACCGGCAGATCAGTGATCTCGACCATGCCGTTTTGCTCGACCGGACTGTGCAGTGGATGTTTCATAAATCCCGGATTATTGAAAGTCGCGTCATTGAAAGTCGGAGCGGTGAAGGCCGAATCGACGAAGGTCGCGGCAACGAAGGTCGAGAAAACATCGGTGGCAGCTACATCGAGCTGGTTGTCAGCTGCTCGCGAAGCCTGGTGGAAAAATCGAAAGCGGAGATTGTCGACCTGGCGCTGAACGAAGCGCGCGAGTTTTTCCCGGGAGCGCGTGAAGCGAAACTAGTGAAATCGACGGTGATCAAGGAAGTTCATGCGACATACTCGCCGCGGCCGGGGATCGATCAGTACCGTCCACGGCCAGAGACAGCGTGGCCACGGGTGTTTCTGGCCGGCGACTGGATCGCAACCGGCTGGCCCGCCACCATGGAAGGCGCCGTCCGCAGCGGCTATCTTGCTGCTGAAGGGCTGACACGGTTCGCTACGGGCAAGCGTGAAAGCTTTCTGGTGCCCGATCTCGCCGCAAGCGGCTTGATGCGGCTGTTGGGCTAAGAGTCCGGTCCCTGACTTTGCTCCTCGACCTGCGATTACCTCAGTTCTCACCTTTAGTTTTCAATCTAAGGTTCTCAATTCTGCTTGCCAACGCTAGCCCCCTGGGCGTCGTTACCTTAATTACCGGCATTACCAGCTAAAGAAACTCACGCTGGCAAACGATCTTATCTGTATATGCCGCAGCCCAATCCCGCGAAGCCAGAGCATCTGGAGCCTGCTCCTACGGGGCCGACTCGTCCAGAAGATGGACGTAACAAGCAAGATCGCCTCAAAGAAGAGCGCCCGGAAGAAGACCGCCGCCGCAGTACGCGTTTCAGCGTTGGCGGCTATGCCACGATCCACTGCCTGCCGTCGGAAGGTGTTTCGATCGCTGGCACGATCCGCGACCTGAGCCTCCACGGATGCTGCATCGATACTCCTCTACGGCTCGATAGCGGCGTACGGGCCGAGATCCTGGTACGAGTGAATGCGACTTCATTCCGGGCGCTGGGTGAAGTGCGCGTAATCCGCGGTCTGTCTGGGGCAGGTGTGGAGTTCATACAATTGAGCGCCGGCGGACGAGATCTGCTCGCACAAACCATGGGGCAACTGGCCCGAGTGCAGGCGGCCATTAACCGGCTCCGTGCTTCTCGTCGCGAGATGGATGCTGAGTTGCTTAGAAAACAGCTGGAAGCGGGGGAACTTCAGGCGGCGTTGCTAAGGTTGGGCTCGCGATTTTCTGAGGAGACAAAGGAGCGGGCAAGCCAGAGCGGAGGAGAAGGAGATGGCATGAAATTGGAAGAAGAGCCGCTGGTCATTCCCGTCAACCTGTTCGGCTAGCAGAACACATAATTCACAGCGCCATCAGAATGACTCCGGCCCCTACGAGAAGCGCCGCAATCCAGCGGCGCCGGCTCACGCGTTCGTGGAGAAAGATGCGCGCGGCGACCGCGTTGGCGACGAAAGTAAGCGAAGTGGACGCGGGCACGACCAGACTGAGGTTTCCCCAGGAAAGGCCAAACAGCAGGCTATAGAACGCAATCGCCATCGCGGTTATTCCGAGAGCGAACGTGGGGGTTGCCAGCACGCGGCCGAGCACAGCGAGTGTTCCGCGCTCCCTCCATAGCTCGCCAACGTCGCCGACGCGTTTCATGGAATACGCCAGCAGCACATCTCCGGCGGTGGAAGCCAGAATGATGAGGCCAATCGCTCCCCACGCGTAGAGCTCGGTCACGACTTTACCTCATTGGAGACCGCGGACCGCGACTCAATGTGGGGCACAGGTGTGAGCGAGGGACCTGCGGCTACGAAGCCCACGCCAGCGGTGATCAGCGCAATGCCAAGCCAGCGGGTCGGCGAGATGACTTCATGAAAAGCGAAGTGAGCAGTTAAAGCGACGAACACATATCCTGACGAGGTAGCGGGCAACACATAGGTGAGGTCAGCCCACGAGAGCGCAGACACGTAGCACGCAAAAAACGCAATCAGCAGAAGAATTCCTCCGGCAACCGAGGGATTCAGAATGGCCAGGAGCAGTCCGGAGAGATGATGCAGGGAAACGCCGCCTAGTTCCTTCATGCCTCGAGCCAGCAGGGCATCACCTGCAGTAGCGAAGACGGTGATTCCGGCCAGGACGAGGTATTTTTGAATCGTCACTTAGCGACCCAACTCTGAAAGCATTGACACTTGCCTGTTATGCCTTGGCCGGTTCCGGGGCGGGCGTTTCTTCTTTGCGGTTTTGTTTGACCCACTTGTTGCGCTGCGCGCGCAGTTTCAGGAAGGTCCGCGCTTCTTTATACAAACGTTTGCGCTCGGAGTTGTCGAATATCGCTTTCCGTAAAATGCGATACGCAGCCTTGGGACGGAAGTAATACGCGTCGTAAAAATTGTGAACCGCTTCAAGAATCTCCGCGGCGGGCAGGCCTGGATACTCAATCTGCACCATCTGGTGTCCAAGGTCGTCGACCATTTTTGTGTCGGTAGTCATGAAGCCATTCTTGAGCGCCGATTCATGCAGTTCGGTCCCGGGGTAGGCGTGCGCTACCGAAACCTGGATCGTTTCCACGTCGAGTTCCTTGGCGAACTTGATGGTGTTCTTGATGGTATCGCGAGATTCTCCCGGCAGGCCCAGGATGAAGTCTCCATGGACTACGAGGCCGAGCTTGTGGCAATCCTTGGTGAACTGGCGGGCGCGCTCGACGGTCGCACCTTTCTTGATGTTCTTCAAAATCTGCGCATCGCCCGACTCATAACCAACGATCAGAAGGCGGCATCCGGCTTCTTTCATCGCCTTGAGCGTTTCGTAATCGGTGGTGACTCGCGAGGTGCAGGACCAGGTCAGTCCCAGCGGTTTGAGCTTGGCGCACAATTCGACGGTGCGCGCTTTCTGCAGGTTGAAGGTGTCGTCGTCGAAGAAAAATTCTTTTACATACGGCCAGTATTCTTTTGCCTTGGCCATTTCTCGCGCCACATCGTCAGTGGAGCGCTTCCGCCAAGGGTGTCCGCTAAGCGTTTGCGGCCAGAGACAGAAAGTGCACTGGGCGGGGCATCCGCGGGTGG
>DATEBK010000031.1:0-3658 GCA_035287825.1 Terriglobales bacterium
GAGCCACTGATCGGATTGACGCCCGACAGCCTTACCTTCGCGGCACGAAAGGTGGGAACCACCAGCGCCGCGCAGGTGGTAACGGTAAGTAATCCTGGAGCAACGCCGCTAAAAGTCACCAGCATTACCATCACTGGAGACTTTGCAGAAACGAATGATTGCCCCGCCAAACTCGCGGTTGGCAAGAGCTGCACCATCAACGTGACCTTCTCGCCCACAGCGACGGGTACTCGAACCGGCACATTATCGATCAAAGACTCGGCCCTCAGCAGCGTTCAGGGAATCGCGCTGACGGGAAGCGGGACGTAGCCGGCCTCAACGGGAGCGGCCGCGGGGCAGTTCGGGAGGCCATTGCATCAGCCCGTACTCCAAGGATGCCGCAGCCGCTCAACACAAGGGAGCAACAGACCAAAGACTGTGTCCCCCTCAAGACTACGTTTCGAAAGTTGGCGCATACCAAAGGTGTTGGCGCGAGCTCCGGACTCAACCCGTCAAACGTGTCTTAGTCCGAACGCCTAAAATGCACAGGATGGTAATGCGGGCCGGAGCTCCGTCCGGCTATTGCAAAACTACCCCCGCGAATAAATCTGCCATAATTTAGTTTGTGTTCCGCGCCGAGTTTTTTATGTCTTCAACTTGGTGAAACTCCGGCTTGCTTCCGTAGTCGTGCGCGGGGCTGCATAAGCGCGACAGCGTGGGCTCATGTCGACAGACTCAGCTCTTGTTGAAGATTGGTCTTTTGAATTCTTTTCGTGAGGTATAGGCATTGACTTCAATACAAGGTGACTCTCGCCGGTTCTGGATGGTGGTCGGCGTGGTTGGGTTTCTTCTGTTCTTCGCCATTCACCTGGCACTGATCGCGCGCGCTAACACCATTACCTGGGATGAGCCCGACCATATCTATTCCGGATACATGTCGTGGCGCGGCGACTTTGGCTTGAATCCCGAGCATCCGCCACTCGTCAAGTTTGTTGCCACTCTGCCTTTGCTTCCTATGCAACTGAACGTTCCAGAGATTCAGGATCGTCCTTTCCGGTTACAGGCAGTCCTCGGTGGAAGAGATTTCATCTTTCACAACGACGCCGACAAAATCGTGTTTCGCGCGCAGATGGCGGCCTCCATCTTCACGCTTCTATTGCTGGTGATCGCGTTTCTCGCGACGCGAGAAATGTTCAACACCACCGCAGGCTTCCTTGTGCTTGGGCTTCTGGTGTTCGATCCAACCCTGCTCGCTCACGGAGCGCTGGTAACCACGGATGCGGCGCAATCCTGCTTTTTACTGGCATCGATCTATGCGTTCTACCGCTATGTGCAATTGCCATCTACGGGCCGGCTGATGATTACTGGGGTTGCCGTAGGACTGGCATTGGCGTCCAAGCACAGCACGGTCCTTGTCTTCCCTATGCTCTTGATTCTCGCGAGCATCGAGATATTCCGGCGAGAGTCGGCGGACAGCGGATCACCACTTTCTTCGCATGAACACACGGTGGGTGAATCCGCTATGGGTAAACGCGCCGCTCGCTATGCTACGGCCCTGGTGATCATCGGCGTCATATCAGTTGCAATATTGTGGGCGGCCTATGGCTTCCGCTATGCGGCGCGCGGGAACGGGTTGCAGTTGAATCCTCCGATGGAGGCGCAACTTGCCGGAGTTCCAAGTCCTACGCAAGCCAAAGTTCTTCACGAATTCGCCCGTTTCCACTTGCTCCCCGAGTCTTATATTTACGGCTTTGCGCACGTGTTAATCAGCGCCGACGACTTCAACAGCTACCTCTTCGGCAAATCCTACCCGCATGCCGTCTGGTTTTACTTCCCGGTAGCCATGCTGGTGAAATCGAGTCTCACATTCCTGATCCTGCTGGCGATTAGCATCTGGGTGATCGCGAGCGGACGGCTGCAAAAGAAGCGCGAGGTCCTGTTTCTGCTGATCCCGCCGCTCATTTATCTGGCTGTGTCGATGAAGGGCGGAATGAACATCGGCATTCGCCACATCCTACCCGTCTACATTTTTCTTGCGATCCTGATCGCGGGCGCGGTCTCTGTGCTGATTAGGAACAACCGCCGCTGGCGGTATGCGGTTGTACTGCTGCTGGTCTTTCAGGCAATCTCGGTAACGCGCGCATTCCCCAACTGCATCGGCTATGCCAACGAGGCCTTCGGTGGCCCAAAGAACGTCTGGAGGTATGTGAGCGATTCGAGTGCGGACTGGGCGCAACAATTGCATGCCGTCAAGCGATACACCGACGAGCGACACATAAAAAACTGCTGGTTCGTTTACTTCGGAACCGGCGTGATCGACTACGACTATTACAAGATCCCATGCAAGCTGCTTCCGACCATAGAATCAATTTGGCTGGGCACGCTTTCCGACGCTACTCCGGCAATCGATGGTCCCGTGTTCATCAGCGCGGTTAATCTCACGGGATTCGAATTCGGCCCGCCTCCACTCAATCCATATGAGCAGTTCAAAACCTTGAAGCCTGCCGATGCAATCGATTCCAGTGTCTTTGTGTACGAAGGACGCTTCAAGCTCCCACTTGCGGCCGCATTGGCTCACGCACAAAAGGCAGGTGTGTTTCTCGCCGGCAAGAGATTGCCCGAAGCACTCCAGGAAGCACAACAAGCTGTAGCTCTCGCCCCCGACTCGGCCGAAGTGAACGCACAGATGGGCAGCGTGCTGGATGCGCTCGGCAGACGAGGAGAGGCTCGCCCTTACTACGCAGCCGCGCTGCAACTGGCTCTTACCAAGCAACCGGCGTTTCAGCGTTCGCTGGTCGCGCCGCTCAAACAGCGCCTTGTGGAAGAAGACGACAGTAGTGCACATCGAAAGTGGGACTAGCCGTCCACGGCATGCGAAACGGTATGTGTGGTTCGAATGTCATTTGTTTTGGCGGAAGCGTGTGTGAGTCGAAACATCACAGCAACGTAGTTACAACAGCTTAGTGGGTCCTGGATGACACCATTTGGCCGCTAAGCCACGGTTAGTAGTCCGTGCGCCAGCATCGCCGGACGCAGGCTCTTACGCCAGTAGGTGAGCAATTCAAGCAACGATCCATGCAGCATGATGATGAGCATGAGTTTCCAACCATAGTAGGCGTGACCCAGGCCGAAAAGTATGCCCTGACTGATCAGGCCTGCCGTGCTGCTGCCAGTCCAGGCGCTAAATTGCAGCATCAAGTATCCGCGGAAGATGAGTTATTCACAAAATCCACCGGTCGCCGCGATGATCAGGTACACCGCAAGTTCCAAAGCCGTCTTGGGAATGATGCGTTCAAGGCCGGTGTCGGAGTTGGCATGAAGCAGAAAGCTCAAACCTTGTTCAACTGCAATGATGGCGACAACAAATCCAGCAGCAAGTCCCAGATCTCTTAAGAAACTGGCGAGTGTTTCCCAGCGTCCGGAAACCAACCTGCCGATTGTAAGCCCGCGCCGTCGGAGTGCCAGCCAAATCAGCAATACTAAGGAACCACTCCGCCAAGAAAATTGTGAGATAGCCGGAGAGCTTGGAACTGAGGCCCGGAATATGTGCGTTCGGAACTCCCTTCTGGTATCCGGCAGCCACCGACAATACCTCTAAAGCTGCCAGCACGAGCGCGCTGTGCCACCAAGGCGCGAGAGTTTCCCTGGTGCTGCGCCTAGATGCCTCACGAGCATTGCA
>DATEBK010000032.1:0-5553 GCA_035287825.1 Terriglobales bacterium
GTGGGAGACCAACGTGTTCGGCGTCCTCGCGGTTTACCAGGCGATGCTGCCGCTGCTGCGCGAGTCGTCGGATGCCCGCATCGTAAACGTGTCAAGCGGCGTCGGATCGCTCGCAGATAACGCGAACCGCGCCCATCCCTACCACGCGTTGTTTAGCCCCGTGTACCCTGCGTCCAAGGCGGCTCTTAACGCCATAACACTGGCCATGATGATCGAACTGGAGTCCACCGGGATCAAGGTCAACTTAGTCTCGCCGGGCTTCACCAAGACAAACCTCAACGGATATGAGGGCACTGCTTCTGTCGAGGAAGGTTCTCGCGAAGTGGTGCGCGTTGCGATGCTCGGGCCGGACGGCCCGACAGGTACATTCACACGCTGGGAAAACGTAACGATCGCGTGGTGATTAGTCTCGCGCCAACCGTGGCGCTTCTGCTGTCGTGGGCGAAAGTATGACCCACTTAACCGACTAATGTATTCAAGGAGACGACAATGGTGGAAGTAAAAGAGAAGGCAATGGTTGAGGTATTTGGTGCAACATCGACCACAGATGACGTTTTGTCTGGCGTAAATCTGCGGGGCAAACGGATTCTCATAACCGGCGTTTCAGCTGGCCTGGGCGTGGAAACGGCGCGCTCCCTGGCCGCGCACGGCGCCCAGGTTGTAGGTGCGGCGCGGGATTTGACCAAGGCTAAAGCTGCGACTGAGCAGGTCCGAAAGGATGCCGCGGCCAATGGTGGAAGTTTCGAGCTCATTGAACTCGATCTTGGCAACCTGAAAAGCGTGCGTGCCTGCGCCGACCGGTTGCTTGCGAAAGCGGAACCGTTCGACGTGATCATCGCCAATGCCGGAGTGATGGCCACACCGCTTGGCTACACAACCGACGGTTTTGAAACGCAATTCGGTACGAATCATCTGGGCCATTTTGTGCTGGTCAACCGGATTGCCTCGCTCATTCGAACCGGCGGACGGCTGATCAATCTTTCTTCGTTGGGTCACCGCTATTCCAATGTCGACCTCGATGACCCCAATTTTAAGCGGACTCCTTATGAGCCCTTCGCTGCTTACGGCCGTTCCAAAACGGCGAACATTCTCTTCGCGGTTGCCTTCGACAAACGCCATCGGGATCGTGGCATACGTGCAGCGGCGGTGCATCCAGGAGTAATCCACACCGAACTGGGTCGCCACGTGGACGCCAGCGCAATTGAAAAAATCATCGAAGAGCGGAATCGGCAACTCGCGGCGGAAGGGAAGGCGCCGTTCCGATGGAAGAGTATTCCGCAAGGAGCCGCAACTTCGGTATGGGCTGGAGTGGTTGCTCCCGCTGAAGAAATCGGCGGTCGATATTGTGAGGACTGCCACGTTAGCAGCATCGTGCCGGAATCTGTACCGGTTGATTCCATAACTGAAGGAGTGCGTGCATACGCGCTGGACGCCAGGAATGCAGAGGCGCTGTGGAAGAAAAGCGAGGAACTGGTGGGAGAGTCGTTCTAGATCTTGTGACTACGAGTCTCACTTCCCAAAAATAGTTCCACGGGGAACGCACGACGAACGGAAGACGACTGAAATGGAGAAACGAAATGATTAAGCAAACTGATTTGGCAGGCAGCTTCACCCTGCCGGGCACGTCCATGACAGTGGACCGTATGGGTTACGGCGCTATGCAACTCGCCGGACGAGATGGAAACAAGCTGGTATGGGGGCCTCCGCGCGATGTTGATGCAGCGATCGCCGTTCTGCGCGAGGCCGTTGCCACTGGTGTGAACCACATCGACACCTCCGATTTTTATGGTCCTCATGTCACAAACCAGATCATACGGAAGGCGCTTTCTCCTTATCCCGACGATCTCGTAATCGTCACCAAAGTCAGCTGCCGGCGCGGTGAAGATGGATCATGGATTCCGGCTTTTTCGCGCGAAGAACTGACAACGGCCGTGCACGACAATCTCCGCAACCTGGGACTGGATGTGCTCGATGTTGTCAACCTGCGCAGTATGTTCAGCATCGAGGAACCTGCAGAGGGGTCGATCGAAGCGCCTATGACCGTGCTAGCCGAACTTCAGCAAAAGGGCTTGCTGCGTCATATCGGGCTGAGCAATGTGACGCCTGCGCAGGTCGCGGAAGCCCGCGAGATCGCTCCCATCGTCTGCGTCCAGAACTACTACAACCTCGCGCATCGAGCCGATGACGCTTTCATCGACGATCTTGCACGGGATGGCATCGCCTATGTGCCGTTCTTCCCACTCGGCGGGTTCAGTCCACTGCAGTCGACTACGTTGTCCGATGTCGCCGCCCGGCTCGACGCCACGCCGATGCAGGTCGCACTAGCCTGGCTGCTACAGCGATCGCCCAATATTTTGGTGATCCCGGGAACCTCGTCCGTCGCGCATCTGCGCGAGAACCTTCAGGCTGTGAGGCTTAAGATTCCATCGGGAGTGATTGCCGATCTCGATTCAATCGCCGCGAGCAAGGCCGCGTGAGTTTGTGCGGGAGCAGGCGGAGAGATCCCCACGACGGGCAGCGAGTTCTCTCCAACAAAAATTTGGTTGTCGTTGGTTGTTTTAGTCGACTTGCACGTCGCCTGATCCAGTGTGGACGGTAACCATCGGGCCGCCGCCTCGCACTTTGCCGACTACGCTCTTCCGCGACTCCTCGATTCGTCCCTGAACCGTCGTGCTCACCGGATGGCCGAGCGTGACCGAGCCGGAATTCGAAGAGATATCGACGTCAAACGCGGCATCAGACGGCACATTCAGAGTCACGTTGCCTGAGCCCGTGCGGACGCTCCACATATTCTTGGGCAGTCCTTTGCCGTGAATATCGCCGCTGCCCGCCTCGGCGTGAAATCCGCCATTGATTCCGTTGACAGTGATGTTGCCCGACCCGGTGCGGATTTCCACATCACCTGCTCCCACTTCGTCGACCACAATGTCGCCGCTCCCGGCTTTAATCCGCGCCGGGCCGGAGAGCTCGTGCCCGCGAATATTTCCGGACCCCGTCTGGAAATGCATTTCGCCGGTGAGTCGTGCCAGTTTCAAATCGCCCGACCCGCTCTCCAGGTCGACACTGCCCTTAAGCCCCTCAATCGTCTGATCGCCGCTGCCGGTGTGGCTGTGAATCGCGGTGTTCTCTGGCACTGTGATTTCGTAGTCGATGGAAATGTTGTTGATGTTTACATAGTCGATCCGGATGCTGTTGCCGTTCTGGCGAATGGGAGGATTGGACTGCAATTGCTGCACGTCCTCTTTGTGGTCTCCCCCAAACCATGAAGTGCCCGATTCGATTTTGGCATGGATCGAGACCGTGCCGGCCGGGCCATTGCGTACGACCACATCGCCCGAGCGAGTCAGCACTTCAAGATCAACGTTGCCGTTGACCTGGAACGAACGGTCAAAGGTTCCAATGACCGATGCGAAGCCAGCGAGCGACGTCGCCAGAATGAAAGCCAGTGTACGCACAGCACGATGGGAAACCTGCGTCATAGTAAATTCGCCTCCGTGGGAATTCGACTATCCGGTGCTCGCTTTTTACTGCAGCACGACTTGATCGCCTTCTTTCAACCCTGACAGCAACTCGGTCTTGGCCCCATTCGAAATGCCGATGCTGACGGCAACCTTTTTCTTGCCATCTTTCGCCTTAGGGTCAGGCACTTCGACCGACGCTTTTTTGTCTTTGTCGTAGATGATCGAGCCTTCTGGAATCTGCAAAACGCCCTTGTGCTCATCGAGAATGATCTCGGCATTGGCCGTCATCATGGCTTTCAGCTCGCCTCCGGGATTGTTGATGGAGACGCGCACTTCGAAGGTCGTCACATTATCTTTCTCCACGCCCATGGGAGAAATCTTCGTCACCTTACCGGTAAATGTCTTGTCCTTGAACGACTCAACCTTGATGCGGGCGGGCTGTCCCAGATAAACCTTACCAATATCGCTCTCGTCGACTTTGCCTTTGACGTAAACTTCGCTGGTGTCGCCGAGCGTCATCACCAGAGTCGCGGTCGAACCCAGCACCAGAATCGAACTCACCGCATCGCCAATTTCCACGTCGCGCGACAGTACGATTCCATCCAACGGAGATTCAATCGTGGTGTACGCGAGTTGCTCTTCGAGTTGTTTCAAGTTCGCACGGTCCTGCGACATCTGGCCCTGAGCCTGGCCAATCTTGGCCTGCAATACCTGCAACTGCGCCTTCGCCACATTTTGTTTGTTCAGAGCCATCACGTAATTTTTCTCGGCATCGTCGAGCGCCGAGGCGGAAACTACGCCGTCGCTCGCCATGCCCTTGGCGCGATCATAGGCGCGTTTCAGCAGCGGAACGTCCGGACCCTCGGCATCGACTTTCGCGCGCAGCAAATCGGCGCGGGTGCCTTCCAGGCTGGCGGTTGAGGCTTCCAGTTGGGCGCGCGCCTGATCGACCCGAGCCTGAATCTCATCCCGATCGAGGTCGGCGAGCAACTGCCCCTTCTTGACTTGGTCGCCGTAATCGACGTAAAGCTTCTTCACGATGCCGCTGGCCTTGGACTTAACCTCGACCTCGGTGATGGGCGTGATCTTGCCGGTTGCCACCACGCTTTTTGCCAGGTCGCCCTTTTCAACCTTGGCGAGCTTCGAGGGGTCGATCTTGTTGTTGCCGGTCGAAGCGATCACCACACCGGTGACGACCAGAGCCACAACCACGATCGCTATCGAGCTCCAGATAATAATTCGCTTACGCCGCTTCTTCTTGCTATTGCCGTTACCTTCCACGACCGCCTCCTGCTTGAGTTCGAATCTTAGGACTGCTGCCACGTATCTGTTGTTACGGGAGAAACACCGGAATAGTTCCTAAAATGTTCCTGGAATCTTCCTCGAATCTTCCGAATACGCCCGGCATGTCGACCGGCATTTACTTAGACCGCCGGGCGATGAAAAAGAAAGCAATCAGCCGTTTCTTCGACATCGCGTTTGTTCGCCATTGCTTTTCTTCGACATCGTCGGATCGCTGCTTCTCGCTCAGAATGCCCCCGGCTGAAGCCGGTGGCTAGATCCCCAACATTAGATGCCTGCTTCAATTGTACCCATACAAGATGTTGCACCCGCGCAAGGCGAAGATGGCTTGCAACTTCCGGCGGCGGCTGATGCCGAATCTGCCGCCATTCGTCTACCTCCTTTAAAATGTTAGAATTAGGATTCCATGATTGCATCCGTGCTGCTGCGGGTGTTCGTCGTCCTGCTACTGGTGGCGGTGAATGCTTTCTTCGCCGCGGCTGAATTCGCGCTCGTCAGCGTCCGCGAAACCCGCATCCAGCAGCTCATCGAAGCGCATCGCGCCGGGGCTCGCATCGTTCTCAAGCTCCACCAGCAGCTCACCCGCGTAGTCAACGGAGTACAACTCGGCATCACCGTTACCAGTCTGGCTCTGGGCTGGCTGGGCGAGCCGGTTCTGGCCCGCCTGTTTGAATCCTGGATCGGACGCATTCCACACGCCACTCTCTACGCCCACGCCATCGCTGTCACCGTCGCCTTCGTATCGATTACGAGCCTGCATGTCATCCTCGGCGAGCTGGTGCCAAAGTCG
>DATEBK010000033.1:0-16415 GCA_035287825.1 Terriglobales bacterium
CCGATTGCGCTTCGTGGCCTTTCGCGTGGTCGACTCGGTTTTCGTACAGGAAACACTGGATTGATTCCACAACCCGCGCGCGTTACAAATGCAACAGTCACAACGCTACGTTAGAGATAGGCAGCCCTAACTTTGAGCGACAACTAAGGTCTATGCTCGCCAAGTGTTTCAATTCCTCGTGTGCGAATGAATTTCGCTACCTGACAGACGGCAAGTTGTTTCGTCTCGAAAATGACGCTGCTCTGGCCCAACGTAATTTTCGAACAGAATATTTCTGGCTTTGCCCAGGTTGCTCGCAAACTATGACCTTATCTATCAGCAACGAGGGCAATGTTGTACCCGCTGCAGATTCAGAACCGGCTCATTCAGGGGGCAATCCCAACCTGAGAAATCGCCACAAGGGTCTCTTGCTGTCCGGGGTTACGTTCCCGGAGACAAAATATCAAATCGCCAGAGCGGTCGAGTTTTAGTCAGCCGGTAAGGTTGCGGATCCTAATTGCACTCCCGTTAGAAATACTCCAGAGCCTCTCTTATCTGGCAGCCGTCTGACATTTGCATGAAATCAGAATTTCTCGAAGACTATCCTCGTTGCCAACGATAGCAGTGCTCGGGGAACTCTGAGTCTCTCGCCTGTAGCCATCAATTGACACCGCCCCGTCCGTTTGCTAAAGTTGGCCGCTCAAGTTACGGGAGCTCCGCAACGTGCTTGGGTCAAACCTCCCCTTCGATATCGTAATTCTGCGCCCTTAAGTTAAGAAATTTCGAGAATGCAGCCTTCCGAACACGTCGAAGTGTCAACCCGCTTGCTCAGCGCCATGCTTCGGGAACGCGAGTTGGCTCCAAGGGCCGCATTGCTGGCTCAACAAGCCGCCGAGCTGGTTCCCGAAGGCGCTGCCGTCGTGTATACGCTCAGCTCCGGAGAGCCCGCTAACTGGACCGCCAAAGCTACCGCGGGCGATATTAGCCTCGATGATCCAACCGTGCCCGCCGGCTCCGGCACGCTCGGAACTCTCGAACAAGAACAGCAACCGCTTTTGTTTTCCGGCAACGAACTGGCTCGCGAGGACTATGCTCACCTCCACGCCCGCCGCACCCTCCTCTCTCTGGCGTGCGTTCCCATCATGGTCAACGACATTCTCGTCGGTGCTCTGGAAGTGGCCTCTTTCGGAGGCGCGATCGGATCCTCCGAGCTGGAGATATTAGTCGATCTCACTGGGCTCGCCGGGCCGGCCCTGGTTAGCGGCATGCTCTATGAGGATGAACGCAACGCGTTGCTCGAATCCGTTTCGCGACTCACCCAACTCTACGATCTTGAAAAAGTCTTCAGCGCCACGCTCGAAATGGACGAGCTACAACCTCTCATCGTCTCCAAAACCCGTGAGGTGCTGAGTGTTCAAGCCGTCAATTTGTGGTTCGTCAAAGACGAGAATGAGTTGCTTCTGATGCAGCAGTCGGGAAGCGACCCGACTGCCGTGGTTGGTTCATCTCAACGAACCGGCGAAGGCTACATTGCCGAGGTCTCCGATTCCGGCGAGCCCCTCCTTATTACTGGTGACGAGTCAGACGAAAAAGACGCCGAGCGTCTCGTCCTACGCAATCCTTCTGCCCTCGAAGGCGGTCCATTTTCCGCGATCGTTTGTCCCCTTGTCGCCCACGAAAAACAGGTGGGGATCATCGAAGCTATCAACAAGATGGATGGCGCTCCCTTTGACGAGGATGATCTCTTCCTCCTGAATTCCATTTCCGAAACCGCGGCCATCGCTCTAAACAACGCCGGGCTTCTACAGGCCGAACGGAAAGTCGAAATTCTGCAAACCCTGGTCCATGTCAGCGCTGAGATCACTTCCACGCTCAACCTCGATCGTGTTCTGCAGGCAGTCGTCAACACGCCCAGCGCCGTAATTCCTTACGAGCGCGCCTCCGTCGCGCTGGACGAACGCGGTAAGTTGCGCCTGAAAGCCATTTCGGGCATCGAGCAGATCAACCCCGGTGCTCGCGAGATCACGCAACTCGAAGACATCATCCCCGCTGTCGCCGACATTAGCGACGCTGTCTTTATTTCCCAGCGGGAAGACCAAGGCGAAATCGACGCTCCCGAAGAATCGATGAAAGCGCCCTTCCGCAAATATTTCGCCGACTCCGGCATGCGCGCCTTCTATGCACTCCCGCTTGCCGACGACGAAGGCCGCCTCGGCCTCCTGTTGTTCGAAAGCAGCGACCCCGATTTTCTCAACGAAGCGCACCTGGAGATGATCCGCGTCCTCGGAGGCCAGGCGACCGTCGCAGTGCGCAATGCTTCGCTCTACAAAGAAGTTCCGTTCATCGGCCTCCTGGGGCCGATTCTGCAAAAAAAGCAAAAATTCCTGGCCCTCGAAAAACGTCGCCGCGCCCTGTTCATTGCCGGTGCCGCGGGCTTGGTCTTGTTTCTTGCAATTTTCCCCATCCCCATGCGCGTCGATGGAACTTCCACCGTAACTTCCGCCCGATCGGCGCAGGTGGAACCTGAAATCGACGGTGTGGTCCACCAGGTTTACGTTCGTGAAGGAGATCACGTGCATAGTGGTCAGGTCTTGGCTGACCTCGAAGACTGGGATTACCGCGCCGCTCTCGCTGGAGCCGAAGCCAAGTACCAGACCGCATCCATGGAAATGAATCGCGCGCTCGCTGCCAACGATGGCGCCCAGGCTGGCACTCAGGGCGTGCAGGCGAAGTATTGGGGCTCCGAGGTCGATCGCGCTCGTGAGCGTCTGCAGAAAACCCACCTCCTCGCTCCACTCGATGGCTGGGTTACCACCCCTCATGTCGAAGACTTAACCGGCCGTCACCTCGCCGCCGGCGACACGTTCGCTGAAATCGTGGATAGTTCCGCAGCCCGCGTTGATATTGCTATCGATGAATCCGAGATCTCCTTGCTTCATCCCGGCGCTCCTGCAGCCATCAAAGTCGAAGGATTCCCATCGCAAACGTTTCGCGGCACCGTCGACGTGATCAGTCCCAAAAGCCAGCCCGACGGCGAAGCCCGATCTTTTTACGCCCGCGTCAACGTTCCCAATCCCGACGGTCGCCTGCGTCCGGGAATGCAAGGCCTGGGTAAAATCTCGGTCGGATGGCATCCCGTTGGCTATGTGCTTTTTCGCGGCGCATTTTTGTGGTTTTATTCCAAGCTGTGGTCATGGTTCGGATGGTGAGATTCACATCGTGATGAATTACAAAAACGCGGCAATGATTCTCCTGACGCTCGCACTGGTGTTCCTGCAGTTCGGCTGCACCGACTCGCGGCCCGCCGCGGCTGCGCCCCGTCCCGTCCCGAACGCGTCGCCCGCTCCTGTTCCGCCCCCTCACGATCCTTTCTTCGTAGCCTCCGGCCCGCTCATCGTCGAGCACCAGGTCGACGTTGCCGCCGAGCGCAATGGAGTTGTCGCCACCGTCCTCGCCGAACCCGGCCTCTCGGTCCAAACCGGCCAACTCTTGGCCCAACTCGACGATCGACAGCCCGCCGCTGATCTCGATGCGGCCCGAGCCCGCACCCGCAGCACCGCCGCCGATCTCAAGAACTGGGAAGCCGAGGCCAAAGTACTCGAAGCCGATGCCGAACGCGCACGGAAAATGTGGGAAGCCCAACTCATTACTCAGGAGCAGTATGACCACGCTCGCTTCAAAGCCGAGTCTGACCAGTGGGACGTCAAACGCGTCCAAGAGCTCCTCGTCAATGCGCAGCAAACTGAGCGCTCGCTCGAGCTCGAGTTGGAGAAAACCCGCGTCCGCGCACCGTTCACTGGAATTATCGCGCGCCGCTACATTCGCGCCGGGCAAGAGGTTAACCGAGGCGATCGCATGTTTTGGGTTACCGAGACTTCCCCCCTGCGCGTGAAGTTCACTTTGCCCGAGCGCTTCGCGGGCAAGATCCAGCGTGGACAATCCCTCGAAGTCACTTCACCCGACAGCGGAGACTATAAATTCACCGCCAGCGTAATGGAAATCAGTCCGGTCATCGATCCTTCCAGCGGCACCATCGAGGTTCTCGCTCAGCTTGTCGGACCTGTGAAGAATTTGCGTCCTGGCATGACTACCAACATCCGTGTTCCTGACCTGCCATGAACCTCGCCGAAGCGCTCGACGTTCTTCCCGAGATAACCACGCCCACCCGGAGCAAGCGGATCTTCAAGATGGATCCTACCCTGGTGGGCCGCGAACACATCGAGGAAGGTGCGCCGCTCGTCCTTGCGCACGTGCCAGGATCAACCAATCTATTCCGCTTGAGCCCGCAGCAGTGGCAACTCGCGCACCTCTTTGATGGGGAGCGGTCTTACGACGAAATTGCCGAGTTATTCGCCGTCGAAACCGGAACCCAGGCAAGCGCCGAAGACGTCCGCATGTTCGCCGAGATGATGGAGGATCTCAAGTTCTGGTACCAGTCGCCGCAGGAAAAAAACGCGGCCCTCATGGAGAAACTCCGCGAGCGCCGCAAGAAACAGAAAAAGGCCAAGTCCGGCGACATGGCGCACATCGTCGTCGCTCGCTGGGATGTCGATGAGTTGGTGGAAGTCGCGCACCGCAAACTCTGGTTCCTCTTCACCCCATGGTTCACGGCCGTAACCCTGTTCTTGTTTGCCTTCATGACCTATGTCTTCATTACTCATTGGTCTCAGATCGGCGTTGACACATTCGAGTACTACACCTTCACTGACAAATCGGCGGCCGATCTCGCCGAATTCTGGATTTTGTTCTTTATCATGGCTTTCTTTCACGAGTCGGCCCACGCGCTCACGTGCAAGCATTACGGAGGCGGCGTCCACGCTACCGGTTTTCACCTCATTTATCTGACGCCCGCTTTCTTTGTCGATGTCACCGAAGTTTGGGTCTATGCCAACCGTCTCCAGCGCGTGATCACCTGCGTAGTCGGCATCTGGACGGAACTGATGATCTGTTCCCTAGCCACCGTTATCTGGTGGGGAACGCCGCCGGGTGGCGCCATCCACGACCTCGCCTACAAAGTGATCTTGATCGCAGGAATCGCAGTTGTCCTGGTGAATCTCAACCCCTTGGTCAAACTCGACGGCTACTATGTCATGTCCGAAACGCTCGGCATTGACAGCATCAAGGAGCGTTCAACCGCGCTGCTGTTGAGCTGGGTGCAGAAGCACGTTTTCCGGCTTGCCGTCGAAGTCCCATACGTGCGTCCGCGGCTGCGCTGGTTTTTCGTGCCCTACGCAATCCTCTCCGGCATCTATAGCTACCTGCTCCTCTACGCCGTGGCACGATTAGCGGGCAACATCTTCCGTCACTTTAGCCCCGAGTGGGCTTTCGTGCCCACGGTTTTAGTGGCTTTTCTGATCTTCAAATCGAGAATCGTCAAGTTTGGAAAATTTATGGTATCCGTCTACGAGGCCAAGCGCGGCTCAGTGCTGCGCCACAAAACTCGCATTGCAATCTTTGTTGCCGCTTCGATTATCCTGCTCGCCATTCCGTTTCTTCCGGAGACAGTGCAGGCACGATTCATCCTCGAACCCGTGCAGCGTGCCGTGGTGCGCGCCGAAGTGCCCGGAACCGTAGTCGATGTATTCGTCCACGAAGGGCAGAAGGTCGATCGCGACAGTCCGCTCCTGCGCCTGCGCAATCTCGATCTGGAGTCGCAGCGGTCCCGGATCGAGGCCGATCTGCAATTAGCTCGCGCCCGCAACACCGACGCCCAGTTGCGCTATGCCGTCGCGGCTGGCACGGAACAGGAATTCCAGCAGGACCGTCAGAAGAGTCAACTGCTGACGCAGGAAGCCGGCCAACTGCAGCTCCGTAGTCCGATCGCCGGCCGCGTCATAAGCTCGCGTACCGAAGATCTTCTTGGTTCTCGTCTGAATGCCGGAGCCGCAGCTGTCGAAATCGCCGACCTCTCTACGCTGCGCGCACGCTTGTACGTTCCTGAATCTGAAATGCGCGACGTACACCTCGGACAGACGGTCACCCTCCACATCGATTCCACGATCCACTCGCTGCCGGGTGTGGTCGGCGAGATCGCTTTGGCCTCCTCCGAAATCGAGCTGGGACTCGAACCCAAATCCCAATACAAAGGACTGGTCCCGCCCCACTACTACGCCGTCACCGTGCAAGAGCCTAACTCCGAGGGCAGACTGATGGATGGAATGACAGGCACGGCCAAGATCGATACTGGACGCCAAAGCATCGCAGGCCTCGCGTGGCGAGCCGCCAGCGATTTCGTCAGAAGAAAAATCTGGTAAGAGGGAAAAGAGAAAGCGGAAGTAGCTGAGACTCGAGAGAGTCAGCTCGAAAAACCAGCCAGAAAAAGCTAAGGGCCGTGCTGAATCGCACGGCCCTGAAGCACATAACTCAAACTTCTCAACTAAAAGAAATTCTTGCTCAGTCCAGCGCCCTTGCTCAGCCCAGCGCCCTTGCTCAGCCCAGCACCCTTGCTCAGCCCGGCGCCCTTGCTCAGCCCGGCGCCCTTGCTCAGTCCGGCGCCCTTGCTCAGCCCAGCACCCTTGCTGAAACTTACAGGGCTAACGGTTTGGTTGCTGGCGATGATGGCCTTCTTGGTGGCCGTCATGTTGTTAATCAGAGATTTCTTCTCGATGCTCATTGATCTCATTTCCTCCGCGGAATTTTTCAGCCTGCACGCTTTGACCGCGGGGATTTTTCCTCGCCCCGCCCTGTCTGCCATCTCTTAATGCACGAGCCCTGCCAAACCTTCCACACCCACCTCGCTCTAGCGCATGACCGAACGCCTGAGCAATTTCAGCAAGATACAGGAATCAGGCTCCCCTATCGGAACCGATTCACAGCCGGTATTCTTCCGGTGGTCAATAATCAACCACAAACAGGTTAATTTTTAACCCATTACGCCCATTTTACCGGGATGGATTTTCCTTCAAGGCGCTGCTCAACTCGGAAGCCCATACTTGCGGCACAGATACTTCATCCTTTGCGGATCCACTCGCAACAACGCCGCTGCCATCGTTTTCTTTCCACCTGTCCGCCGCAGCGCCGCCTGCAAATAAGCAACTTCGATCCGCGCCATCTCATCGTCAAAACAAAGGCCTTCTTCAGGAATCAGCAGCGACTCCTGCTTCGCGGAGCTGGTATATAAAATTCCCTGCGGCAGATGCTTGACCACAATGTTCGAGCCCGGCACCATCAGCACCAGCCGTTGCATCAGGTTTTCCAGTTCGCGCACATTGCCCGGCCACTGATAATCCTCCAACACTTCGAGCGCCTCCGTGTCGATGGTCTTCACTGGCATACTGTTCGCAGCGCAATAAAATCGCAGAAAGTGGTCCACCAGCAGCGCGATGTCCCCTTGGCGCTCGCGCAGGGGTGGCAAAGCAATCGGAACCACGTTGATCCGGTAATACAGATCTTCGCGGAATCTTCCGGCCTGTACCGCCTGCTCCAGGTTCTCGTTGGTCGCGGTGATCAGCCGAAAATCGATCTTTCTCGGAGCCTTCGCGCCCAGACGCTGCACTGCATGCTGTTCCAAAACGCGCAGCAGTTTGCTCTGCAGAGCCAGTCCCAGCGTCCCGATCTCATCGAGAAACAGCGTCCCTCCATCAGCCATCTCGATGTGTCCGGCGCGCGATTGGTGTGCTCCGGTAAACGCCCCCTTCTCGTGTCCAAATAACTCCGATTCAATCAGCGTCTCCGGCAGTGCCGCACAATTCACGCTGATAAAAGGCTGCTCGCTGCGCAGGCTGTTGGCCACAATCGCGCGTGCCACCAGTTCTTTGCCGGTTCCGCTCTCTCCTCGAATCGTCACCGTAGTGCTGCCCGGCGCCACGCGGCTGAGCGCGTCATACACGCGGTGCATTGCCTCGCTGCCGCCAATCAGTTCGCCGAAGGAGTACCGGCTCCGCGCATCCTCGCGGACTCTTCGCCCTTCAATTTCGCGGCTGCGCTGTTCGAGCCCGCTCTGTAGAAACGTCCGCACCTCGGCGAAATCCACCGGGGCCACAAAGCACTGCGCCATCCCCGCAGCCAGAAACTTGCGCCGCCACAGTTTGGTCAGCGAATGGATCAAGCCAATCAGCACCAGATCCTCATCGGCTGCGCGCAGCCGGGCGACCAGTTCGAGCAGGGGCTCGGCCATTCCCTCTAACGTGTCCAGCTCCAGAATCACGGCTTCGAGCGGCACCTCATTCTGTAGCGCCAGCACTCCCTCGGCGGAGTCGAGCAACGTAATATGAAAGTCCGAGGCGAGGCTTTCTTGTGCGGCCAGCATCACCGATTCGTCGGTGGTCATTACAGCCACGCGTGCCGCCGCACTGCTCACTGCCCCGCTGCTCGATGGAGCGTCAATGGCCACGAAGCCTCCTGAACCCGATTACCGTCAAGTAGAGCTATCTGCAAATGCCTGCCAAAATGCCCGGTTAATTTCTCACCTGCAAGGGATAAAAAACAACCCCACCAAAGAGCCAGCGCCAATGTGCTGCTCCAGCCGTATCCATTTAGCATGAGAATAATGAGGCCCCGGAAACGCATTGGCTTGGCGCGAGCTCTTTCCAAAATGGGCCACTGCTCGCGTTCGCAGGCTGCTGTCTTGATACGCGCCGGCCGGGTCTCGCTCAACAAACGCACCATCACCGATCCGGAAACCCCGGTCCGAATCGATCCAGGCCGGAATCCGCAAGATTGGACTCTCCAGGAAAAGATCGCGGTTGACGGCACGTTGCTCGCTCATGCTCCGCTAATCTATCTCGTCCTGAACAAACCGCGGGGAGTCGTCACCACCGCTTCCGACGAGAAGGGACGCGCCACCGTTTACACCCTGCTCGATCCTGGCTTGCCCTGGGTTGGCCCCGTCGGACGCCTCGATAAAGCGAGCGAAGGTCTGCTGCTCTTCACCAATGATTCCAAGTGGTCGGCGAAAATCGCCAATCCATCCAGCCACTTGGATAAGAAGTATCACGTGCAGGTGGGCTGCGTCGCCAACCCCGATCTCCTCAAGAAAGTCGTTCGTGGTATCGCCGACGGTGGCGAACATCTGCGTGCCAAGTCAGCCCGTCTCTTGCGGCATGGCGACAAAAATAGCTGGCTTGAAATTATTCTCGACGAGGGGAAGAATCGCCAGATCCGGCGACTGCTGGAAGCACTCAACGTCCAGGTCTTGCGACTCATGCGAGTGTCGATCGGCCCGCTCAACCTGGGCGATCTGAAAAAAGGCGCGGTCCGCCGTCTGACACCGGAGGAAAAGAAGCAAATTGATCGCGCACTCGGCGCGGGTTGACCTTTTCAACCGTCAGGCCGTCAGGCCCCGTTTCTCCAGGTGTTCCTGTGCCTGGCGCAGCACCTTGCGCTCGTTGCTATAGGCCAGTTGCTTGGCTGCATCCGCCAGTGGCACCCACACAGCTCGCATCACCTCGATCCGCATGTCATCTGCAAGGTCATCAATCTCACCGGACAGATAGCGCATCAGATAGAAGCTCACGATCTTGAAAACCCGTTCGCCATCTCCCCACTTACGGACGTAAACATACTTGTTGTCCGCGAGCTTGGTGACGATTGCTGCGGTGATGCCAGTTTCTTCTTGCACCTCTCGCACGGCTGCGACCCGCGCCGTTTCGCCCGCATCGACGATTCCCTTCGGCAGCATGAACACGGCGCGGCTCCGTTTGCGCGGCGAGGCTGCCCGTTTCAGATCTTGTTTCGCTGGCTCATCTTCTGTTGGATTGTCTTTCCGCGGCTCAATCAGCGCGACCTGCCACACTCCGGAGATTTCTCGAAGCACGACGCCACCTGCTGAAATTTCCCGTGTCATGCTGGTACCCTACTCGACCGATCATCGCGACAGAATCACGAACCGCCGAACTTCTCCGTCTCCTGCTGAACGCGCTGCCACGCCCGCTCTACATGGCGCTCCTGCGTGTTGGTCTGTCCGACGCAGAAGCGAAGCGTGTGCTTTCCGTCGAGCTTGGTGTGCGTTAGGTAGAGGTCGCCACTCCCATTTAATCGATCCATGAGCTGCTGATTCGCCTGATCTCCCGAACGCAGCCGGAAGCAAACCAGATTGAGGCGCACCGGCGCCGCGAGTTCAAAGCGATGATCGTCGCCCACCCAGGCTGCAAATTGCTGCGCCAGCCGCACGTGTTCGCGAATGTGGTGCTGCAGTCCTTCGATCCCGTAATGCCGGATCACAAACCACAGTTTGAGCGAGCGAAAGCGTCGCCCCAGAGGAATATGCCAGTCGCGATAATCAATCACCGCTCCCGATTCCGTCGCCTGATTGCGCAAGTATTCCGGCAGTACCGAAAGAGTTTGAATCAGCTGCTTGCGATCAGCGATGTAGAGAACACTGCAATCGCAATTCGTGAACATCCATTTGTGCGGATTAAAGCAGTAGCTGTCGGCAAGCTCTACTCCGTCATTCAGGAAACGAAACTCTGGGCAGAGTGCGGCCGTGCCGCTCATAGCTGAATCCACGTGCAGCCAGAGATTGTGCGCGCGGCAAATGCTGCCGATTTCGCTGACCGGATCGACCGCACAAGAAGAAGTCGTACCGACGGTCGCGCAAGCGAAACAGGGAATCAGCCCCGCCTTAATGTCCGACTCGATCTGCCGTGCCAAAGCCTCGGGACGCATCGCAAAATTCTTGTCTACTTCAATCTGTCGGAGGTTGTCCGAACCCAACCCCGCAACTTTCATCGCCTTCTCAATCGAGGAATGCGTTTGCGTCGAACAATAAGCGACCAGCCGTCCGTCACCGCCTTTGCGATTGCTGGCAAAGTGTGTAGCACGCTCGCGCGCCGCCAGCAGCGCGCAAAGCGAGGCGCTCGATGCCGTATCTTGAATTACCCCGCCGCCGCTGCTCGACGAGAGAAACTTGTCAGGCAAGCCCAGCATCGGCACCAGCCAGTCCAGTACATGCGTTTCGACTTCGGTACATGCTGGGCTGGTCGACCAGAGCATCCCTTGCACGCCGAGTCCCGCAGAAAGCAGATCGCCAAGAATGGCCGGCCCAGAAGCGTTCGCCGGAAAGTAGGCGTAGAAATTCGGCGACTGCCAGTGCGTAATTCCAGGCAGCACCACGCGTTCCATGTCGGCAAGAATCTGCTCGAAAGCCTCGCCCTGTTCAGGCGCGTTTGCTGGAAGCTTCGAGCGAATCTCGCCCGGTTGCACGCGCGATAAAACCGGAAAGCTCTCAACGCGGGAATGGTAATCCGCGATCCAGTCCACGACCGCGTGGCCCTGACGGCGAAACTCCTCGGGAGACATGTGAAAAGATTTGGGTTCAGACATAAGGATCGGATAACTTGTAATCGAGAATTTGTAATTGCCAAAATGTTCAGGCCTTACGCTCTTGAATCACAAATCAAAATCACAAACGCCCGTAAAACACTCGCGTAAGATATTCGAACTCAATTTCGCCATCGCGGGCATGGGTGCCAAAAATCCGCCGCAGTTCCGACATCATCGGCGCATAGTTGGGATGCCCTTCCAGCGGCGCATACGAAGAAGACAGCAGTCGTCCGGCCGCGCCCTCATAGTCAAATTGCTGCCGCATGTCGAACACCCGCTCCAGGCACGCTGCCGGCGCAAAAAACTCGTGGATGATGGCGGTCGTTCGTTCGTGCCTCACTTCCTTATAGTCGGTGCCATATGTCAGGAGCAGTTGTTCATAGTCGCGCAGAAACACCGTGCTTTCCGTCTGGCGCTCGTTCCAGATAAGCACGCACCAACCATCCTGCCTAAGAATCCGCACGAATTCCGCCCGCGCGTGCGGCAAGTCGAACCAATGCGCCGCCTGCGCAGCGGTAACAAAATCCACCGACCCCGAACGCAGCGTCGTCTCTTCAGCCGTTCCCGCAACCGACACGAGTCGGTTATAAGCTTCCAGCTGATGAATGCCAGCCTCGCGCATCTCCAAATTGGGTTCAACCGCAAAAACCGAGTTGCCGTTTTCCAATAACAGGCGCGTAAACATGCCTGTTCCCGAAGCGATGTCGGCAACAATGTGGCTTGGCCGTAATCCGCATTCGGAGCGCAGCAGGTCGAGAATCTCATTCGGATATCCCGGCCGATACCGCACGTAATTTTCCACCCGGTCTGAAAAACGTGCCGTTGGCGTCTTGCTCATCGCCATTTAGTTTAACCCGTTCGGCTCTCAGTTCTCCGCTCACGGTACAATCTTCATTCCGAGTTTTGCGTTGTACACCATATAAGGAGCGTCATGAAACTTCTTTCAGGTGTGGTTCTGTTCTTCGTGCTGCTGGGTTCGACCCCGTGGGCATTTAATCAGACCAGCGTCCCGGACAGCGCTCCCATCGCCGGTTTTCGTGACGCCGTCACCGAGCGTGATGTCGAAAAGAAATTCATCGCCGTGCCCGACCCCCGCCTCGCCGAAGACCACCTGCGCATTCTTACCCAAGCCCCACATATCGCCGGTTCTCCTGAAGATAAGGCAACTGCCGAATATGTGGCCAAGAAGTTTCGCGAGGCTGGCCTCGACTCCGAAATCGTCGAATACAAAGTGTGGTTCAACTATCCCGCGGAAATCCGCGTCGACATGACTGAGCCCGCCGGAGTAGAAATGCACGGCCCGCGCCGCGAGCACGTTGACGGCGATCCTTATCAGGACGATCCCCGCGTCGTCACTCCTTACAACGGCATGTCACCCTCCGGCGATGCTGAGGCGCAAGTGGTCTATGCCAACTATGGCTCGCCCGACGACTTCGACAGACTCAAGCAGATGAACGTCGATGTGCGCGGCAAAATCGTCATCGTTCGCTATGGCGAAAATTTCCGCGGAGTGAAGGCATTCGTAGCGCAGGAACGTGGCGCCGCTGGAGTCCTGATTTATTCCGACCCCCGAGACGATGGCTACTACCGCGGTGACGCTTATCCGAAGGGGCCATGGCGTCCCGCCAGCGGCGTGCAGCGTGGATCGATCGGCTTCATGTTTCAGTTTGCCGGCGATCCCACCTCCCCCGGCATTGCATCCACTCCAAATCTGCCGGATTCCAAACGCGTGTCGCCCGCCGAATCCGAGCAAATGCCGAAGATTCCCGTAACCCCGCTCTCTTACGCCGACGCTTCGCCCATTCTTGAGCATCTCGGCGGTCCGCAATCCCCACGCGAGTGGCAGGGAGCATTGCCTTTTACTTACCACGTCGGTCCTGGTCCGTCGAAAGTGAAAATGCATCTCAAGCAGGATTACCAGTACCGCACCATCTGGGATGTCATCGGCAAAATTCGCGGGACTTCTTCGCCCGACGAATGGGTCGTTGCCGGCAATCACCGCGATGCCTGGGTCTACGGAGCCGTCGATCCGAACAGCGGCACCGCTGCGATGCTCGAGACCGTCCACGGCCTCGGCGAACTGCTCAAGTCTGGTTGGAAGCCCAAACGCACGATCGTTATCGGAAGCTGGGACGCGGAGGAAGAGGGTCTGATCGGTTCCACGGAATGGGGCGAAGACCACGCGCAGGACCTGGGCAACGCTGCCGCTTACTTCAATATGGATGTCGCCGTCGCCGGCAAAAAGTTTGGCGCTTCCGGCACTCCCAGCCTGAAAGAGTTTATCCGCGAAATCGCAAAGTCCGTACCATCACCACAAGGCGGCACCGTCTACGACGCATGGAAAACGGCAACCGCGCCGAGTGCCGAGAATGGCCGTTCCGGGGAAACTGCTACTTTCCGCGCCCCTCCGAATGCCGCCCAAACTGACGTGCCCGTCGGTGATCTCGGCAGCGGTTCCGATTACACGGTATTCCTGCAGCATCTCGGCGTGCCTTCCACCGACATCAGTTCGGGAGGCGACTACGGCGTTTATCACTCCGCGTTCGACGATTTCGCGTGGTTCAAGAAGTTCGCCGACCCCGACTTTCTCTACGAACAGCAAATGTCGCGCGTTTACGGATTAGAGTTACTGCGCATGTCCAACGCCGACGTTCTTCCCTACGATTACGAGAGCTACGGCAAAGAAATTCTCGCCTATATCGAAACCGCGAAGAACAAAAGTAAAGACCGTTTCGCGGAGAAAGGCCCAGACTTCTCCGCCGCCGTCGCCGCTGCCCACCGCTTGCAGGAAGCCGGCGCGAAAATGTTGCAAAAACAGCGCAAGATGCCCGACGCGCCCGACCAGATGAATGCCAAACTTCGCGAAGCCGAGCGTGCGCTGCTGATCCCGGAAGGACTGCCCAACCGTCCCTGGTACCACCACGCCATTTACGCCCCCGGACAGTACACCGGATACGCCGCCGTAGTGATTCCCGGCGTGAGCGAAGCGATCGCCGCCCGAGATCTGCCTCGTACCGAAAAACAAATCAAGGCGCTGGCAGCCGCCTTAAATCGGGCTGCCACAGTACTCGATCAATACCACTAGGCCTTCGATCGAGTTGGGCTGACACATCTACAGCCTGCGTAAGAATGGTTTCCGCTGTTCCGAGTATCCGGTGACGCTGTCTTTATGAATGCTCCCCTGGCGATCCCGCATCTGCTGCATGAATTACCCACCGCTGCGACCGAGACATTCCTTGCACTTCTCCCCATCGTCAACCCCTTGGGCGGCATCCCCGTGTTCTTTACTCTCACCTCCGACTTCTCGCCTGAGGAGCGCCGCAACACCGCCCTGAAGACGGCGCTCTACGTCATCGCCATTCTGGTTGTCTTCATGTTCTTTGGACGCTTCGTCTTGAACTTCTTTGGTATTTCTCTGCCCGTATTGAAAATTGCCGGCGGACTGATCGTCGCAAATACGGCCTGGGGCATGGTGACCGGCTCCGGCCGCATGACCGTCGAAGAACACAGCGAGGCCCTGACCAAGCCCGACATTTCGCTCACCCCCATGGCCATGCCCATGCTCTCCGGCCCCGGCTCAATCGGCGTGGTCATGGGCCTGGCCGCCGACGCCGACGGTCTTCGTTCTTATCTGGGAATGGTGATTGGAATCATCGCGCTCGGCCTCACCGTTTATCTCTGCCTGCGCCTCGGAGGCCCTTTCGTCAAACGCCTTGGCCCCGGCACAGTAGGTGCCATCAACCGCATCTTCGGATTTCTGATTCTCGCGATAGCCGTGCAGTTACTGTGGGACGGCTTCGCGCAATTCGGACGGTAACCGTTGTGGAGAATATCAGCCGCGAGGCGGCTCTGGAATTGCAGGCCACGGCGTCAGACTTGGGTACCCGCGACAAATAATGCCGCCTCAATCGGGTGGAAGAAGAACTCTGAGTTGCCTTCTAATGCGCGCCGCCCGCGCCCTTCGCTGCTGCCGACCCTGTTTCCATATACCGCCCCAACATCTTCGCGCACGACTCGATGAACCGCTGTTCCGATGACGTGAAAGTATCCAGGAAATAACTCTCAATACAAATTTCCGCCATCACTCGCCCCTTCACGAAAATCGGCACCACCATATTCGACTTCACCATGTCCGATCCCAGGTACCGCGAATCGTTCGCAACATTGTTGACAGCCACGGTCTGCCCCGACCTCGCCGCCGCTCCGCATAATCCTTTGTTCAGCGGAATTCGCAGCGTCGGCTCAAAGCTGCCGGCATGGGGTCCCAGCACCAGCGCATCACAGGCCGGCTCTTCCATGAAATAAAACCCCACCCAGTTATACCGCGTAGTCCGCGCATGAAGACGCTCAGCGATGTACTCCATCAGCGGTTTTAGCCCCACTGCCGAAAGCGCATGCACCTCGAATTCCTGCAACATCTCTTCGTAGGTAGACATTCAGTCCCGAATCTCCCTCAAACACAGCGAATTACCCGGTATTTTATGATGGTTTCGCCCGTTCGCCACGTTACGACGGACGTTCAACTGTTGAGCGCGCCGCGCCGGTTCTCGACTGGCCCGACAAACCCCATTCTCGGCAAAGCCCAAAATCGCACGTCAGGAAAACTGCATCCTGGTGCCGGGGAAGGGAATCGAAGTATAATGTCGTTATAACGACAATTGTTGAATCTCGGCGGCAGTACAATCGGAGCCGTCTAATCTCCAGGAGGAACTATGGCAAACAAGCTGATGAGTACAAGCAATGACGTGGCCTTAACGATCTTGCGGTTGGTACTCGGTATCGTGTTTTTCGCCCACGGAGCGCAGAAAATGTTGGGCTGGTTTGGCGGCTTCGGCTTTCACGGCACCATGGGATTCTTTGAACACATGGGAATGCCCGCTCCCGTTGCGTTTCTGGTGATCTGCACCGAATTCTTCGGCGGTCTCGGTCTGATCGTCGGCTTACTCAGCCGCATCGCCGCTCTCGGCATCGGCGTCGAGATGATCGGAGCCATCTTCATGGTTCACCTCCCCAATGGTTTTTTCATGAATTGGATGGGAACCCAAAAAGGTGAGGGATTCGAATACCATCTGCTCGCGATCGCCGTATCGGCCGCACTCTTGTTGCGCGGATCTGGCGCCTTCTCGCTCGATCGAGAGTTGTCGAAGTAAGCTGTCAAAGTAAGCCGTCAAAGT
>DATEBK010000034.1:0-1610 GCA_035287825.1 Terriglobales bacterium
GGCCCTGATGCAATCGGGGCTGGCGCTGCTTATGGCCTATCACTTTCATCGCGCCACCACCATGGGAATGCCAGCCAATCTGGCAGTGATTCCGCTCACCCAGGTGCTGATGCCAGCCGCCGCTGCGGCCGTCGGCCTGGGATATATTTCGACTACCCTGGCCAAGCCCGCGGTTTGGATCTCCGGCTTCGCGCTCGAGGGCATTGCTGGAACCGTGCACTGGCTGGGCGGCGCCCATCTCGCGGGAACGTCAATCGCCGACCTGCGCGTGGCGATGCCTTCACTCGCGATGATATTGGCTTCAATTGCCGCACTCGCGCTTGCGATGCTTGCGGCCCGGCGTGCGCGTTGGGCCGCCTTCGCTGCTGTCGTATTGCTGTTTGGCGTTGCGGTCTGGATCGCGTTTGTCCCCTCGCGTCCTCACCTTCGCCCCGGCGTAATCGAGATGACGACCATTGACGTCGGACAAGGCGATTCCATCCTGCTGGTCACTCCCGAGGGGCGCGCACTGCTCATCGATGCTGGAGGTTTGCCGCAATGGATGCATTCCGACTTTGATCTCGGCGAGCAGGTGGTTTCTTCTTATCTTTGGAATCGAGGCATCGATCGTCTGGACGTGGTCGTGATCACGCACCCCCATGCCGACCACCTCGGCGGAATGCCTGCGGTGATTGCCAACTTCCATCCGCGAGAACTTTGGATGAGCATTGATAAGCCGGTGGGCCAATTGGCGGAGATCGTCGCGCAAGCTCAAAGAGCGGGAATGAAAGTCTCCGTAAAAAAAGAAGGCGATCAGTTCGATTACGGCGGAGTGCATTTCGATATGCTCGCTCCTGGGCGCGACCGGATCACCGGGTCGATGCGCCCGAACGACGATTGCCTTGTGTTCACCGCCGCCTTTCGCGGAACGACCGCTCTGCTTGAAGGAGATGCGGAACGTCCTGCGGAACGGCGCGTCGTGGAAGAGCATCCGGAGGCGATGTTGCTGAAGGTTGCACACCACGGCAGTGCCAGCGGAACCTCTGCCGATCTGCTCAGGATCGTGAATCCGCGCTATGCGGTCATCTCGGTCGGCGCGCGCAACGTCTACGGACACCCCCGGCGCGAAGTGCTGGAGCGGCTACAACAGGCCGGAGTGAGAACCTACCGCACTGACGAAAATGGAGCAGTCAGTTTTTACCTCGACGGCGAGTCGGTGACGCCGGACGTCGCGCTTCTGCACTGATTTCACCTACCCATTAATTTCGGCGGTTTCATCATCCAGCGGTGGGAGGTTGCGATAGGCCTCGATAATCTTTTCAGCTTCGGGCGCATCTTCTTCACGAACCAGAAGGACGGTTCCGCCAACGCCTGGAAACGTCTCCTGAACCGCGTCAATGGACTTCAAGTCCGATTCAATGCCGGCAGACTCCAGCAAGCCCTGCACGACGATGGCTTCGTTTTCCTGCTCCGTGTCGAAAATCTTGACGAGTTCCTCGTTAGGCTCGGGTTGAGGCTCGGGGTTAGTCGGCTCTGGCATGCATCCTCCGCAAAATATCAGTTAACAGATTACGGCAGTCCCTACGCCTCTGTCTTGTGTGACACAGGAGTGGCAAATCACTTCTCCATTC
>DATEBK010000035.1:0-20129 GCA_035287825.1 Terriglobales bacterium
ATCTGCGAGTTCCCTGGCAGAATTGGGAGAGGGATTTCGTTATTTCAGGCCAAGCCCGCCGTTAAAGTGTTGGATGACTCCATAGCACTCACAGGCAGCTTCTTCAAGGCTTTTGCGGTTCAATAACCGCACCGTGCCACGCAGATTTTCGATCAATCCCGCATCTTCCAGGACGGCTGCCGCCAAACTCACGCTGGGTCGTCCGGTGCCGAGCATCTGCGCTAGAAAATCGTGGGTTAGCGGAAGCAATTGCGAATCCACGCGATCCTGACACATCAGGAGCCAGCGAGCCAGCCGCTGGTCAATTTCGTGCAGCCGATTACAAGCGGCAAGCTGGGCGACCTGCATGCCGTGCACCAAGGCGAAGCGGCAGAGTTCCGCCCGCAGGTGCGGGGCACCGTGCAGGATATCTTGAAAAACTTTCGCCCTTATTCGCAATCCCGTTCCAGACATTTGCATGATGGAGCGAAAGATTCCCCGTCGCAGGCCCATCATCAGGGACATTCCTACCATTCCCTCCTTACCGACGATGCCGACTTCGACGCTCCTTCCATCATGGTTGAGAGCAACTAGAGAAATCATTCCCTCATTTACGAAATAGGCAAAATCAATCTTCGCTCCTGGCTCGTGAAGGATTTTATATTGCGGCAGTTCCACGGGCTCCAGATGAGGCCGCAGCAGGCTGTACTCATCATCCGGAAGCGATAGCAGAATTACGTTGCTCACCGCCTTGCCCGTTATATCGGATCGAGCGCCGGGATGAAGCGGGGATGGCTTGATCCGTCTTATCGCTTTGCTCACGATTGTGTTTGCCTTCGCCAAAGGGTCCACACCCAATTCGATGCGACGACCAACGCCGGTTCAAGTCAAAGAACCTGTAGCAACGACCACATTCCTACGGATATTCGCCAGGATTTCAGGGGAGAATAGACGGCGAACATTCTCCGCCGTTTTCCCCACCCGAAGCATGGTGCCAAGCCGCGTCGAGTTCCCCTGCAGATGCCGCCGAAAAACTTTCGCCAGGCGCACGAAAAACGACTAGCTCTCTTCACCGGCCCGATTGCTGCCTTGGAGACGTGCGTCTTTCGCACTCAGGATGTCGTTCAGTTCTTTGACCAGAGCAAGGAACCTTCGTCGATCCTGTTCCTTATCGATAAGCGCGCAGAGTTCGCGAATCCGTTCACTGTCTGCTTTATTCATAGTGACTGACGCGGCAGTATTGCAGGCGGCGCCATGTTTGGTATGTTCGATGTCGAACACTGATTTGAAACTCTGCATGAGAAGTCAGCGGTTGCGGGCTGGTGAGACGATCAGTGGGTTATTGACTGTTATGGCTCAATGCCGGGCGAACCCGAAGAAAAATCTGGAAAGAGACGGGATTGCCCCCGTACGCGGAGTCCAGGGCCTCAGGCTTCGAGTAAAACGTGAAGTCGCCACCGACAGCTACTTGCCAAAGATGACTTTGGATAAGATCGTGCGCGCCACCGAACGTGTAAGCGCCAATCCGATAACTCGGCAGCAGCGGATTGTCGGGAAACAATTCATCTTTGTCGACCAGCTCCATACGCGTAAAAATATAGTTACGCAACTTGAAGTTCGCCGTCGATTCCAGCAAATATCCGTTCAGATTATGGTCATCAAAAACGTTATGCACTCGCCCCCAGACGAGTGAAGTCGCCCACGACCCTTGGTTGAACGGCCGCACATACTCGATCGACGCCGTCTGCCGCCGCTGGCTACCAGGTTCCAGGGCCTCGGGATGCTCAAGCCGTCCGTAGCTGTACTGCGCCGTCCAATTCTTGGAGGCGGCAACACTCAGCCGCGCCGACCATGAGTCAAGCGGAGCAAACTGAATGGTGTAGCGCTTCTCGTCTGGCTCCCGCCCGTTAAAAACCGACCCTTCAATCTTGAACCGGCGGATGCGCAATCCAGTGGTGAGCACTCCAAAGCTCGTATGGGTGGAATCCTGTAGATGATGCGACAGTGGAGCCATCGGCAGCTCCGACGCGGACGCGCGGTGCATGAAGGCGACTGGACCAAGCGCCGGCTCACCCGCCGCCGCGCCGTAAAACTCCCACGAAAGTTTGAGCTTGCTTAGAGCTGAGACCGGAATGGCGATCGGATGTGTGTAATCCAACGACAGCTCCGCGAAAACGTTATGGGGATGCTGGTGATCGACCAGCGCCTGCCCATGATATGTTTCGCCCGTCTGGAACAATTCCGGAAAACCCGGATGCGGCGAAGTCAGCGACTCGGCGGAAAACATCTCGCGAAACAGAATGCCGCCACCTCCCACTTCGCGCCGCTCCATCAGCATCAGCCAGTTCACCGATTCGGCTTTGCCCTCGCCGCGCGGTCCGCCCTGTTGGTTGTAATCCACAAATACGACGCCGTGCGCCATCACGTCCCACGCCCCGATCGTTTTCATCCACATCGGTTCCGACGTCGCCGCCGGCTGCCATTCCGTGCCTGAGCCATCCTCTGGAGACGGCGTCCAATCGGGCTCGGACATATCCATTTTCGTGCCCGCCATGCTCATGCTCCGCATGTCCGTAGTTGGATCCGGCCGCTGCTGAGAATCGCTCCCCGCCATCTCCTGCGCTTCCGAGCAAGATACCGACATAGCGATTAAGAAAAAGCACAGAATAAAAAGACGCACGCCACACTCCTCCGCATAAAGCTCCGCTCACATTTGCGATCTGGATGTTTTGCGAATGATTGAACTGCGGAGGAGCCCTAGACGCGCAGCGGAGTGAGTCCCGGAGAACCGGAGGAGACCACAATGGACAGAAGCAGCCCACACGATCCGGACGCCGCCAGCGCGGGTTCGGCCGACGTCCCAACAACTAATGTTTCGGCGGAAGGTTGCGTGACGAAAGCCGCCCGAACAATGGCCGTGTCATGGCCCGTCAGGCAACAGTGATTATTACCTGGAGGCGAAGACGGCCGCTTCGGAAGACTTCTTTCGCCGTGTAAGTGGCAGCCCGTCGAGCGTCCGCCATCTGTGGCGCCAGGATTAACCTCGGCCCAGCCGCTGCTCGGCAAGCTCGCGATCGCGAGCGCAGCGATTAACACCAGCCTAACGATTTTCGAACCGAAGATCATTACTCCAACCAGGTTACTCTACCTAAGTTGATTACGACCCCGTCAGCTTCGCGCGTAATTCTTCTGGCAGACGGTCACGGATCTCAGCCGGCAGGCGATCATGCACGTGTCGCGCTCCTAACATGGCCACATCGGCCATAACCGTCGGCGCTGGAGTCGCCACGGCCACGACGAGCCAGATCAGCGCCGACAGCGCAAAGCCTGCCAGCGCACCCACCTCCAGCCAAACCGCGTGTCGCGGTCCAAAGTGTCGAATCACTGCGAACGCCAGCAGAAAAACAGCCGCCGACGCTGACGCCAACGCGATCAGAGAAATATCGATGATGCGATGCAGTTTCTGGCGGCTGCGGCAGCGCTCGCACTCGGCAAAGTGCAACTCGTAATCACCCCGCATCTCGGGCGCCAAGCCGGAGATATCATAGCGCCATCCGGCAAGGATTTTCCCTACAATCGGTTCAACGCACTCGCTCATAAGAGGTCAAAACCAGAGAGGCTATAGCCGGATGGATTCGAGAACTTCAGTCTGGGTTGCCAGCAGCACGCGGTTGGCCCACAACCCCTGACAGCCGCCCAGCGCCTGCTCTGCCGACACTCGCGCTTTTTCGGGATGGTTATTCTGCTCAGACAAATGTGCCAGGACGATATACTCGGCACCTCCATCATAGTCGCTGGTGAAGAATTCCGCGAGAGCCTCATTCGAAAGATGCCCGACCCGGCTCATCACCCGCTGCTTTACCGACCACGGATAGGGCCCCGAACGCAGCATCTCCGTGTCATGGTTGGACTCCATCACTAATACGCTGCAGCCGCGCAGGTGGTTCCGTACGTTAGATGGCATGTAACCGAGATCGGTGGCAAAACCGATCTTCACGCCTTCCGCGCGAAACGTGAAGCCCACAGGATCGATGGCATCGTGCGGAATTGTAAACGGCATGATCTCGATATCGCCCACACGAAAGCCGCGGCCGGCGGAGAAATGTTCCGATTTCGGCAATTCAGGAATAACGCCTTCGGCGTCACGCACCGCGCGGCTCCAGGCTTGATGGGTCGGCGCGCTTAGAAACACAGGAACGCTCAGCTTTTTCGCCAGGCGCTGCAATCCGGCCACATGATCGGAGTGCTCGTGGGTAATTACGATGGCGGAGATTTCTTCGACGCGCTCTCCCAGCGCCCTCAGCCGCTTGAAAGTCTCTCGACCCGAGAGACCGGCATCCACCAGAATGCGTGTTGTGCTCGTAGCCACCAACGCGCAGTTCCCACGACTGCCGCTTGCCAGCACCGAAACCGACACCGCCATATACCCGTAGCTTACTCCGACCTGCTGTGGAAACGGCAACGCTTTTTCGTGGCCCGTACCTTTGGCGGAACTTCACTTCTTCACAAATAGATTGTCCACCACGCCCCGCCCCACCGCTCCGCCGACCGCACCGGCGATTCCCGGCAGAAAGGCAAGAAACGATTCATACACTTGCGCTCGTTCCGGCTTCTGCGAAAGAAAAACGTAGGCCAGCCCATCTACGATCGGCACGAACACGCCGATTATCACCACCCAGCGCCACGGCTTTCGCGGACTGAGAAATCCCAGCAGCATATTCGCTGCCAGCACGGCCATCGCCGTCATCAGCAGATCGCCGACTTTGATGTCTAACCACCCCGTACCGATCCCAGCCAGCGCCGCCAGCAAATAATAAAATTCGTCGCCGCCTGGCGTTCTCTCCGGAATGATCCCGCCACCCCAGCCTGCTCCCATATTCCTTTGATCTCGAATGCAGATTTGAGCACCGAGCAACGAACTCTGAATTGCAACCCTGAATTACGATCGCGAATTCCGACTGAACCAGTTGCTCGAATCTCGCAACTCGCGGCGCTTACGGGTAAGTGTAGAACCCGCGCCCAGTCTTGCGCCCCAGCCAGCCAGCATCGACCATCTTAATCAGCAACGGGCACGGCCTATATTTCGGATCGCCCAACCCATCCTGCAACACGCGCATAATGTCAAGACACACGTCAAGCCCGATAAAGTCTGCCAGCGTCAGCGGTCCCATGGGATGCGCCATCCCCAGTTTGAACACTTCATCTACCGCCTCGGCCGTTGCCACGTTCTCCATAACCGCATACATCGCCTCGTTCAGAAGCGGCATCAGCACGCGGTTCGAAACAAATCCGGGAGCGTCATTCACTTCAACTGGCGACTTCTCCAGTTTCAGTGCCAACTCGCGCACCGTGTCAAATGTGGCTTGCGAGGTCGCCAGCCCGCGAATCACTTCGACCAGTTTCATCACCGGCACGGGGTTAAAGAAGTGCATGCCGATGACTTTGTCCGCGCGCCCAGTCAGCGCTCCAATTTTCGTGATAGAAATCGACGACGTATTGGAGGCGAGAATCACATCCGGCCGTGTAATGCGATCAAGATCGCGAAAAATTTCCGCCTTGATGGCAAACTTCTCCGTCGCCGCCTCGACCACCAGATCGCAATCGGCAAGCTTCGCCCGATCGACCACCGTTGTAATCCTCTTCAACGTGGAAGCTTTATCTTCTGCCGTGATCTTGCTCTTCGCCATCTCACGGTCAAGGTTCTTCGCAATCGTCGTCAGGCCGCGATCGAGAAAGCGTTCCTCCACATCACACAGCACTACCGTGAACCCGCTGCGCGCAAGAACGTGGGCAATGCCGTTGCCCATCGTTCCCGCTCCGATCACCCCCACCCGCTGCATCGCCATAATTGCCTCGCTAGACCTCCTGCAACAGAATTATTGGAAGAAAGTAAGGAAACTGGAAAGTTTAGCAGAGCGAGCAAGTTCACCGATGCTGCCCGGCCAAGCACCCCAAAAAAAAGGCGCAGCTCGCAAGCTACACCTCTTCCATCAAACAATTGTCCAACGACGAACTATTATGAAGTCTTGATCTTCACCGTGCCACCACCACTGCCTCCATCCGCCGGATTTGGTGATGTGACAGTGTAGGAGTAATCCTGGGGAACACTCGATGCGCTGTCTCCGTGAGAAGCTCCGTCGGGAGTTGAAAGCGGGGGGGTGAAAGGATCACCACCGGGCCACTGAATGCTGTAATCGTTGTTGGCATCATCGGGATACATCGCGATCGTGCCGGCGATCTGTAGCGCGAGGTTGTAAGGCGGAATCGCGACCGGGTCGGGTGTACAGGTTATGGTGTCGCCACTCAGGGTAAATAGTACCTGCATCGGGCCGTCACCCACCTGAATGCAATAAGGACCGTAACTTGCCCCGCCGACGACAACGTAATAGTTCACGCTGCCGTTTCCATTCGTCAGGTTGTCGGGCGTCTGCGGGGCACTGGGCATGGGCCCGCTCGGAAGACTGGGAATGTCGCTGAAGATCTGCTGGTTGAGATCCGGGTTCAGGGCATTCAAGACAAACTGAATGGCGACTGTCGATCCGGAAGCATTCGTGAAAGTCACGTCCTGCGAATCCAGGATAATGCAGGCGCGCGGATGGGCCATGAATGAACTGTCAATGTTGATGTTTTGGGCTGAATCAATATCCTCGATCGGGATGGCACGCTGTGTAGCCATGGCTGGCTCCTTTGTTAAATTCGATTTACTTACTTGCCGTCAGGTCGAAACCCGGGGTCCAGGATCAATGCGTGCAGGCCCGAAACATGTTTGAGGGCCGCGAGCGAGTAGCCCCTCTGGAGACTTTTTTCAATATACTGCAACGCTTGGGCGCGTTCCCCAAGGTCCTCGTAGGCTTCCCCTACATTCTCCAGAACATTCGCGTCTTCCGGCGAGAGCACGAGTGCCGATTGTATGTGAGAAATGGCCTTCTCGCGCAATCTTTTCTTGGCATAGAGCAGACCCAGAATGGACTGTGCCGTGCCGTCGCGAGGGTTATCCAAAGCCGCCTGTTCCAGTAAGCTAAGTTCCCTGTCCCATGCTTTCGCGGCCTTGCTTTGGTTGTTAAGACCTTCATAAGCAAGGGCCAGATTGCCCCACTCCATGTAGTCCTTGTCGTTGAGCCCGATGGCTTTTTCCAATGCCTCTGCAGCCTCGGCATATTTTTCTTCCTGGCTGTAGAGATATCCAAGATTGGTGTAAGCCTGGTAAGTCGGGTCGAGGGCAATCGACTTCTGCAAAGCCTGCTCCGCCTCGGAGTAATACTTGGCTTCGGCGGTGTCAATATAGACGGCTCCCAAATTGAGGTAAACCGAAGCATTGTCTGGCGTTAGTTGAATAGCGCGCTCGAGTTGAGTAATTGCCTCCTCATAGCGCTGGTGATCGTCCAGAAAGCTTCCCAGGGCGTTGTAGCCCTCCCAATTATCCGGCTGAAGTGCAATGGCCTTCCTATAAGCCTTCTCGGCATCGACCGTGCGTCCCGCGCTGTCATAAGATTCGGCCAAGCCAGTGACCGCATCCGCGCTCCGCGGGTCGAGTTGCAGCGCCCGTTGGTATTCCTGCAAGGCCAAGTCGTATTTCCCCGTGTTGCGATGGATGTGCCCGAGTGTCACATAGACGAGCGGCAAGCGATCGTCGAGTTCCTGCGCCTTCTGGCAATTCGCCAGCGCCTCATCAATCCACTTTTTATCTTTGTCCAACTGGTATTTCAGCCGATACGCTTCTCCAAGCTGCGCAAATCCCAGCGCAAAGCGCGGGTCCTCCTTGACGGCATTTTCCAGCGCCGCAATCGCCAAATCCAGATTTCCCGGCTTGTCATAACGCTGCGTGTAGCCGAGCGCCTTCAGATACAACTCATACGCTCCGGCATTGACCGCGCCGCCCGTTGCCCGCAGCATCTCCGGAGTCACCTCAATCCGCATCAATTTCGCGACGCGAGCCACGGCTTCGTCCTCAAGAGACGAGTAGTCCCCCGCGCGGTCCTCTAACGTCACCGATCCAACCTGTCGCAGGTTCTTCGTGTTCACCAGATTCACCGTCAGGTGGATACTCTGGCCGTTACGCTGAAGACTTCCTTCCACCACCACCGTCGCACCGAGTTCGCGTAGTGCTGACGTCGCATCGGCGATTTTGTGTTGCCGCACCTCCCGCGCCGGAACCACCCACAGCGACTCCTTACCCACTTCGAGATTCGACAAACGGCTGGTCAGGCTGTCCATCAGTCCATCAGAAACCGCTTCATTCTCCGGATCGTTCCCCACGTTTTCAAAAGGCAGCACGGCGATATGATCGGGTTCGCGGCCAAACCATCCTGCCATCCGCTCCCGCACCGTCGGTAAGAACGAAAGCGCCGCCAGCACGACTAAGACTGCGCCGAGAAGCGCCAGCCATCGTCCCCATGCGTGCGCCGGAGCGGCCGTCGTTCCCCACGTCGGACGCGACGCCTGCTCCACATGCCGTCGCAGTTCCGACGACAATCCCGATCCGGTTCGCGAGGAGGATCGTGAAGACGCACGCGCATTGTCCGGCCCCGCCATCTCTGTCGGGTCAAGATGAGAGCGCACTTCTTTCAGGTCCGCGACCATTTCCCGGCAACTCTGATAACGCGTGGCCGGTTCCTTCGACAATGCCCGGTACATCACACGCAGCAGATCTATCGGGATCTCCTCCATCGGCGGGGGTGCTTCGTTAAGAATGGCGAAGATCGTCGCCGCCGGAGTCTCTCGCGAAAACGGATTCTTCCCCGTCACCATTTCCGTCAGCACAATGCCCAGCGACCAGATATCCGTCCGCTGGTCGACAAATTTTCCTACCGTCTGTTCCGGCGACATGTAGCCGATCGTTCCCGCCGTGCTGATGCTCTGCGTGGTTCCCGTTGAGGCCAGCCGCGCTAACCCGAAATCGACTATCTTCGCCACCCCGGTCTGCGTCAGGATCACATTGGAAGGCTTGATGTCGCGATGCACCACTGCGCCGGCGTGCGCCGCCGCCAATCCTTCGCCGATCTGGATCGCGATTTCGACCGCTTCGGCCAGCGTAAGCGGCGAGCGGCGCATCTTCCGCACCAGCGTTTCGCCCGCATAATATGCCATCACGATAAAGGTGCGCCCGTCGCTGGTTTCTTCCAGCCCGTGGATTACGCCGATATTAGGATGGTCGAGCGAAGACGCCGTCCGCGCTTCCCGCAAGAAACGCTCTTTGTCGTCGTTGCTGGAAACGACGTGTTCAGGTAGGAACTTCAGCGCAACCGTGCGCTCCAGTTTCACATCGAGTGCGCGATAAACCACGCCCATACCCCCGGCGCCGGCCAGGCCGAGGATTCTGTAGTTGCCAACGAGATCTCCCGCAGAGAGAGTGGCGTTTGAATCAGGCACCGGGCGTCCCCCACACCCCAAGGCGCACAGCGATTACCGGATACGATTGCCCGCTGTCAGAACGCAATCGACCCGTCCTGCACCTCGATGATACGTTACTGCATTTTTCGTGTGCAAGAAAGTACCCGCACATACTCCCAACGGACGTTGTTTCTCCTCACGCGGAAAATATCAGGCAATTCCGCCTCAAGGCCGTGCCCATTCGGATAGTCTCCGCGTCGGTTCAATCGAGGTATTCTGCGCTCGTGGTCCATCGTCGAGAGAGTTCATGCCTCAGCCTCTGATTGTGATCGCAACGCCATGCTTTGGAGGAATGGTGTCGCAAAGTTACATGCTGTCCGTGATTCGCCTCATTAGTTACGCGAAATCCGCTGGGTTCGACGTGTCGCTCCGCCTGCTCGGCTACGACGCCCTCATCTCCCGCGCTCGCAGCACCCTGGTCGCTGCCTTCCTGGACAATCCCACCGCCACGCATCTTCTGTTCGTCGACGCCGACATTGGCTTCGAACCGCAGCAGGTGGAACGCCTTCTGCGGCTCGATAAAGACTTTACCGGCGCGTTGTACCCGCTCAAGTCGATCGATTGGGATCTCATTCCGCAACGCTGCGTGACCGGCGGAGAAGCCGTGCCGCACGCCGCCCTGTCTTACGTAGGAACCTTCTATCCCGAAACCGAGCGCAAACAGGACGGCGATTTTGTCACGGGAGTCTACGCTGGCGGCGGCTTTCAACTCCTCCGCCGCAATGCGTTGCGGAAGATGATTGCGGCGTACCCTCAAACTCACTTCCGGAGCGTCCACGGTATGCCGATGTCTGGCGCGCGCGGCGACACCTCGCACAGCGCAAACCTGTATGCGCTCTTCGATTGCATCATCGATCCCGAAACCGGCGCGTATCTCAGCGAAGACTATTCCTTCTGTCTGCGTTGGCGAAAGACGGGGGGCGAAATCTGGCTCGACACCACCAGCAAACTCACCCATACCGGCCCCTACGAATTCGTCGGCGACCATTCCTCACGCTTTTTGGGTAAAAGTTAGGGACTTAAGAAGCCTATGACTCCAGAAGCGATCTTTCTCCATTCGAGTTGGCGCTCGGCCAGCACCTACGTCTGGTCGAAGTTCCGTCAGCGGACAGACACATATTGCTACTTCGAGCCACTCAACGAGCATCTCTTCACTTTAACGCCCGAGGTTATCAATCGGTTCGTCCCTTGGTCGTTCTCCCACCACCCGCCACTCGACGCGCCCTATCTGGCCGAATATCGGCCTCTGGTCGGCCCAGTCTGCGGCGTTCCCGGATTCCCCGCTCACCTCACCTTCGGTAAATATTGCGTGACGGGAGACGACTCACTGCCCGAGTTGGAAGCCTATATGGGTGATTTGGCAGGCCTCGCAGCCCGTCTCGGCTGCCGGCCCGTCTATGGATTCGTCCGCACAGATTTGCGCATCGGCTGGTTCCGCGCGCGGATCCCCGGCACGCACATATTCATTCGGCGCGATCCGCGCCGTCAGTTTCTTTCCATGTTGCACCAAGCCGTGCAAGGAAATCCCTACTTCCTTCAGCGCGGCACAGTCATTCTCCGCCACAATCTGGACGAACCCGCCTTCGCGCCGCTGTTTTCCGCGCCAGATTTGACTCCACTGCCGCCGTTGCTCGATCCGTCAAATCTGCGGGAGGTCTTCCGCGACAAGCTGGTCAATGAAACTCTATTGCGCCGCCTTTTCTTTATCTTCTATTTCCTGTGGCTGCTCGCGCGCCAACTGGGCGAACCGCATTGCGACCTTGTCGTCGACATCGATCGCCTTAGCCTCGAAACTCAATATCGCCGCAGACTCGAAGCCGATCTTAGTGATCTGCTCGGCATGGTCCTCTCATTCTCCGACTGCCGCGTAGAGCGCTATGACGCCTATCTGGACTGGGGAGCCTGCCGGTTCCAACCTCTCGAACGCGAAATCGAAACCTTGGCTGACGCAGCTTGTCTTTCTCACTAGGATCCCGACTCACTAGGATCCCGAACTAAAATAGTCACATGCAGAACGCAACCCCGGGTGCCTTTGCCGTGCTTGCTCTGGAACTCGTGCCCGCCGCCTTGTTCGGGCTCGCCGGCGAGCGTGTAGCGAAAACCACCGCACGCTGGCAGCCCACGTTCCGAACCGTCCTGCCCGCAGTGCTCGTCCTGCCGTACATTTTGATTTCCTATTCGCACCAGATGTTTTCCTGGAAATGGTGTGCTCTCTACGTCGCGTTGCCCGTTGCAGTCGCCTGGCTGCTCGCGCAAGCGGCAATCGCTGACCCCGAACAACGCGGCAATTGGCGAGATGCGATTATTCTTCTCGCACTCGGCCTGGCGGTCGATTTGCGATGGCTGGAACCGGCATGGCCCGCCGGTCTGGCTGGCCTGGGCAAACTGCTCCTCGTCGATGCTGGCTTATACGGATTCGTCGCAGTCCGACATCTCAATGGCACCGGCTTCGATTTTCATTTTCGTTGGAGCGATTGGAAGACCGGCCTGCGCGAACTGGTGTTCTTTGCTCCTTTGGTCATAGCGTTCGGACTGGCGCTTGGCTTTCTCCATCCCCATGCCGACCCGCATGGATGGTCCGCTCTTGCGAGAATCGTTCCGGCGTGGGTATACATCTTCATTTTCATCGCCGTTCCCGAAGAACTTTTCTTCCGCGCATGGATGCAGAATCTGCTGGAACGTCGCGTCGGACGCCGCGCCGCGCTGGCCATTACGGCCGTCTTATTCGGACTCTCGCATTTCAACAAGCGTTCGGCACATTTCAACTGGCGCTATGTTTTGCTCGCAACCATCGCCGGTATTTTCTACGGCCGCGCATGGCGCGAGCAGCGCCGAGTTCCGGCCTCGGCAATCACTCACGCCAGCGTTGACGCCATCTGGTCGTTTTGGTTCTAGGATTGCCCGCATGAGTCTAGGAATGTAGGGGTTGACAAGAATGGCAGTTGATCCTCGATTCCATCCCGCGGCCTCAACTCCTGTCCGTCGCTACTTCGTCTGGGCCCAGCTCGTCACAGTTTTTGTGTTGCTGGAACTGGCGCTCTGGGCGCCAACACGCGTCATCCGAAATCGCTGGGCATTAATCGCAACCGCCTCGCTTCTGGCTTTCATTTTGACTGACCTGATCACCACCAGCACGTCGCTCCAGCACCTCGGCCTCGGACTACCCACCCTGCGCGGCGCCGGCGTAATTTTTTGCATTGGCCTGGCAGCCGCGATCTTTCTGCTAACACTCGTGCGCCTGGCAGGCGGCCAGATTCCCGCCAATCCAACCTGGTTTCCGAACCTACGCTCAACTTGGGGATATGTGCTCTGGGCGCTGATCCAGGAATTTATCCTGCAATCTTTTTTCTTCACCCGCTGTGAAGAACTCTACGGCAACTCGGCTGCCGTCTGGATGGCAGCTGTTCTTTTTTCCGTCGTCCACCTGCCCAGCCCAATCCTGACTGCCGCCACGCTCATCGGCGCGCTTTTCTTCTGCGAGATGTTTCGCCGCTATCGCAGCATCTATCCCATCGCCATCGTTCACGCCATGCTGGGAATAACTGTCGCACTCGCCGTTCCCGACAGCCTTTTGCACCACATGCGCGTTGGGATTGGATATCTGAGGTACTTGACCCGCTAGGCTTGTGCTAGCTGACCGACTTCGCATGGAACCGTTGCAGCCCGACGACCAGGAACAGCACGTCAAACGTAGCAAGCACGAGTAGCACGGCCAGCAACGGAAGATGTGGAAACTGCGGCACCAGCGTACCGCGCAATCCCTCGCTGGCATAAACCAGGGGATTGATCAGCACGATTTTCTGCAAAATGGGAAAATGCGCCAAGGCGCTCCACGGATAATAAGTACAGCCAAAGAAGATCATCGGAGTCAGCACCATGCTGAACATGAGCCCGATGTGAGTCTGACTGACACTGCAACCAAGGGCCAAACCACCGCAGGAGGAAAATAGAGCCACCAGCAGCGTGACGCACGCGAACGTCAGCGGAGAACTCAAATTCAATCCCACTCCGGGACGCAACAGCAGCCACGCGGCCGGAATCACCACCAGTCCCGCAATCACCGCCTGCATCGTGCCAAAAATTACCTTCTCAATCGCCAGCCAAGAAATTTCTATCGGGGCCAGCAAGCGGTCTTCGATCTCGCGGGTGAACTGGAATTCGGCAATCAGCGGCATCGCCACTGCCCACACGCCCGTAAACACCATGCTGATGGCCATAATTCCCGGCAAGAGCAGGCTCTTGTACGCCGCCGGCATGTAGCCGCTTGACACCATCACTCTTCCGAAGATGAACACGAACATCATCGGTTGCAGAAAAGTCTGCAGCAGTAAAGGAACAAAGTTGCGGCGAGCGACGTGCGCATCACGCCCCAACAGCGCTAGAAAAGTTTTCCAGTTCAATCGCGCAAGCTCCTTCCCGTGTGGTGCAGAAAAAGATTCTCCAGGCTGGGCTCGGATATATGGACGTCACACAATTCGACCGATGCGCCCGAGGCAAGATTGGCAATCTCCGAAACCAGCGACCCGCCTCTATCCGCATAAATATCGGCGGAGTAATCGCCGCTTGCAGAGGCATTCGCCGCATTGCTTTTCGACCGCACCTCACGCACGCCCGTCAGCAATTGCAATCGTTGCAGTAAATCCGGAGAATGCTTTCCAAACCGCAACCGCAGCAGATATCCGCCGGGAACTGACGCCTTTAACTCCGCCGGCGTACCCAAGGCGATATTTTTTCCATGGTCAATAATCGCCAGTCGCTGGCACAGAGCGTCCGCTTCCTCCATATTGTGCGTGGTAAGCAGAATGGTCTTGCCGCTCTGGTTATACTCGCGAATGATTTCCCACAACAGCAACCGCGTTTGCGGATCAAGGCCCGCGCTCGGCTCATCCAGAAAAAGAACCTGCGGATCGTGCATCATGGCGCGCGCAATTGACAGGCGTTGCATCATTCCGCCAGAAAATCCGCGCACCATCTCCTCGCCCCTGTCGCTCAGTTTGAAGCGTTCCAGCAGCGTCTCCGCTCGCTCCGCGCGCACGCGCGAATCAATTCCAAAATATGCCCCATGAAACAGCAGAATTTCGCGCGCGGTAAGAGTAAAGTCCAGGTTAGGTCGCTGCTGCACGACTCCAATCAGCCGCTTCACCGCGACTTGCTCCTTCCACACATCGTGCTCGCCAATCCACGCCTGTCCTCCCGTCGGACGCACGCGAGTAGTAAGAATTCCTACCGTCGTCGATTTGCCCGCGCCGTTTGGCCCGAGCAGACCAAAGATTTCTCCGGGCGCAACGTCCAGAGAAATTCCTTCCAGCGCAACAATCTCCGCCTTTGGTTGTTTCTTCCCCTTGCCGCGAGCTGAGCCGAACCCAAACCCGCCGCCCGAGGCGAGTGGCGGCGGCGACTTATAAATCTTGCGCAAATCGCGTGTCTTGATGCCGGTAAGCAAGCAGAGCCCTCAGAAGGTTCACCCAGCATATCAAAACGGGACAGCCCTCTGCCCCCTTTGCTAAGCTCATTTCAGTGAATCCAGTGGCCCGGTCTCCAGTCCAAAACTCTGCGTGAACAAGACCTGTGACGTCATCATTCTCGGAGCCGGGGCCGCCGGCCTGATGTGTGCCATCGAAGCCGGCAAACGCGGACGCAGTGTCCTGCTGCTCGAACGCGCCGATCGCGTCGGCAAAAAGATCCTGATCTCCGGTGGCGGCCGTTGCAATTTCACCAACCTGCATACGACTTCAGAAAATTTTCTTTCCGCCAACCCGCACTTCGCGAAATCCGCACTCGCCCGCTACACTCCCGCCGACTTCATCCGCCTCGTCGAAAAACATCGCATCGCCTATCACGAAAAAAAACTCGGCCAGCTGTTCTGCGATCGAGCGGCAAGCGAAATCACCTCAATGCTCGAACAGGAGTGCCGCGATGCGGGAGTAGAAATCCACTGCAACACAAAAATAATCGACGTTGGTAAGCGCGACTCATTCATCATCCAATCGGAGGATGCCACCTTCACCGCGCCCCGTCTCGTCGTCGCCACTGGTGGCCTCTCCATACCCAAAATCGGCGCCACTTCATTCGGTTATGATCTCGCGCGGCAATTTGGACTGAAGATCGAACCGCCTCGCGCCGCTCTCGTCCCTCTCATTTTCAGCGAACGCGATCGCAAGCGCTGGTGCGATCTCGCAGGAGTTTCGCTCGAAGTGGCGGCTTCCACCCGCACTACGCGGCCCAATCGTAAACAGACATTTCGCGAGAACATGCTTTTCACGCACCGCGGCATAAGCGGACCGGCAATTCTCCAGATCTCATCTTATTGGCATGACACGACCATGCCTGACGGAACCAAGCTTGACGAAACCAAGCCTGACGGAACCAAGAATAGCCAAGCCCCCATTCATCTGGACCTGGCGCCGGACCGCAACCTCGCCTCCGAGTTGCGCGCGCGTGGATCGCGCGACGCCTCCACTTGGAAGTCGCTGCTGCGTGAAATCCTGCCCCGCCGTTTCGCCGACCGCTGGCTTGAAATCTGCCCGCTAGCGGGCAACTCCGATCAAGCCTTCGCCATCGCTGAACAACAATTGCATTCGTGGGAATTAAATCCGGAAACGACCGAGGGTTACGCCAAAGCCGAGGTCACTGCGGGTGGCATCGATACCGGTGAACTTTCGGCGCAAACGATGGAGTCTCGGAAAGTGCCAGGACTATTTTTCATCGGGGAAGTGGTCGATGTTACCGGTCAACTCGGCGGTTTTAATTTTCAGTGGGCCTGGGCGTCTGGATTTTGCGCGGGGCAAGCAGTCTGACAAATGTGTGAGAGCTTTTCATGCGCGAATCGCAAACGCGATTTTGGATTTAGCGCCAGACTTTGGGTTCGCGGTAATCGTGAACTAGAACTCCGCCCCTTCTTGCATAAACGCCATACGGGAAAGAATCTCTGCGCCTTGCTCCAGTTGCTTCAGATCTTCACTGGTGAAATCTGCCCCCGACCCCGAAGCATCGAGTCCCTTGCGCGAAACCTGCACCACTCCCATTACCTCTCCGCCCGTGCGCACCACGGGAACCGACATGATCTTCTGGATCGGCATCTGCTCCATACTTCGCTCATTTTCGTCGGCAGGGGACACGATCTTGACCGCCTCAAACAGGCTGGCATGTTTCACCCGCATGAACGTATTCGACAAGAGCGGAGAGCGAGTCGAGGCCGTGCGCGCGGCCACAGCCGATCCGCTCAGCGGCAACACTCCCGCCGATCGCAGTTCCGCCGGATAAATGAATTTCAGGCTGCCCTTTTCCAGTCGCAGCAGCGCCACTTCGCTGCGCCGGACCCGAAGTATCTGGGCCAGCTTACCGCACGCCCGGTCCGAAGTCGGAGATTCCGAGGCCATGCTTTCCAGTTCGCTGAGGCTGGCTTTTGCGGTTTTAGTTCCCAATCCCTGACTGCTGCTGGTCGATGACATAGTTATGCATTCGCACCCACTTGCTTATCGTGCGGTCGACCGTAAGCTTTAGACAAGTTACCAGAGTACTTCCGGCTGATCTTTCACCGGGTCCGATAAAGTGACTTTTTCAATGCGACACAGCGAATTTTTCACTCTCGCGTCACACAATTCCACAGGCGTTCGCGATATAGTTAAGGAACCATCATTCGCTCATTCGAATAGCGGCGAACGGAGTCCATCTATGTCGCTTATTCATTACGTTGCACCATTCCTAGAACTAGGTATATGTAAGGAGTATTGCATGGCCAGAAAAACAACCGAACCCTCCACCACGCGTCGCAGCAGAAAAGCCGCCTCCACCACGCCGCCAGCCGCAGTGCAGGCTGCGCCAGAATTTCAGAACGACCTTCCAAAAGATACTCTGAAGCGAGAAGCGTCGCAGGGAGAAGCGTCGCAGGGAGAAGCGCTGAACGAAGCTCCAAAGGCCGCACCGAAGTCCGTCTCGCCATCCGCTTCGAAGAATGGAAAAACGGTCCAGGTGGTTCCCGGCAACGGCGTTTCCTTCAATGTTGAAGAACAGATTCGCCGTCGCGCCTACGAACTCTACCTGGAGCGTCGCGCAACCGCTGGCAGCGAAGGTAACGGAGACCCCAACCAGGATTGGCTGAGTGCTGAGCGTGAAGTTCGTTCGCGGCAAGGCGGCGGAGAATCCAGGGCTTAAGTAATCCTTGAGCGCAGTGCGGGGTGCCTGGGGCAACCGATGGCTCCCCAGCAAAGCCCAGTCTGTCTGTCCGAGAGATCCAGTACAGATCCGAGGTCTCGTACGCCTCTGTGCCATTAACCCTCGGCGCGAAAACTTGCCAGCTTACTGCTGTACCGCTTGTCCAATGGTCGGCCTGACATTTTCGCGCCGGATTTCCGAAGCATCCCACCCGCCGCCCAAGGCCTTCACCAGATAGACCGAAGTGGTCATCTGCTGTCCAAGCAGTTGCGTCGCCAGGCGTTCATTCGCCAGCAGAGTGGACTGCGCCGTAATCACGTCGAGATAAGTTGTAAGCCCGCCAACATAGCGATTGTTGGCCACTTCGAGTGCGCGTCGCGATTCTGTCACCGCCGCCTGCTGTGTCTTCGCCGCCTGATCGAGCAGCGCCAGACCTGAAAGCCCGTCCTCCACTTGCTGGAATGCTTCCAGGACCGCTTCGCGATAATTGGCCACCGATTCGTCATAGGCTGCGCGTGCCGATGCCAGGTTCGCGCGATTGCGTCCACCGTTGAAAATCGGCTGCAATACGTCTCCGCCCAGCGCCCACATCGCGCTCGGAGCGCTCAACAGCGTGGCAATGTCTCGGCTCTCCCATCCGCCGCTTCCAGATAGCGTGATATGCGGATAAAACGCAGTCATCGCAATACCCACCTGAGCATTCTCAAATGCCATCTGCCGTTCGCTGGTCGCAACATCCGGCCGTCGCTCCAATATCTCTGATGGCAGGCCAGTGGGAATCGGCGGAGGACTAGTCTCAAACGGCGCCTCGGCCACGCTGAACGCTGACGCCGATTTCCCCACCAGCACCGCGATCGCATGCTCATATTGCGCCCGCTGCTGCAGCACGAGTTGCAACTGCGTCGCCGTCGACTGTAATAACGCCGCCTGCTGCGCCAGTTCCAACCCGTTCGCGACTCCGCCGTCGTGACGATGGTTGACCAGATCCAACCCCTTTTGCTCAATCTCAATCGACTGCCGCACCACCCCAGCCTCGCGATCGCTTTCGCGCAGATTGAAATAATCGGCGGCAAGTTCGGCTGTCAACACCAGTCGCACATTCTCCAGGTCAGCCGCGCTACCCTGCAGCGAAGCGTTGGCCGCTTCCAGACTACGCCGCACGCGCCCGAATAAGTCGAGTTCGTAACTAGCCGAAAACGGAACCGCAAAAACATTCTCAGTATCGGGCCGCAGCGGCGGTATGGCCCCTTCCAGCGGACGATTCCCCGAGAATCGTTCGCGCTGCCCGCTCGGATCGGCGCTCAGTGTGGGAAAGTATGCGGCCGATGCAATCCTCGCCTGCGCTCTTGCTTGCGCCAATCGGTCCTGCGCCGCTGAGAGCGACTGGTTTGCCTGGAGTAATTGCTGCTCCAGTTGGTCAAGCTGGGCATCATGATAAACCTGCCACCACACCCCTTTGGGGATCGCATCCTTCGGCGTCGCCGCTTGCCACGGCCCTTCACCCTTCCACGTGTCGGGAACCTGCGCCGTCGGTCGCTGATATCCCGGCCCCACCGTACATCCAACAGAAGCGACAACAAGCAGGATGCAACACCCAGCACGAAGACACCGAATTCCCGAGAGAAGCGAATTCATGATGTCGCTTCCTGCGAAGAAATTACGAGTTGACAACGATCTTTGCAAAACGACTTGCTCCGTCACTTCATACCTCGGCGGCGAGGTTTTCACGAATGCTTATCTCCCGCGTTTGCATTGGCAACGTGTACCTGTTGCCCTTCTTCGAGCGAGTCGGACGGGTTGATAATGATCCGGTCGGTGGCCTCGATCCCGCCCAGAATCTCAAGCGTGGCGCCGTAGTCTCGCCCAATGGTGATCGAGCGCAGATGCACTTTGCTGTCGTTGTCGACCACCGCTACCTGCGGCCCCTGTGCCCGGAATAGCATCGCATTCACCGGAATGGTGATTCTAGGGACCGATGTGCCCGCGGCAAAATGCACCTGGCCGAGCGAACCCGGCAGGAGCTTGTTATCTTTGTTAGGAACATCCACTTCGGTATTCAAAGTTCGCGTCGCAGGATCGATGGACTCGGCCGTTCGTACCACTGTCCCAACGAATTTCTGCCCAGGAAACTCCTGCAGCGTAACGTCGGCCTTCAACCCGGATTTGATGTTCGGCGCATACGACTGCGGAACGCTCACGTAAACGCGTAGCGGATCGACGCGTGCAATATTGAACAGTTGCGTGCCAGGCACGCCCGCTCCGGAATTGATCAACGCTCCCGGATCGACGGTGCGTCGCGTGATCACGCCAGAAAACGGAGCGTACACGTTCTTGAACGACTCCAGTTCTTCCAGGCGGCGAACGTTCGCATCGGCTGCGGCCAGATTCGCCTGCGCCTGTTCATATCCGCTCGCCTGCTGATCGGCTTCCTGCTGTGACACCGAGTCTGTCTTCCGCAGAGTTGCCCAGCGGTCAGCGGAAATCTTCGCCAACCCCAGCGCCGCGCGAGTCTGCTCGCGGCTGGCACGCGCCTGCAAAAGTTGCTGGTCGACTTCTGGTGTGTCAATCGCCGCCAGCAGTTCACCCTTCTGGACCTTGCTGCCAAT
>DATEBK010000036.1:0-11165 GCA_035287825.1 Terriglobales bacterium
ATCGCAATCATCGTTGCCAACAAAGGCAAGATTGCAGGTAGGCAGCTTGGGACTGCGCGCCGCATATGTTTCGCGCAGGGCCTGACTATCCCCATAGACTGGCACGGCCGCGCCATGAACTACTTTGACGTCGTCGCTGCATAGAAATCGTGCGACATTATTCTTTCACAATGCTCCGAACCACGTTGGAACAATCGCAATTCCTGAACATAATTTCCCTGAAACCATTCTTTGTGTCATGCACAAACCGGACTATCCCGCAAAATCCTTTCTGGCTTTAAAATTGTTCCAGAAAACCTGGTGAGGTCAACATGAAGCTCCTTCTTGCTCTTGGTATTTTCTTCGCTCTTTGTGCTTTCGCCAACGCTGCGGCGGCTACGCAGGTGTTTCCAACCTCTGCGGGAGACGTGAAGATCACTCCGCTCTATCACGCCAGCACTTTGATCGAGGCCGGTGGCAAAGTCATCTACCTTGATCCCGCCAAACCCGCGAAGCTAGATGTTTCTCCGAAAGCGGACCTGATTCTGATTACCGACATTCATCAGGACCACATGGATCCGGCTGCGATTACCCAAATCAGCAAGCCCGCAACCGATATCCTTGCGCCGCCCGCCGTAGTGGCAACGGTCACAACTGCCAAGCCAATTGCAAATGGCGAATCCAAGACGTGGGACGGTTGGACGATTGAGGCCATCCCCGCCTACAACCTCAAGCGCGGTCCAGCTCCGGGCAAGTTTTTTCACGACCGGGGACGCGGCAATGGATACGTGCTCACTTATGGCGGCGTGCGCTTCTATTTTTCCGGCGACACAGAAGGCATTCCCGAGATGCGCGCGCTGAAGAATATTGACGTCGCATTCGTATGCATGAATCTGCCTTACACTATGCCTCCCGACGAAGCAGCCGATGCCGTAAAGGCGTTCCATCCGAAGGTTGTGATTCCGTATCACTACCGCGGTTCGGATCTGGCCGTTTTCAAGAAAGGACTTGAAGGCACGGGAATCGAGGTGCGGCTGCTGGAGTGGTATCCGCAGTAGCGGGTCGAAGAGAGGGGACAGGCGGAACACCCGTCCCCACTCGAGCAGTGGTTTTTATTCGCTTCCAAATCTTTTCAGGTCTTCCGGTCCATCGGTCAACCTCACCGGCTCTTTGCCTTGGACCAGTTCCCGAACCTTTTCCACCACGTCGGGATTCGCCAAGGTGGTGATATCTCCAGTGTTCATCCGGTTGGAGATGGCCGCGAGAATACGGCGCATGATCTTGCCGGAACGGGTCTTCGGCATATCCGGTACGACGTGAATGTTCTTTGGACGCGCAATCTTGCCAATCATCGTTTCGATGACCTTGTTGACCTTGTCCACGATTTCCTGACTGGCTTGAACGCCCGGCTTCAGCGCGATATACACTTCGGGCACCCGGCCCTTGATATCGTCTGCCACCGGCACCACCGCTGCTTCCGCCACCTCGGAAACCGTTAAACAAGCAGATTCGATCTCTTTTGTGCCCAGCCGATGGCCAGCCACATTGATGACGTCATCAACCCGGCCGAGAATGCGGAAATAGCCGTCCGCGGCCAGTACAGCTCCATCCGCCGCAAAATACGGCCAGTCACGCCAATCCTTGCTGTCGGGGTTCTTGCAGTATTTTTTGTAGTACTGGCTGACGAAGCGGTCGCGATCCCCCCAGATGGTTTGCATGATTCCCGGCCAGGGATTGCGGATACAGATATTCCCTGCTTTGTTAGATCCGGCCGAAACCTCCTGGCCATTTTCGTCAATAATCGTTGGATAAATCCCGGGCATGCCGGGGCCCGCGCTTCCCGGCTTCATGGGATCAATGGCCGGTTTGGTGCTGCAGAGGAAGCCTCCGTTTTCGGTTTGCCACCAGGTATCGACAATCACCGCCTCACCTTTGCCCACTACATCGTAATACCAGCGCCAGACTTCGGGCTCGATCGGCTCTCCCACCGTTGTCATGTGTTTGAAGTGGTAATTGTATTTGCGGGGTTCATCGTGTCCCGACTTGCGCAACATGCGAATGGCTGTCGGCGAGGTGTGGAAGATGTTGACATCCAGGCGCTCTGCAATTCTCCACGCACGGCCAGGGTCGGGGTAGGTAGGAACACCTTCGTAGAGGACGCTGGTCGCGGCCAATGACAGAGGACCATAAACAATATAGGAGTGGCCCGTGATCCATCCGATATCGGCCATGCACCAGTAAACATCTTCGGGATGAATGTCCTCGATGTATTTCGACGTGCCAGCCACATAAGAAAGATAGCCGCCGGTCCGGTGTTGGCAGCCCTTGGGCTTACCCGTGCTGCCGCTGGTGTACATCAGGAACAGCGGAGCCTCTGCGTCCATGGGTACCGGTGGCACGATTACCCCCGAATACCGCGGAAGGATCTCGTCCACAAAAACATCGCGTCCTTTGGCAAATGCTGATGTGGACGCGTTCTGGCCCGCGTGCCGCCTCCAAACCAGAACTTTGTCGACGACTTGTCCTTCCTGCTTGGCGAAACTCACCGCGACATCCGCCGACGCTTTGTGGTCGAGCATCTTGCCGTTGCGGTAATACCCATCCATGGTGATGAGCACGCGGCTCCCGGAATCGGCCGCACGCAGACCACACGCCTCCCCGCTGAAGCCTCCAAACACAACCGAGTGAATCACACCCAGACGCGCACATGCCAACATGGTAATCGGCAACTCCGGGACCATCGGCATGTGTATCGTGACCCGATCTCCGGCTTTCAGACCGCAATAATCGCGCAGCAGCGCCGCGAATTCATTCACTCTCACATATAGTTCGCGATAGGTGACTGAAACCGGCGCTTCCGATTCCGGCTCCGGAACGAAAATCAGCGCCGCTTTGTTCTTGTACTTGGCGAGATGCCGATCAACGCAGTTATATGACGCGTTGATCTTACCGCCCACAAACCACTTCCAGAACGGCGGATTGCTGGTATCAAGCGTGGTGTGCCAGTACTGGTCCCAACTCAGCAAATCCGCATACTCGCGAAAACACTCGGGAAAATTCTTCTCTCCAAAGCGCTCCATCACGTTGGGATCGGTGAGATTCGCCTGGCCGACAAATCTTGCCGTAGGATAGTAATACTCTTCCTCGCGCCAATGGACGGCGATCTGCGCTTCCGTGGCTTCGCTTGCGGCACCTCGTTTTGAACGTACATCCGCCATGTCCGCTTACCCCTTTGGATTTGATGAGATTATTATGGCGCAAAATGTCTCCGCCAGCAGCTTGCGCCGCTGGCGGAGCCTAAGACAAACGTTTTCGGGCACTGAAGGGTCGAGTGTCAATCCGCTGCCGCGCGCCTTCCTGTTTCATCCCAGATACGGTTACCGTGCGTCTCTTTCAGCAGTAGGCTTCCGACAACAAACGTCACGCCGGCCACGATCATCGGATAATAGAGGCCGGCATAAATATTGCCGGAGGCGGCTACGCTCCACAGGCCTATGAGCGGCAACAATCCTCCAAACACGCCGTTGCCTATGTGATAAGGCAATGACAGCGACGTGTAACGAATCTTCGCCGGGAAGGCCTCAATCAGGTATGCGGCGATGGGGCCATACACCAGGCACACAAAGAGAACCTGCACAAACACCCAGAGTACCAACATCCCGAAATTCGGATTAGGCGCTTCCTTGGCAGGCACCAAAGCTCCAGTGGCATCCGTGGTCATGGCCGTGAGCCCGATGGCGCCTGTTACTTTGTTTTTGGAGGATTTTACAGTTACAACATTGTTGCCTACTGCGCGTTCCATAGCTTTGTAGATTGGGATGTAGCAAATAACGGCAAGCAAGCAGCCCAACATCATCAGCTTTTTCCTGCCGACACGATCGGACAATGCTCCCACCACCGTGAAGAACGGCATCCCGATGAGAAGGGCGACTGCGACGATTTCGCTGGCGGTCTGCGCCTTCACTTTCAGGACGGTTTGCATATAAAACAACGCGTAGAACTGTCCCGTGTACCACACCACGCCTTGCCCCGCAGTCGCACCGAAAAGCGAGATCAGCACCAGTTTAAGGTTCGCCCACTTGGTGAAGGCGTCCTTGAGCGGTTGCGTAGAGGTCATCCCCGAAGCCTTGAGTTGCGCGAAGATCGGCGACTCTTTCATCTTCAAGCGGATGTAGAGCGAAATCAGCACCAGAATGATGGAGACGAGGAATGGGATCCGCCATCCATAGTTCGAGAAGTCTTCCTTCGACATCGAGTTCTGCGTAATGAGAATTACGAGGAGCGAGACAAAAAGACCCAGCGTCGCCGTAATCTGAATGAAGCTGGTGTAGAAGCCACGCTTGTTATCGGGAACATGCTCGCCCACGTAAACGGCAGCGCCACCGTATTCCCCGCCCAGCGCCAATCCTTGGAGAACCCGAATCAACAATAAGACAACCGGTGCGAACCAACCGGCTGTGGCATAGGACGGCAACAGGCCGATGACAAAGGTCGAGAAGCCCATGATCGAAAGGGTCACGAGAAATGCATATTTGCGCCCGATCAGGTCTCCTATGCGGCCGAAAAACAGCGCGCCGAAAGGCCGAACCAGAAAGCCGACGGCGAAGGTCGCCAGATAAGCGAGATACGCGAAGGTGTCATTGCCTGGCGGATAGAACTTCAGTGCCAGAATCGCGGTTAGACTGCCGAAAATGTAGAAGTCGTACCACTCGATCATAGTGCCGACAGACGAGGCACCAATCACGCGCCAGATGCTGTACTCCGCCTTGCCTGCCACCTGTGCAGCATTCGCCATACCTTTCCTCCCTTTCGTCTGATTATTTTTTCTGCACGACTCCTGCAACATCGGAATTCTTGAAACTTGAGCGGTCGAATTGGCCGCTGATCCTGCTGACCACACGCTGCCGCGCGCCATCATACACGCATTCAGCCTTCGGCAAACGGCAAATTTGCTCGGCAATGCCGACGTCTCAGGGCTGCGCCTTTTGCAGGTTGGCCGTCACATTCACGGCTGAATCTGCCGCCACCGTCAACTCACGTTTCCACTCGGCAAACCCTGGCAGCGAAATAACGACAACATGATTCCCGGTTATAAGGCCGATTTCGGATGGCGTGTTGCCAACATATTTGCCATCAACTGTGATTTCGGCGCCAGCCGGGGTTGAACTGAAATTGCAACGTACTTTTTCGGGATTGACGACTTGCACCCAGCCCGGCCCAGGCGGCACTGCACTGGGCGCTGACTGGGGCGAGTTCGACGGCGAACTCTGGGGCCGTGCTACGACTGGCGCAGCCTGAGCCTGCACGGCGATTCCGACTGCGGCCGGAGTTGGCTGACGTGCCACTGCGGCCATAGCTGCCGGAGGCCCGGCATTTCCTCCCGCATTCACCAGCCTATACAACTGACTTCGCTCCTTGCCCTTGTCATCCACGTAGTAGATGGTGATGCCGTGTTTATCTCTTCTCGCGTCGAAAACCGCGCCCTTGGGCAGCGGTGTGCATCGCGAATACCTTGACTCCATCGTGCAACTGATTCGAAACGGTGGCGCGTCTCCATCTTGCACCAGCAAAGTACTTATCAGCGGCACGGTGCTGGTGGAACGGCAATACGCATCGAAAGTCAGTTGCTCGCAATTCAGAGGGACGCCATTGTTATCGTTGTCACTGCTTGCCGCGCGAGTTACAGATTCCAGAATCTTGAGCTGCATGATGTTGCTGCGCGACGCCGCGTTCGCGAACACGGCCAGCAACAAAAAACTCACCTCGAGGGCAATTTTACGGATACTCATCAGACCAACTCCTCCACATACTGCGGATGCACGCTGTAGCATCCCCGGTTTCCCAAGACGACTGCCGGAATGATTCTGGTAACCGTTTCAGCAAATCCGGTACATTGTGATCCCCCGATCTGCCTATGCGCAACAGGTTTCCTGAAGCAGATCTTGTCGGACACCCTCGTCCGCCCGCCACCCGGCGGGCCCGATTTGGGCCCGCTGGGGATGGAGGGTCGATTTAGAACGTTGGGTTAGAACGCTGGTTTTAGAATGTGAAGATCGGCCCGAATTCGGTTCGGTGATCTTGCCATTCGTTAGAGTTAACTCCGGCAATCGTGTACAGGTTGATGTGGTCCATTGCACGGGTCGCGTAGACCGACTGTTCGAAGGCGAACGAGGCCCAGGTGTTGAGCTTGTAATAGAGGGTCCCCGCGAACATCTTGCCCATCAGCAGGGGCAACGGTGCCACGCTATTGGCTACGCCCCCAAACGGGTTACAGTTGGTTTCGCAAAACGAACTGCTGGGGTTGTTCAGGTCACGATCCACCACTTGGTCCTTGCCGACGGTTAAGTGAAGCTGCCAGCCCGCGTTGTGGCCTTTCGGGTCAGCGTTGAACCAGCGGGAAAGCGGCAAGCCGAGTTGGACGAATCCTCCAAATGCCCGGATGGGCCGCTGTGCTGCAACGGTGGCGGATCCGGTCGGACACTCACCGTTAACAAGTGCGGCCGTACAGCCGAGGACGGCTCCACCGGCAGCAGCCAGCGGGCCGCCATCTGCCGTGACGTACGGTCCGGAGATAGCAGTCAGCCCGCCCGTGTCGGTGAAGTAAGTGTTGAGTTGGCCGCCGAGCATGAAGCGTAGGTCGCCTCCCTTATAGGCGCTCGCCACCAACGTAAACCAGCGGGTCGGTATTTGCGCCACGATTTGACCGCCCCACTGCGTGCTGGAAGCCTGAAAGCCGTTCGGATAGGCCGACTCTAACGAGCAAGCCAGTGGGTTCTCGCCACCGTCGCAAAGATACGAGCTGTTCGGAACGATCGATGTGCGACGGGAACGGAACCCGACCAGGGCGACTTGCGCTGGGGCTACACCCTTTGCCGGATCAAGCTGGTAGCTCAACGCCACTCGGCCTTCCCACTCCGGACGATCAGCATCGGCACCCTCGCGTTCGCCTTGTCCAAGTTGGCCGGCGAGCCCGACTGACCCGAGCTTCAGGATTTGACCGGTGCTGGGCATCATGACCCCAAATTGCCCTTCGAGGTTGACATGTTGCTCCTTCGCCAGCGTTTGGATGAAACCGACCCGCAGTTGGGGCGAACGCCCGTAGATGTCGCCCCAGAATGCGCCGTTGAAGGTCGTTTCCACGATATTCATCAGCGCGCCGGATCCGAAGAGAGTCCAGTCCTGTCCACCGACGAAGAAAATGTCAGTGGCATCGCTGGCGTGATAATCCATGCGGACAAAGGCCAACCGCAGTTGCGGTTCGTTGTTACGAATCGAGCTAACGTCGCGGTTGTCTACTTCGCTGAAGTTGCCTTCGAAATCGCCCTCGATTTTGCCGGTGAGCGTCAGCTTTGGAGAAGCGTCCGGCCATTCGAAGTTCATGCCGAAGCGAGTGGAGCGCGCCTTGATATGGACTTCAGGATCCTTGGTTGGGCCGGTGTTAAAGGTGGAGTTACCCCCGGCGTTCAGCCATATTCCGGGAAATGGGAAGTCGTCGCCATCGGGGTCGCTGCTGTCATGAACCACGGTCGCCTTGATGAAGCCATAAGGCGCAAGCGTGATCGGTCCTGCCTTGATCCCGGTTAGCGCTCCACTCTTGGGTGCGTCAATTGGGAACACCCGGACCGGCGCAACTGCCGCCACCACCGACGGTAGCGGAGGCTTCACTTCGCCGGCCACTCGGGACGGTAAAGGAGTTTGCCCATCTGGGCTGCCGAGAGATGTTTCGACGTTTTCCGAAGCGGCAACCGGAGCCGCGAATGCGGCGGGTTGAGCTGCGGGGACCGCGGCCGCGGATAAATCCGCTGCGCTCAAAATACCTTTGCGGCTGAGCGCTTCCACCAGGAGCTGAAATTCGGCCCCGGGCGCTGCGTTCCGAATGGAGTTGGCTTCCGTGGGAGCCAGCACTCCTTTTTGCACCAGCACATTCAGCAATGCTGAGACATTGGCATCGCTGGTGGTCGCGGCCAAGCTCACACTGGGACTCGGAGAAGGACTCGGGTTGGGGCTTGGGCTTGCCGGAGTTGGGCTCGCTTCAGCGCTGTTGGTGTTGCCTGAATTTCCGTTTGCCGGTTTGGCATCGGAGCTTCCCGCCATCACGGGAACGGCCATGACGGCTACTACCAAAAAGCTCGACAACCACTTCTTCAGCGTCGACATAAAAACGGTGTCTCCTTCCGGTCGGGCATTGTATCAGAACGATGAAACGCAATACCTAATGTTTTTAAATGGTGCGCTCCACGCCCGATCACGCGTGCGGCGTTACTCGCACCTTTCTCGCTTTTCCTGAAAAGCGGTATGCTGTCCCCTGCGTCCCTGATCACGAATTACGGGCGTAGCCGCCGAGTCCACCCGGCTCGTAACAAGCAATCAACCCGGAGGTTCGCATGAGCGCCCTCACCGCCCCGAAGCCCGAGAACATCTCCAACCTGCTGGTCATGGATCAGGAATACCCTGCCCCGGAAATTGTGGCCCGCAATGCCATCCAGAAAAACTGGTTGGCACAATGCGATCGCGCCCGGATGGATCCCGAGCGTTTCTGGGGAGAGTACGCATCCACTTTTACCTGGTCGCGCAAATGGGAGCGTGTACTGGACTGGGATGGAATACATCACAAGTGGTTCACCGGCGCCAAGACCAACATCACCATCAATGCGCTTGATCGCCATGCCGAATCCGATCGCTGCAATCGTGCCGCCTTCATCTGGCTCGGCGAAGATGGCAGTGAGCGAACCGTCACCTACGGGCAGCTTCACCGGCTGGTCTGCCGCTTCGCCAACGGTTTGAAGTCGCTGGGAGTGAAAAAAGCCGACCGCGTCGTCATTTACATGCCCCTAACCATCGAAGGCGTTGTCGCTATGTTGGCCTGCGCTCGCATCGGAGCAATCCACTCCGTCGTCTACGCCGGCCTCGGTCATACCGCTCTACGCGACCGCATTACCGACGCCGAAGCGAAGGTCGTGATCGTTGGAGATGTCGGCTTCCGGCGCGGCAAGACCGTAGCCCTCAAAGCCATCGTCGACGAAGCGGTCGATGGCTTGGAGTGCGTCGAGAAAGTTGTAGTGTTCTCCCGGAGTGCAACTGAAATTTGTGGTCCACGCGAGGTCGATTTCAACGACCTGCTCAAATTTTCTCCACATTGTCCCGCGGAAGAAATGGATGCCGAAGATCCTCTCTTCCTGCTCTACACTTCGGGCTCGACCGGCAAACCGAAGGGTGTGGTGCATGTCCACGGCGGCTATATGGTTGGGACAACCTATCATCTCGCCAACTATTACGACGTCGGAGATCGCGATATTTTCTGGTGTACGTCCGACATCGGTTGGGTCGTCGGACATTCTTACATCGTGTATGCGCCACTTTGTGCTGGCGTGACCACCCTGTTCCGCGAAGGAGCGATCGATTACCCGAATCCGGGAATCGCTTGGGAAATCGTCGAGCGCTATGCCGTCACAAAGATGTTCACCGCACCGACCGCGTTGAGAATGTTCATGCGCCATGGCGAGGCTTATCCGGCGGCACACGATCTGACCAGTCTGCGTGTCATTGCATGCGCCGGCGAGCCATTGAATCCAGAGGCCTGGCGCTGGGCGCAAACCCATCTGGCAGGCGACGGCAAATGGGGCTATATCATCGATAACTGGTGGCAAACCGAGTTGGGAGGACCTACGCTCGGCACTCCGCCCACACTGGCAATGCGCCCAGGAAGAGTCGGCCTCGCTCTGCCCGGAGCCGAAGCCGATGTCTTGGACGAAAACGGCAAGTCAGCTCCCGCCGGAGTCGGCGGACGCTTGGTGCTCAAGCGGCCCTTCCCCCACATGCTGCGCACCATATGGCGAGATCCGGTGCGCTACGAACGCGACTGGCAAGTCATCCCCGGTTGCTACGTAACTGGCGACGTCGCGACCAAAGATAACGACGGATACATCGCTGTGCTTGGCCGTTACGATGACGTCCTCAACGTAGCCGGACACCGCATCGGCACCGCAGAAGTCGAAAGCGCACTGGTGTCACATCCCGCGGTAGCCGAGGCCGCCGCGATTGGCGTACCCGATGCGATGAAAGGCGAAAGCATCAAAGTGTTCGTGCAAGTTCGTAACGATCACGTTGCCTCCGACTCTCTGGCCGCGGCGTTAATTGAACACGTCCGCAGAGAGCTCGGACCCATCGCAACTCCGTCGTCTTTAGAATTTGTGACAGCGCTGCCCAAGACTCGATCCGGAAAAATCTTGCGGCGTTTTCTGAAAGCGAAGGAAGCAGGGGTTGACGCCGGAGACATCTCCACCATGGAAAGCTAACGAAGATCGCTGAAGAATCGCAGATCGAAGCCCTCTCTATTCCCGGTCGCAATTTCTCTCTGCAAACGTGATACTTAGAGATGCACCCCCGCATCCAATGAATGTTTCGGGAGAGGACTCTTAATGCCGACGGTCTGGGCGTCTCGCTACGCATCGCGTACCAAGGGCATCACCAGCTCTGCGATTCGCGATTTGCTGAAGGTGACACAAAGGCCCGGAATGATTTCCTTTGGTGGAGGGCTCCCCGCGCCTGATTTATTTCCTGTTCAGCGCTTTGAAGAGGCTTGTCACAAGGTGCTTTCGCAGAGTTCGGCTTCTGCCTTGCAGTACGGCCAAACCGAGGGTTACTCGCCCCTGCGCCAGTTCGTTGCTGACAACATTGCACGGCATGGAATCAAGACCAAACCAGACAATGTGTTGATCACCTCTGGTTCGCAGCAGGCGCTCGACCTTCTCGGCAAGCTGTTGATCGTTACCGGAGATCGAGTGCTCGTTGAAGCGCCAACTTATCTGGGCGCTCTGCAAGCGTTCAGAGTATTTGCCGCGGACTTCGTGTCCGTTCCGATCGATGACCGCGGTCTGCGCACCGAGTTGTTGGAGAAGCCTCTGCGTTCCGATCCCAAGTTCATGTACGTGCTTCCCAACTTTCAGAATCCCGCCGGAACTACCTTGTCCGAAGACCGCCGCGTCGAACTCGTTGCGCTCGCCGAGCGGTACGGCGTTCCCATTATCGAAGATGATCCTTACGGCGAGTTACGGTATGAGGGCGACCACCTTACGCCTCTGCTCGCGCTCGACCGCAAGAGCCTGCCCCGCGACAGTTCCTATACCTCCGGCAACGTCATTTACCTCAGCACATTTTCCAAGACGCTCGCTCCGGGGCTTCGCCTG
>DATEBK010000037.1:0-19802 GCA_035287825.1 Terriglobales bacterium
CCTAAGGTCAACACCAGGTTCTTGCGCACGTGCCATTCGTCTTGGCCGAATAAGTACGAGCTCTTGCTGCGAATGTTAGAAGCGGCGTTCGGGCCTTGATAGAACGCGTCTGGAGCACCAATAAGAAAATCGGCATAATCGTTTCCCGTGGCCACGTCTTCGCCGGAATAATAATCAAACTCGCCGTTTACGTAATAGGCGTAGGTCAAATTTTCCTGATAGGGCGAGAATCCAGCGCCAAACTTCCAGTTGTGTTTTCCCCGGGTCCACGAAAGCGCGTCCGTCCACGAGAACGTATTTTCGATGAAGTGCGTCGGCCCCTGTTCGCTGTTGCCCAGGAACATACCGGTGTCGAAGTAGATGTTCGTCGGCCCTGTCCACAGGTCGGGAGTCACTCCTACCACGCCCAATGCCTGTCCCGTCGGCAGGTTTTTTCCCGGTTCATCGTGCAGAAAGTTCGTGCGGTGCGTGACGAAATGAAATTCATTGAGAATGATGGGCGAAATGATCCGCGTGTATCCAAGATTTACGAAGTAATAATCCTTGCTGTTGGTGCTGGGAAAACCGGGAACGCTGGCAAATGGCGCTGGATTCAGAGTTCCGGCATATGGATCGCCGGCGCGGTTGATCCCAATCGTCGCCGAAAGCTTGTCCTTGGAGTTGAGATTGAAATCAAACTTCGAGGTCAGTTCGTTGCGATTGTCGTCCGCTTCTTCCGAAGTCGAGAGCAAGCCAGTCGGAGTGCTGGGAATCAGGCCAGCTTTGATATATGCCTGCGCCACGGGGTCGAACTTTGTGGGATCGATCTGTCCATTCGCCGCGCCGCCGTTGGTAGTCGCCGCAAAGTAAGGATTCGCTTCCAGGAAGCTGGCCACGCCCTGATTGCCAGAAAAGTCCCCGTTCAATTCCGCCGTCGTAAAGACCGGAGTATCAATAATTGGCAGAGCCTGCACCTGCCGCTGTCCCTGATAGGCGAGAAAATAAAACGCCTTGTCTTTGACGATCTTGCCGCCCAGCGTCGCTCCAAATTGGTTGCGCTTCAGGTCGAGTCGCGGAAGTTGAGGTACTTGCGCATTGTTGAAGTAGTCGTTCGCATCAAGATCTCTGTTCCGCAGGAATTCGAACGCGCTGCCGTGGATCGCATTCGAACCGGATTTGGTGACGACGCTGATGACTCCGCCGCCGTTGCGTCCGTACTCGGCCGTGTAATCGCTCGCCAGAATCTTAAACTCCGCGACCGCGTCAGGATTGGGATCGAGCACGTTGCTATTATCGAGCAAGTCATTATTCAGTCCGCCATCGAGCAGAAACGTAACTGAATCGGTGCGTCCGCCCGCAATACTGTAGTTTCCCGCGCCGGTATTGTCGTCGTTGCTTTCCGTGACGCCAGGCTGGAGCAGCGCCAGGTCGAGCATGTCGCGACCGTTCAGCGGCATATTCGTGAGAGTTCGTCCTGTAATCGACTGCCCCAACGTTGGATTTATGGTTTCTACCGGCGCGGCCTCGGCGCCGACTTCGACCGTCTGGTTCTCCGCCCCCACTTCCATTTTGAAGTCGACGCGTAAGGCCTGATTAATCTGGAGTTTCTGGTCCTGGCTGATCACACTGCGAAAACCGGTGTGCTCGGCCGTCACCTTATAGGTGCCAATCGGCAGGGCCAGCAACTGAAAGGCTCCATCTTTATTTGTGCTGGCCGTGCGCACGTCCTGGGTTGCAGTGTTGGTCACGGTAACCTTCGCCGAAGGGATCACCGCTCCCTGCTGGTCGTAAACTGTTCCGAAAATTCTGCCGGTCGCATCTTGGGCTCGAAATGCAACTGGAACTGCCACCACGACCAGAAATAGAAATACGACCCGAAGGAGTTTCATTGGCGGTCCCCGACATGCTTGGCCGCGCGGGCGCCGCCGGCGGTCTTGAGAGCCGGTATTCCAGCCAGCGTCCCCTGCTGCGAAATTGGCCCCAGAAATACGCTCTCTCCATCCGGATCTTCATCCAACCAGTACAATTGCCCTCCGCTGGCCTGATAGATGACCGATTCGACGTAAACTGGAGTTTCAGTCGGGACAGTGATACCGACGCGAATTGTGTAGCGTCCCGGATTTGACCCGTCCGGCGTTGCAACTCCCTGGAATTTCACGTCACTGCCGCTCGGGTTCCCGCCGAGAGCAAAGAAAGGATCGCTGACCAACCCGCTCACTTTGCTCAAGGCGTTGTTTTTGACACCGCCTTGCGCGACAAAGTCGAATTCCCAGCCAAAGAGATCTCCGTCGAAGTCGTTATAAGCCTGCCCCCCGAACGCATAATTGCCAGCGAAATCCGCGGTTGCTGTGTCGGTTTGCGGAGTTACAACGCCGACGCCGTTGAGATCAAACCCGTCGAGATCGGCAACGAGCGCCCCTCCCAGTCCGCTGGTCGTGTTGTTCGGATCGTTAAGATTGAGATTAGGATCAGTCATATAAAGCCCGAAGACGCTGATGTCGCCCAAATCTCCAGGAGTAATCGTGAAGCTCCCGTAGCCGTTGTTGGCTATCGAATACGTGCCTGCGATCGCAGCAGCGTTAGCGATTACCCCATTTTCAAACTCGTTGTCATCCGCGACACCCGAGAATGTACTGCTGCCTGGCGTAGTACTAAACTGACCCAGGGCGGCGAAGTAACTCCCTAGCGAGTTGCTTTCGATGCCGAACACGGATGTGCTGAGCGAAGCCGCGCTGAAAGTGCCCGTGCCCTGGCCAAATGCCGAACCTACCGCGGAGTCGGCAGTGGCGTTTGAGTTGTAATTGTCCACATCGATGATCCGGATCGCCTCCGGACCGACGACGTAGTAGTTGAGTGCGACCGTGCTCGCGGTCGCGGGATTGCTAAGTCCAGTGATCGTGCCGCGTCCGTAGGCGTCAGGTCCGGTAATGGTCCCGGAGAAAGTCGTTCCGAGAGTGGGCGTCGTATCGCCGCCGAAATCGTCCTCGTCGAATGTTCCTGATAGCGCGGTACCGCTACTCGAAATCGAGAACACACCTCCGAACACAACCGAATAATAGTAAGGGTCGACTCCGGTAAGGGTGAAGGCATAGTTGCCGTCGTTGAGCGTACTCGAAAGCGTCTGCGTGTCCATGCTTCCGCTGGAAGTTGCGGAACCGTCAAACTGCACGACGAGCGCATGATTCAGGTTCACAAACTGCACGCCGAGCGTTTCAACGCCATTGTTACCCACGTTTGGATTGTCGGTCGTGAGGGTAAGCGTTCCCTGTCCGGTTGTAGGATCGACGACCAGCGCCTTCGCCGCGGCCGCGATCGTATCGCCGGAGGGTTGCGGCGACGTGAGTCCAAGGCCGTCGTTGTAGTCTTGTTCGCCGCCCAACACATTGCCATTCCCGTCAACTGTCACCGAGCCGGCCAGCGCATAAAAATTTGGAACATCACGGTTTTCGTCGAGCGCTTCGAGTCCGTTCAGATAGAACGCATAGGTGATTGACGTATTGGTCAGACCGAAGGTAGCGGGCTCCGCGCCCAATGGAACTGTGGCCGTAACCGTGTAGGACCCGATCGATCCGTTCGCAGTGAACGGGACCGAAGTCGCAACCCCGTTTGAATTGGTCGTTGCGCTATTGACGCCACCTGCGAATGTGCCGCTCGGCCCGGTCGCCGGAACTTCGAACGTCACCAACTGATTCGCGACCGGCTGGCTCCCGTTCATGACCGTTGCCACCAATGGCGCCGCAAACGTCGAGTTGACCGTCGCACTTTGCGGCGTTCCGCTGGTGGCCGAGATCGAGATGAGTGGGCTGGTTGTGTTGGTCAGAATGAAGTTGGCCGGTGTCGCCACGCCGCTGACAGTAGCCGTCACTGTAAAGCCGCCAGTCGTCGCATTGGCCTTGAAAGTCGACGATGTCGCCACGCCGCTGGCGTTGGTTGTATCCGTTTCTGTCGTCGTTGAGTTCGAACTGAATACGCCGCTCGCTCCGGTTGCTGGGGCTGTGAATGTGACGGCAGCGCCGGTTACCGGATTCGAGTTACTGTCGAAGACGGTCGCCACTAGAGGTGCTCCAAATGCCGTGTTGATCAGCGCGACTTGCAGCGATCCGCTCGTCGCCGCGATGGATGCCGCAGGTCCGGATGTGTTCGTTAGGAGAAAGTTGACCGACGCCGTCACTCCCGCTACCGAAGCCACTACCGTGTCGGCTCCTATAATCCCATTGGCGGTAAACGGCGATGACGTTACCACGCCGCTCGAATTGGTTGTGTCTGTCTCGGTATTGGTTCCATTCGAGAATATTCCGCTCGCTCCTGTGGCAGGCGCCGTGAAGGTCACGAACGCCCCGCTTACCGGGGTACTACCCATCGTCACCGTCGCCACCAGCGGACTTGTAAATGTCTGATTGAGTTGCGCGTTTTGCGGGCTCCCACTCGTCGCCGCGATCGACTCGGTCGGCGGATTGAAATTTGAGCTGTTACAGCTCGTCAAGAAAACCGCAGGCAGGAAAGTTAGGCCGAGAATGCCGGCGCAGACTTGGCGGTTCATAGCGACTCCCCCTTCCGGCCCGTTCTCTGGCTGGCACGCTCACGCGCCTGTGGCGACAAGACAACTCCGTGCTCGTCACGAATCGTATAAGTTTCGTCGCCAATTTTTAACCGGCGGACCAGAAACACGGGCTTGGCCTTGAGGGCCTTCATCACTCCCGTCACTTCGACGGATTGGCCAGAGATCGTCGCAGCGACGGCACTTCGCTGCAAACCGAACTTTCCCAGACTCGCATCAATGGTGCCGGAAGGCGTGGCCAGCAGCAGGTGTGACCCCGCGATCATTCCCGTACCAGCGTGCCGCAGCACGCTCGATACCGTGGCAGTGAGAGTGACCTCTCTGGTGACGTCGTAGCCCAGAGGTCTTGCATTCCGCGCGACGGTCTGTGCGTGAATAGACTGCGGCCCTGCGACAACTACGAGAATGGCCAATATGACTAGCCCCGCCGACAACTTTTTCATGGTCTGCCTCCGAGCCGGGTCTTGATCCGAAGATCATGCGAATTGATTTGCAGCATTGTACGCCTCGTCCTGCCTACCCGTTCAAGGTCTAGGGCTTAGCACCGTAGACGGTCTTGCCACCGAAAATCGTCCACAATACTTTTGTGTCACGCACTTCTTCGGCCGTCACTGTTAGTACATCGCGATCCAGCAGGGTGAAGTCCGCCTGCTTCCCCGGAGCGATCGATCCGATCCGGTCCTGCTCGGCCAAAGCTCGCGCCGCATTGCGCGTGTAGGCGTACAGCATCGCCTCGCGTGGAACACGCTGGCTTGCCTCGAGCACGCCCTCTGGGCCTTTGCGCGTCTCGGCCTGATAAATCGCGCGAAAGACATTTGCAGTCGACACTGGCCAGTCGCTTGCACCGGCGATCACCCCACCTTCGTCGAGGATTGACCGCGCCGGATATTGCCACTCGTAGAGGGCAGGATCGATATACGGTTTCACTAGTTCGATGGTGTCTGTTTCCGCGCTCGCCCAGAAGAGTTGAAACGATGCGATCACGCCGAGTTCGTGAAAACGCGGAATGTCCTCAGGCCTGACCAACTGTAAGTGCGTAATGGTATGCGGCAAACCGGAGTTTCCGTTCGCCTTTCTCGCTGCTTCGATAGCATTCAGCGCTTCGCTTACTGCCTGGTCACCGATGGCGTGCACATGCACGATCATTCCCTGCTTGTCCGCAGCGACCGCGATCTTCGCAAAATCCGCAGGATTGAACAGCAGCTCTCCATTTCTTCCACTGTTACGATACGGCTTAGAGAGGACTGCCGTTTGCGACGGATATTCCAGTACTCCGTCAGCGAACACCTTTACGCCGACAATCTTGACGCCGGGAACATTCCTGAATTGCTCTCGCCATTCCAGCGCTAAAGTCAGCTGTTGCTCGGGGTGTCCCTTCTTGAACTCGATCACCGGCAGCGCCGCAACGTGTGAGTTCAATTCACCGCGCTCCGCCAACCCACGATAACTCGCTAGGATCGCCGCACTGGCCTCTGCGTCGAGCCATGCGGTGATTCCGAGTTCGTGCATGTACTGCACCGCAGCACGTCCAGCCGCCAACATCCGTTCTTTGGTCGGCTCCGGCACTACCTCATTAACCTTGTCTATTCCGGCATCGACCAGGAAACCGTTCGGCTCAAAATCTGCCCCGAAGCCGTAATACCCCCGGCCAGCAGCATCAAGGTCTTGGATGAGCTGCTTGTCGATCCCTGCCTGCTTCAGTAGCACTTTGTTCGCCCATGCTGTATGGCCGTCCATGCCTTCGAGCAGAAGCGGTTGACTGGCATACTCCCCGGCATTGAAGACGCCATTCAGTTCTTTGTTCTTCGACCAGAATGCCAGCGGGACTCCGCTCACGATCAGAATTTTTCCCCGCATTCCGCGGCCGCTTTTCTTCGCCTCGGCTGCGAAAGCCGCCAACTCATCCAGCGAACTCGTGTCTTCGCCAACATCCGCCCCGATGAGCGTGAGTCCGCCCTCCACTGCATGACAATGACTGTCAATCAACCCGGGCATCAGGAAATCGCCCTTGAGGTCAATCATCTCCGCGCTCTTCGCAACCGTCTTCAACACCTCGCCGCGATTGCCGACCGCCACAATCGTGTCTCCGCGAATTGCAAGCGCTTCGGCGTAAGGATGATCGGGTTCTCCCGTGAATATCTTGCCGTTGTAAAACACGTGTTCGTCCGCCGCGGCTGCGAAAACAAAACCTTGAAGGCAGCTACACAGCAACAGTGCGAACACCCATCTGGGCACTGACATCACTCCTCCAGTTGGCAATTGCTTGACCCCTTCTGGCCCACGCACAACAAGGCAACTTTCGGGGAGAGGAAACGATACTACATTGATGAGATCGGTGTTACGGCTTTTGCAGCTGATATCTGACCCGAAGTCGCAATGGTTTGGGACGGCTTTGACATGGATCGCGCAGTCGCGTGATCTTGTCCTTACAACCCAGGCGGAAGACCGGGGAAGCCTTCGTTCGAATTGATTGCGCGGAGTTTATCGGTTGGACTTGAGAATACCTTCGGCAGCGATGAGCTTTCGTTTGGTTGAGTCCCGCGACCGGCCAAAACGGTCTCTACAGGATCGTTTGCGTCAACCCTTCGATGACCCGGGCCTCCAAGTTATTGATCGTAAGGGAACGCCTTATTCGGATACGGCGGAGCCTTCGGAACCGGCCGCGGGTCCTTCTGAATCTCTTCGCGAAGATACTGAATCGCCACGTCCAGTTGCGCGTCGCTGCCGGCGAATGTAGCGTGCGGAAGATTGTCCACCTCGATATCCGGGTCGACCCCGTGACCCTCTATAAGCCATTTCCCTTCCGGTCCGTAGACGCCGGTTTCAGCGGCGGTGGCAATCCCGTCGTCTGCTAGATTGTTGTTGGCGGAAAGCCAGATCTCACCTCCCCAGGTTCTGACGCCAATGATCTTGCCCAGTCCGAGGCGCCGAATTCCTTCGGTAAAGGCTTCTCCATCGGAAGCAGTCAGTCGATCGCAAAGAACAACAATGTGTCCGCGAAACGCGTACTGCATGTTGGGGGTGGGATTGCCCAAGCGAGGCTGCCAGTAGAACCATACTTTACGCAATAACTTTCCCAGGATCCACGAGTCGATATTTCCCCCGCGGTTGTGCCGTACATCGATGATCAACCCTTGCCGGTCGTAAACGGGATAGAATTCCCGCGCCCACTGCTCGATGTCAGATGGACCCATGGCCCGCAGGTGAACGTATCCGATCTCCGATTGCGAGTCCTCCTCCACTTTTTGACGTCTCGAATACTCCCACTCGGCATATCGGAAGTTGCTTTCGTCTTTTTCCGAAACCGGAGTTACGAGCACATCGCGCGTTTGGCCAGCGGCGGATTTCACGCGCAGCATCACCTTGCGTCCAGCTTTGCCGCGGAGTAACGCCCGTTCGTCTTGCGCACTCAGAGAATCTTCACCATCGATACTCAGAATCACCTCGCCCTCGCGCACCATGGAATCGGGCCGCGCCAACGGTGGCGCCTGATTCGGCAAGTCAGGGTCGTGAAGATAAATGTGCTCCACGACCAATCCGCCCTCCCGGTTATCCCGCCGCAGAACCGCACCAAGAGTTGCTATTTCCACGTTGTCAGCCGGTTCCCGCAGGTCCCCGCCGTGAACGAAAATATGCAACGCCGAAAGTTCGCTCACCATTTGCGCAATCACATCGTTCAATTCGTCGCGGTCTGATACGCGATCAACCAGCGGAAGATAACGGTCCCGCGTCGCCTTCCAGTCCACGCCCTGCATGCCGTGATCGTAAAAATAGTCCCGTTCCAGCCGCCATGAATCGAGATAGAGTTCGTGGAACTCAGCACGCGGATTGACTGGAAAGTTCCAGTGAGACATGTCAATCTTGGCCTTGGCCATGACTTTCGCGTCCGCCACGCCAGATGCCTTCGCATCCGAAGCAAGAATGTAAAAATCGTCTTCCTTGCTCACCAGCATTTTCTTACGATCGAGCGATATCTCATATCGTTTTATATCGCCTAACACGGTCTCGGCAGGGTCGCCCTTGTTTGCGATCTCCAGACATTGCAATGCTGACTTAGGCGGAACCTCTTCATCTTGTTGCATCCAGCACAAGCGTTTTTCCGCGGCCTGCAGAGAAGAGTAATTTCCCGCCGGCACTGGCACTTCGTTCAGACGCGAAGGCAAATCACTGAAGTCAATGTTCACCGCCGGGGGAGGAGCCTTCTTTTCGGCAGACGCAACATCGGATTTGGCCGACCGTTTCTCATTGTCTTGCGCAGCTTCTTTCTTCGTTTCTTCCTTGTTCACCTCTTCAGGCTTCATGTCGTCTTTCTTCGCGTCCTCCGGTTTCCCTACCTCCGGGTGGAGCTCATCCACTGGAGCGAATGGGGAACGAATACGGGCAGTCAGCGCCAGTTCATAAACCTTCATCGACCGATCGAAGTTTGGATCGGGCTGGCGCGAACCCCATGGTGACGGTACGGTTGTTTTCAGCATGCGGTCGGATAGGAAATAGAGCCACTTACCATCCGCGCTCCAGGTTGGGCTGAAGCTGTTGTAGTGATCGGACGTGATTCCCTCGAATGTACCCGTCTTCGTATTCAGTATTTTGATTTGCGTAAACGTGTTGGTCGCGGCTTCCACATACGCGAGCCACTGGCTGTCGGGCGACCACACGAGGTCGGAGAAATCATCAACCATGGATTGCGCGATGCGCTTCTGCTGTTTCGTCTTCGTGTCATACAACCACAACTGCTGATCTTTGTCGCGGTGAGCAAGCCAGTGACCGTCGGGCGAAGGGACGCCATCCCAGCGCAAGACTTTCGCATCGCGCGTCCATTGCTCCGGCCCGCCGATTCCATTCGCGGGATACTTCCAAAACTCAGTCTCGCCGCTCTCGGTTGAGAGCGCAACGATGCTCTTGCCATCGGGCAGGTAGCGCGCTTCGCGGTAGCGGACTCCCGGCCTGCCCGCTACCTTGACAATCCGCCCACTGGTAGCGGGTAAGGTGAACACTTCACCGCGCGCCGTGAAAACTGCAGCGCTGCCATCGGGGGACAGATGCGCTTCCGTAAGATAAGTTTGCGGTTTGTTCACCCAGCGGTCCCGCAATTGGTCAAAGTCGGAGACCAACGTGATGGGAATAATCGCGTTCTGATGGCCGTTCAAATCGAGCAGCCAAAGGTCCGCGCCGCACTGGTAGACAATGCGCCCCTCAGAGATCGAAGCCGACTGTACGTCCCATCCACGATGGTATGTGAGTTGCTGGACATCGTGCCCGTCTCGGTCCATAGAAAAAATATTCATTACGCCGTCGCGGTCCGAAAGAAAATACACTCGTCCATTCCAAAACATCGGATTGTGCGAAGTGCCCTTCCAATCGCTGGTCAGCGGCACAGCTTCAGAGCCGGCTTCATACCGCCAGATGTTCTCCGCTGTGCCACCCTGATACCGTTTCGTCTGACTCGGCTGCCGCGTATAGCGCGTGAAAAAAAGCGTCTTCCCATCAGGCGTATACGCGCCTTCCGCCGACTGCGCGAGCGGCACAATCTCGCGCTCTCCTCCCGGTGCGATCGCTACCAGTTTTGGATCGGGTAGGGTCGAATATCGCTGAGTGCGCACCAGCACTCGCCCGTCAGGAGTCCAGCCAGCCACCGCCGCTCCGCCATCCCACGTGCGCCGCTGTGGCAGGCCTCCTTCGACTGGCATGGTGTAAACATCGAGCGGACCTTCATACTCCGCGCTGAATGCAACCGTCGTTCCGTCGGGAGAGATTGCCGGGTAAATCTCCTTCCCCGGGTTCGACGTCAGGCGCCGTGCCGCGCCACCCTTCGTGCTCACCGACCAGAGATCACCCTCTGAGGTGAAAATGATGGTATCGCCGTGAATCGCCGGATAGCGGTAATAGCCGGAACGCATGTTCCCCTCGCTCGCGGCGTTCAGGGAGAGAGCAGGGAGCAGCAAGATGAACGCCGTTTGCACCAGGAAGCGCACAGTTCGATTGCAAAGGTCGGACATGGATACTCGCTCTCGGAGCGCACAGAACCCACATCAACGTCAGTGCCTGGTTGTAAAGTTCCGAATGTCAGCGCGCCCGCGGAAAAATTGGGATTGGCCGGAATTTCGTTCAGCCTTCCGCCACGCGAGATAATAACACCATCCTACGCGGCACCGCCCCTGGCATTATCTATCGCACGCTAAGATCTGGGGTGAACCTGGTGCGGTGGAGTTGTAATTGCACCTTCAGACGCGGAACTGACCAGCGCCGCGTATTTGGCGAAGACACCCGTCCTGTAGCGCGGGGCAGCGGGTTTCCATTCAGTCATGCGCCGGGCAATCTCGTCATCGGAAACCTCCAATTCCAGTTTACGGACTTTGGTGTCGATGGTAATGCGGTCGCCTTCGTGGATCACAGCGATCGGTCCCCCCAGCGCCGCTTCTGGCGCCACATGGCCAACCATAAGGCCACGAGTTGCGCCGCTGAACCGTCCGTCGGTAATCAAGGCCACGCTCTCGCCCAAGCCTTCGCCCACGATTGCCGCAGTCACACTTAGCATTTCGCGCATACCTGGACCGCCCTTCGGGCCTTCGTACCGGATCACGACCACGTCTCCGGCTTTGAGCTGCTTGGTCGTCACGGCCTGCATCGCTGCTTCTTCGGAGTCGAACACGCGCGCTGGCCCCGTGTGTGACTGCCGCTCGTGGCCACTCATTTTCACCACGGCGCCTCCGGGAGCAAGATTGCCTTTCAGGATCACCAAGCCGCCCGTCGTCTTCAACGGCTTGCTCAATGGCACGATCACCCTTTGACCAGCGGTTTCTCTTGCAGCGCTCGCTTCTTCGGCAAATGTCTTTCCCGTCACCGTCATCGCGGAACCGTCCGCGAAGCCGCCGTCGAGCAACCGCTTGGCAATCACCGGAATGCCGCCCGCAGCATCCACATCGGCGGCCACGTATTTTCCGGCGGGCTTCAGATCGGCCAGCAGCGGAGTGCGTTCACTCACTCGGTCGAAATCGTCGATGTCGAGGGGTAATCCCACCTCGCGCGAAATCGCGAGCAGATGCAACACCGCGTTGGTTGAGCCACCGGTCGTGGCTACGCCTGCAATCGCGTTCTCGAACGCCGAGCGCGTCAAAACATCGCTTGGACGAGTTCCACGCCGAAGCAGATTCATCACCACTTCGCCGCAGCGGAACGCCGCTTCATCCTTGCGCACATCCATCGCTGGGATGCCATTGAATCCCATAGGCGAAAGTCCGATCAGCTCCATTACCGTGCTCATCGTGTTCGCAGTGTATTGACCGCCACACGCGCCTGCGCCGGGACAGGCCACATTCTCGAGCTCCAACAAATCTCCATCGCTCATTTTCCCTGCCGCATTCGCGCCGACCGCCTCGAACACATCCTGGATCGTCACGTCTTTGCCGCGATAGCTGCCGGCGGCAATCGTTCCTCCATAAAGGACCAGACCTGGCAGATCCATTCGTGCGAGCGCCATGGCCGCCGCTGGAATCGTCTTGTCGCACCCGACAAGGCAGACCGCCGCATCAAAAAGCTGCCCGCGGCAAACTAGTTCGATGGAGTCGGCAATCACCTCGCGACTGACCAGCGATGCCTTCATGCCCTCGGTCCCCATGGTTTCGCCGTCGGAAATTGCGATGGTATTGAATTCCATTGGCGTGCCCCCGGCAGCGCGAATTCCTTCTTTCACCTTGGCCGAAAGCCGCCGCAGGTGGAAGTTGCACGGCATGGTCTCGATCCAAGTATTGGCAACAGCAATCAACGGCTTCGCCAGATCGTCGTCGGTGAAACCAATGGACTTGTACATAGCGCGTGCCGGTGCCCGGTCGCGCCCATCGGTAATGTTGCGGCTGCGATGCTTGAGATCCATCGAGGGAAACTCTCGGCTCCACTTTACTGTGCGGAGGCGAACCTTCGTGCGACCATTCTAGCCCTTAGTCGGGACGACACGAAGTGAAGGAAGCGAGGCAATCTGCCATTAACAGAGGCAATTTCTTCTGGTCGGTCACTAGCGAGTCGCGACCCGAATGAGCGCAATTTGAAGTGCACTTCCCCGGCAGGTGAAACAACGTGCTTCTGCAGGACTGCACTCTCCAAGACTCTTTCCGCAAAATCTCCCGAAGGCTACGCGGTTGCCGTGCGCGCGTTCTCTGCCGCCCCCACCGAGTCCGCAGGATGCGGCAATCCAAAGTGCGCATGATCCCAGAGCTCTTGGATCGGCGCTCCAGGCCGAACGTCGACTACATCTACGACGCCCCGCCATTCGCGACAAAGCTGGCCGACCTGCTTCGCGTTCGCATCCATCAGCAGGGTTACCTTGTGGGTGTGCTCGACCGGTTCGGCCTGCACGTAAGGCAGATCGATTCCACGCCGCGAAACTGCGCCGAGAATCCGCATCAGGGTTCCCTGTGTGTTGCGATAACGAATATGAAAGATATGCATAAGTCCTCCATCACCCATTGGTCAAACCGCGCTGCAACGTTCTATTCATTACAAGGTTGATGCACCGCCCCCGAAAAGTGAACAAGCGCGCCCTACTCTTCAAATACCATTTCCGACAAGGACGCTCCCGACGGCACCATTGGATACACATTTGCCTCGGGATGGCATTCAAACACGAGCAACTCCGGCTGGGTCGACCGCAAGAAGCGGTCGAGCCTTCGAGACACGTAGGCGCTCGCAGCCGGGTCCAGGAACTCCTCTTCTCTCAATATCGATGCGGAAATTTTGTACGCCTTGGCGATCTCGACGAAATCCGGGTTGTCGCTCAAATCCGTCTCCGCGTAATTACGGGCAAAGAAAAGCTCCTGCCACTGCCGCACCATGCCGAGAAACTTGTTGTCGATGATGACCATCTTGACCGGCAAGCCCAACCGATGCACCGTCGCCAATTCCTGGATGTTCATCTGAAAGCCGCCATCGCCGGACACGCAGAGAACCGTCGTATCAGGCTTAGCGAGTTGCACCCCGATGGCCGCCGGTAAAGCGAAGCCCATCGCGCCCAAGCCTCCTGAAGTGATAAACCCTCGCGGTGAAGACGCGGAAAAGCACTGCGCTGCCCACATCTGATGCTGCCCCACATCAGCCAGGACAGTGCCGTTCTCCGGCATCCGCACGAACAGTTGTTCGAGAAAACTCTTTGTCGGATGGGCTAACCCAGCCTTACGCGGTTCGGCGCGCTCCGCTCCGCCGGCTGCCGCGCGCCAAGCGCTGAAGTCCGGAAGATGCACGCGTCGCGCTTCCTGGAAAAACGCTGGGATGGTATCGGCAAGATTGCCGATCACCGGTAACTCGCAGGCGCGCACGCGATCCAACTGCATCGGATCAATCTCGAAGTGGACAATCTTCGCGTGCGGCGCGAAGCGACTAGGCTCCCCGGTGACGCGATCGTCCAGGCGCGCTCCAAAAACCAGCAGCAGGTCGGTCTCATCGAGCGCCATGTTCGCCGCACGCGTGCCGTGCATACCAACCATGCCAAGGTAATACGGAGAGTCCCCCCGTACTGCTCCCAGTCCGTGCACGGTCGCAAACGCGGGAATGCTCAGCAGATCGAGCGTTTGTCGCAGATCTTCCACTGCACCCGAAAGCTTCGCACCCGCGCCCACCAGCGCCACTGGTTTCTTCGCCTGCTGCAGTAATGCGATCAGCATCGTAACGAATGTGGACTCCGGTCCTGCACGTCCGGGGCCACCTTCAGGCACGCGCGGTGTGAAGCGCACCGGACCCATGAATTCCACGCTCGCCTTCATCATGTCGACCGGGATATCGATAATCACTGGTCCTGGACGGCCGCTGCGCGCCCAGTGGAACGCTTCCGCTATCACGCGCGGTATTTCTTCCGTCGCACGCACCAACCGGTTCCACTTGGTCAGGGAGAGCGTCATTCCGAAAACGTCCGTCTCCTGGAACGCGTCGGTGCCGATCAGCGAGGACCGAACCTGGCCCGTAATGCAAACCAGTGGCACGGAATCCATCTTCGCGTCGGCGATGCCCGTCACTAAGTTGGTCGCTCCTGGACCGCTGGTCGCGATCGCGACGCCTACTTTTCCGGTCGCTCGCGCGTAACCTTCAGCCGCGAAGACCGCGCCTTGTTCGTGCCGGGTCAACACATGCCGGATTCCGCTTCCTTCGAGCGCGTCATACAACGGCATGATCGCGCCGCCGGGATAGCCGAAGGCCAAGTCCACGCCCTCCGCCCGCAGGCAATCAAGAATGATTTGGGCACCTTTACGCATGGACAGCTTTCAGCTCCGCAGGTTTGGCAGCCTCAGCCTTCTTCTTGTCGGCATCGGACGAGCGCTTTTCGGTTGGCAACCACGACATCATCGCGCGCAACTGCTCACCAACCTTTTCCACTGGATGCCGCCTCGCCGCTTCGCGCAGCTTGGCAAAGGTCTTGCCGCCTTTTTTGTTCTCCTCGATCCACTCTTTCGCGAATGTTCCATCCTGGATTCGCCCGAGCACTTCTTTCATCGCCTTGCGCGTCGTGTCTCCAACCACCATTTCACCACGGGTCAGGTCGCCATACTCCGCGGTGTTCGAAATCGAATAGCGCATTCGGCTCAATCCGCCTTCGTAGATCAGATCAACGATCAGTTTCATCTCGTGCACACACTCGAAATACGCAATCTCTGGAGCGTACCCGGCCTCGACCAGGGTCTCGAACCCTTTCTGCATCAGCGAAGTCAATCCCCCGCAAAGTACGGCTTGCTCTCCGAATAGGTCGCTCTCAGCCTCTTCTCTGAATGTGGTCTCCAACACTCCCGCCCGCGTCGACCCGATACCGTGCGCATAGCCAAGCGCGTATTCGTGCGCTCGTCCGCTCGCATCTTGATCGATCGCCAGCAACGACGGCACGCCCCCGCCCTGTGCATAGACGCGCCGCAGCAGATGGCCGGGACTCTTAGGCGCAATCATGACCACATCCACATCTTTAGGCGGTTGAATGGTCTTGAAATGGATTGCGAACCCGTGCGAGAAGCCGAGGATCTTCCCTTTATGCAGATACGGCCGTATCGACGATTCGTAGAAGTCGGCCTGGCTCTCATCCGGGGTGAGAATCTGGATCCAATCGGCGCGCTTCGCAGCTTCCGCCGGAGCAATCACAGTCATTCCATCCGCTCGCGCCTGGGTTGCCGAGCTCCGCGCAGGATCGAGCCCGATAATCACGTCGCATCCGCTGTCGCGAAGGTTCTGCGCCTGCGCATGTCCCTGGGATCCGTAGCCGAAAACGGCAATCGTCTTGCCCTTCAATGCCGAGGGATTGACATCATTCTGATAAAAGACCTTAGCCACGGAAAGCTCCTTAGTTAAGTTAGGTTGACGTCGCCCCAAATCTACAAACCGACCGGTCGGTTGCTAGAATGTTACTCATTTGCACCGTCCTCTGTCAACCCAATTTTCACGGGACGATTTAATACGGCGCTCTTGTGGCCCGTATTCGTAGATTCAATGATGTATGAGGATGGTTTCGCTTGAAGGAACTGGAGGTGGCTGGGAATCCCGCGTAGGTGCCCAGCCATCCTTATCGATGCAACGATGGCATCGAACGGCCTGCTGCAGTCGGCGACGGAAGCACATCATATAGAGGCTGCGCTGCCCTCACTTCCGGATTCTCATCTGCCACTGAGATCGCCAAGACGCGAACCTTGCTGTTGTCCGGCAGTTTGATGCTCTTCGCTCCAGTCGGTATATCGATCCCGTAGCCGAACAGGTACGAGTAGGAGTAAGGAACATTCTCGCCTGCGGCATTGTGGTGATGACTGCAGTACCACGCAACATCAGCACGCTTGATGTAAGCGGGACTGAGACCTGTCATGTCACCGTAATCGTCGTGCGAAGTATCTTTTGAACTCCACTGGCGGTCATACCACTGGCCGACGAATCCGGCCCATGATTCGATTTCGAGTTCCGTCTTCTTACCACCAATTTCGAGGGTTGCTTTCTGATCGCCATCGGAGGACGCCGCGAGCAGATACACGCGATTGTAGTGTCCCCTCGGCAGCTCAATTGTCTGCCCTTTCGCTACGACCGCATTCGGCGTTCCCGTCTTTGCGGGAGCTAGCTGGAACGGCACATCATCGAAAACAATTTCTGCAGGCAGCGTCTCCGCCGGGAGTGTATTGCCCTTCCCGTCAAACCCTCCTTCGGAGCGATCGCCTTTGTTGCTCGTGGTCGCGAGATCATAGTGCAGCGTAACGGGAACCGACCTCACTCTTGCAACTTTGGTCGCTGAAGCAGCCAGTCGCACAGCGAACGTGCGCGGCTGATACGCGCCGAACGACTCTCTCAACCCTCCGCTCGATACTGTTGCCTGCCCGAGCGGCTGTTCCTGCCCGTTCACTTCGCGCGCGCTCGTCACTGGCGCCGCAAAAGAAATTCGGACGTCGCGTTGCGGCTTGCCATCGAGTTCCACCAGCCGCAGAATAACCTCATCTCCGTGTTCCGCTTTCTTTACAGCCAACACGCGAATTCGAGAATTACTGACTCTCAGTAGAGAAAACTGCTTGCCCAGAACCCCCTTGTGTTTTGCGGTGGCGAACGCGATCAAGGGAGCGTTCAATCGTTGCGCCTGCCAATCTGTCTGCGCGTCCCGCCAACCGCCGACATGTCCGACAATGCCGTAAAAAAAATCATGATGTCCAATGTCCTGCGTGCCCTGGTCCGGGTAGCCTCCGGTTGTGCCCGGCGTCCGGAGCAGCGTCAGCCGGATAGTATTGTCCGTCGGCTTGTCCGATCCGTTCTTGCAATCGGTCAGGATCGTTGCGCCAAATTCGCCGCTTGCATCGGTCAGGTCGATCCACTGGTGCGACGGTACTTCAAATTTCTTTGGCTCCGCCGTCGGCCGCGTGATCGTGCCGATGTCCCAGTTATAGGTGGCCACGGAATTCGACGCGATCAGCGGAAATGTTGCTTTCAGATTTGACTCGCGAGTGCTCCAGTCGACCGCGTTTCCAAACTCCACGCGCCGTCCCGCATCACCCGCTGAAAGGCTGATCGTTTGCACAAATCGTGAGCCCGCGGTTTCGCGAGAAATTTCCACCGCGACGCGAGCTGGCCCATCCTCAACGACTCGGACTTGAGCCGGTCCTGCGACAAAGGTTTTCGGTGCCGCCTGCTCTTGCTCCCAGTCCATATTCCACGCCGGCCAGTGCTTCGGGTTGTCGTAAGAAATCGCCAGCCGTGCCGGAGCGGCGAGTAGCTCTCGGCCGATTTTCTTATCGAAGATGCCGGCCACATCGCCCTCCGTATTCAGCTTGACGCGGTAATAGTCATTCTCCAGTTCATTCTTCGAAACACGCAGATGCGAAGCCGTCCCACTGCTTCCCGGCTGAACGTCATAAACTGCATATCCCACCGACGGTAGGCTCGCCACAAAGATCACTCTGCCATTCGAAATCTGCGCCGGCACGTCCTTCCCTTCCGGACCCGCAACATGGACCGCACTCGGCTTCCCACCTGGGAATTCCACGTTGGCTTCCACCACATCTTCGCGCGCGACATTGAGGGAATTGAAAATAACCAGGGGCACTCCCTTGGTCTCTGTGTTGAGCGCCGCGGCCACCTTTTCTGTCGCGTTGGTCAGCACGGCGGCAAACTGGTTCATCGCGAGTACGTCATCGTTCCACGCAAACTCGTACGCCTTTGGGGTCGCCGTCCCCGCCGCGATGTCGTGGAAGTGTCCGCCCATTGCCAGCGTCCATGCGTCGTTCAGTCGCTGCATCGGATACGACGACGCCCCCAACCATTCCGCGGCAATCGAGGTTTTCTCCGCGGCGTCCGCCAGCAATTCTTCTTTTCTGATCCAACGTTTCTGATACCCCTGAGACGTAAGTGAACCCGCCGAGTGGTTCGTCAACTCCATCTCGCCCGTGTATCGCGGTAGCCGGGCGGCTTCTATCGGAGTGATATCTAGAAACATCTGGTCCGCCGTCGTTGAAATCACATGAACGGGACCGTCGCCTACTTTCACCGCCGGCCATGCCGGATGCGACGCGCCAGACTCGAAATATCCGTCCTCCGGCGGAAAGCTCGCGCTTCCCTTTGTGACAATTGCTTCCAGGCGTTGCACCGAGTCTTCATCTGGAGCACCCCCGATATCACCCGTACCGTAATAGTGATAGTCCGTGAACACGCCGCCGACTTTGCCGTTCAGATCAACGCGCGCCGCCCAATCGCCTTGATGACGCTCCAGTTCTCGATCTGCCTGCGTCTTGGCGAGACTGTCGCGATCGCTCCTCAGCTTCAGATACTCCGACATATCTTTTGGATCGTATGGCTTACCGCTCTTGTCGGCTTGCACCAGTTTCTGTCGCAGAATGCCGACGTTCTTCTGCAGTTCAACGAGCGCTGCATTCGGCGGCATCGTGGGCAGAGGCGTGCTCAGATCAGTGACGATCCCGCTGTCGTACGCGCCCGGATTCAGCCCAGCCAATACGCTTTCGCCGTCTGGCCCTACCCACACGCCGACGTTAAACGGCGTTCCTTCGGGCGTCTGCTCCAGAGACTCCGGGCCGCCGCCTGGCGCCGACGATCCCCAAACCAATTTCTGGGTGGAAAATCCCTTCACTCCGGAGTGAGCAAGAATCGTCGGCAATGACGACGGAAATCCAAAACAGTCGGGCAGCATATATTCCGCACTGGCTTTGCCAAACTCCTTTCGGAACCACTCGTTCCCGTACAGAACTTGCCGGAGGATCCCCTCTGCACTCGGCGCGTTTACATCTCCTTCTTCCATCGACGATCCCGCTGGGAACCAGCGTCCCTGCGCCACATACATCTTCAACCGCGCGAAATCCTCAGGAAAATATTCCTTCATCAACCGATAGCGGTTCGCGCCGCTGAAATTGAAAACATAATGAGGATATTTCTCGAACAGCTTGAAATTGTCCTCCATCGTCCTGTGCAGGTATTCATTGATGACCTGCGGATATTCCCATCGCCACTCTGTGTCGAGGTGCGCATAGCCGACAACAAAAAGCGTCGGCACCTTCGTCAAATCGGGCGACGGATCTGGAGGGGTCGCAGTTTGCGCTTGTAGCGCGCACAACAGAGCAAAGCAGGCGAGCAAGATTTGAAACATAGCCGTAGAGCATCGTCGTGTCATAGAATTCCTGGTTGTTTTCAGCAATGAATTATGCACCACGCAGGCGAACGCTTGCGCGAATTCACTCGTAATCCGAACCTGTAGGCACCGAGGAGATTAACACCCTTCCGCGGTTGCAAGAAATGCGATTACGACCCGCCGCATTTACCATGTCAACGT
>DATEBK010000038.1:0-8455 GCA_035287825.1 Terriglobales bacterium
GCGGCTCGACTCGGTGCGGAGAGCCAGCACTTCTTCCGACACCTTCAACATCTCGCGCGTTCTTTCCAGCTTGTTGTACGCCGTCTCGACTGACAGATCGACCGCATCCGTCAGCTTCGCCAAGGTCTCCTTCGCTTGGGCCAACTGCGATTGACGTTCACGCAGCACGCCGTGCTTGCGTCCGCCATCGAACAGATCGTAGCCGAAGTGAACCCCGACGGTTCCGAAGTTGTGCGCCAGGAACAGAAAGGGGACATTGTCCTGGTAGCTGTAACGGGCGAAGGCGTCAACATCGGGAACCCAGATATCCGTTTTGGCCAAACCGATCGCGGCCTCGGCTTTTTGCACCTCGGCACGCGCAGCGAGAATTTCCGGATGCGACGCAATGGCAGCAGTAACACAATCTTTGCGCGGGCAAGTATCCTGAAATTCGGGGACATCCGGATTGAGGTCTAGAGGGGTGGCCAGTGGCAGGCCAATCAAATCGTTGAGTTTCAGTTTCAGATCTGTCAACTGGAAATCGGTCGTCAGCAACTCCTGCTTGGCTTGCAATTGCTGAGCACGGCTGTCGATCGACTCCTGTTCCAGCGCGCTGCCGAATTTTACTTGTTCGACGCGCTCGCTTTGAAGGGCATCGGAAGCCTTGATTCGCGCCTCAGTCGCGCTATGGTGTGCCTGAGCAATCAGGATCTGATAGTAGACCTGATGGACTGTGAGAGCTACGTCGTTCCCAGTAAGATGCGCCTTCTCACGCGTCGCATTTAACTCGGCCTGGGCCATATCGTTTTCGCGCTTGATCTTAAACAACGTCGTCAACGGCTGGGTGAGCTGAGTTCCGCTGGTTGTGATGTTTACACCGCCTTGGCTGACGATGCTGTTCGCGGCAGGAATCTGCGTTCCTCCCACTGTGCCCAACGCCCCGGCCTTGATCTCAACAAACTCCGTGTCGGTCACATGCACAAAGATGCTGTCATTCCGTATTGATGGAAAATACGCGCTCTTCGCGACCTGCTTCGCGTGCTCTTTTTCTTCGACCGTATAGCCGGCGATGCGAATATCGTGGTTGTGCTTGAGCGCTAACTGAACAGCTTCCTGCAGTGTGATCTTGCGCGGCTGAGGCGCCATATTGCTTGCTTCCTGAGCCGCCGCAAGACAGACGGAAACCACCGTCGCCGCTAACAGGAATGCTATGGCTGGTCTTTTCATTGATTCGATCCCTTCGGGGCTTTTGGAATCTCCTGCATGGCGCTGAGATCGCCGTAGTTCAACGGTGATTTGCGCAGCAGAGCGACGAGGATCAAGGCGCAAAAGCAACTCCATGCGATGAGTAGAAATCCGTCGATCAGGCTCAAGCTGTAGGCTTGGAGTCGAATCCGGGCTCCAATCAGATCAACGGCGCGCGCACTTGCGGCGGCAATGCCGGAAGACTTGGCATAGAGCCCCGCAGTCATGGCATGAATGTTGTAATCGGTGATCCAATTACCACCATTGACATGAAGGCCCAGAAGGTTCGAGTGCAGCCTCTCCCTCAGGGCCAGGAAGTGGCCCATATAAAGGGCGCCGACCGTGCCGCCGAAGATGCGAATGACGTGAAAGTAGGCCGAAAAGGTCAGGACCCACTCAGGTTTGGCCAAAGCCCCCGCGAAGATTGCCTGCAGCACAATACAGCCGACCAGTCCAATAAACGCGAAAGCTTGTCCGACGCCGACGAGCAATTCGGTGCGATAGAAGTTCTCCGCCGCCCATGCTGTGGAGTACTGCGAGCAGAGCCACGCGGCGAACGCCGTACAAGCAAGGCCTGCGGCGAAGAGTAAGCGTGGATCGGCTTTGCGCAAGAGCAAGAGCGCGGCAATGAAGGCAATCGGAATGAGCGGAAGAGCACTCCAGATGATCGCCGGCCCGATCTGATCGGCCTCGAAACCGCGAATCGCCAGCGTCTGGGGAATGAGGATGATGGTTGTACAGAGCGTAAAGCGGAACCAGAAGAGCAGGCAGCCAAGCAATATGGTGTTCCGCTTCAGCAGATAAGGCAGAGCCACCAGCGGATTAGGAGCGCGTAGCCTCCGCACCAGCGAACACAAGAGGAAAAAAGATCCGGACCAGAACCAGGCATTGAACACGCCCGAGCGCCACCAGTCGAGCCGCTGGCCTTGCTGCAAGGCAGCAAAAATCAGGCCCAATCCCGCGCTGAGGTAGAGGAACCCAACGAAGCTGGGGGCTGTGCCACCTTTCTTGCGCGGCGGCTGCGGTGGGATCCCGAAGTAGATGCATATCATCATCAGTAATGCGATTGGAGCGGAGTTCCAGAACATCCACTGCCACGACAGGTGGTCCCTGTACCAACCGTATAGAGAAGGCGCGATATTTACTGCCCCGTCTACAAAGACGGCGTAGAGAGCAATGGTAAAAGGAAGGTATCGCAGGGGAATGTTACGCAGCGCGAACGTCAGTGTGAGCGGATAGAAAGTGCCCGAGGTCAGCCCGGCGACGATAAGGGCAGCAACAAGAAGACTGTAGCTATGGATGAGCGGGAGGTAGAGAGAGGTGACGGCGAAAAGTCCTGCTGCAAAAAGTAGCACGCGCCTCGGGCCTAGCAGTCCTCCGAGGTAAACCGTGAACGGGCCGATAAACATCAGCGACGCATTGAAGGCACTGTCAAGCCACGCACCATCGTCGAAGCTTATGCCAACATGCCCCTTCAAATCGGCGATGCCCAGACTGAGCATGCGGCCGGCAAGGGTGACGAGTCCGGCGCCGGTGACGACTCCCAGGATACCGAGCAAGGGACGTGTCGATACTTCAGACGGCATAGCCGCGGCGGCCGCACGCGCGATTTCTACCGGTCGAAGGGTGATGGTCGAAGCTGCCATAGACTTCCGGTTATTGCCTGGTGCGGACAGTTGCTACCACAGAAAGTCCGGGACGCAGCGTCGCCGCGAGCGATGAATCATCAAGCGCGATCTTGACGGGAATGCGCTGCACGACTTTCGTGAAATTGCCTGTGGCATTGTCGGGCGGCAACAAGGCAAATTGCGATCCGCTGGCGGGCGCGATTTCGACCACTTTGCCACGAATGAGTTGTCCGGGATATTCGTCAATACGTAGTTCGGCAGCGTCGCCAATCTTCACATTGGTCAACTGTGTCTCGCGATAGTTGGCCTCGACCCACTTGGTGAGATCGACAAAGGAGATGACCTGGGTGCCGGGAGAGACGAGTTGCCCAGGTCGAACTTGTCGTGCGCCGACCGTCCCGTCACCGGGAGCGTAAATTTTGGTGTAGCCAAGGTTCACCTGAGCAGCCGCAAGATTGGCCTGCTTGGCCCGCAAATCAGCCTGAAGTTGCGTCCCCTGGGATTCGAGAACGACTTTGCTGCGTCGCTCGGCCTCGGCAGCGAGTTCACTGCTACGTAGCATGGTTTGCGCCTGATTGAGATCGGCGTCACGGCTGGCAAACTGGGCAGAAAGGTTTCCTTCGTTGGCGACAGCGGCCTCCAGGTTCTGCTCGGTCGCCGAATGAGTCTGATAGAGCCCTTCCTGACGTTTACGTTCGGAGCGAGCGCGAATCAACTCAGCCTGCACGGCGTCCTTGCCGGCCTGGGCGGCTGCGATCTGTGCCTTTGCCTGATCGATGCCTGCCAACGCTTTCGCGATGCGCGTATCCTGCAACTCGCGCTGGCGAAGATTCTCCTCAATGCCCGCGCGCGCTGCCTCCACTGCCGCTTTAGCCTGATCCATCTGTGCGCGGTAGTCATCGTCCTGCAATTCGACGATGAGATCGCCTTTATGGACTTGCTGGTAGTCCGCCACATCGACCGCACGCACGATGGCCGCAACCTTGGTACTGAGCGGAGTAAGGTCGCCGCGAACGTAAGCATCATCTGTGACCTGTTCGACCTTCCCGCCTTCCCAGGCATTCCAGTTACGCGTGATAGTGAGCAAGACTGCCAAGGCGAGAAGCACGACAAGGACAGGTGTTATGTAATTCCGCCAACTGGCGCTTGGGTGAGGAACTGACTGATCGGTGTCGGTCTTAGGGGACGCCGGTTTCGTCACCGGCACCGCAGGTTCCCCGGACACTGGCGAGGTGGACATCAGGTTTGCTCCTTAAGCACCATGAGATCTCGAGGTGGCGGAGTTCTCATGATTCGGTTGGAGCAACTGCGGTTCCACTCACGACGACACTGATTTGCGAATACAATCGCGAGTTTATGCCCGCATCTGAAACAAATTCGTGCGCTTCTTGAAGAGGCTGACGAGTACCTTGAGCTCCGTCGCCGCCATGTCACATGACACTTGACACTGTTTGCCGCGCCGGACACAGGCGCCGGGAGCGGCTCGTCTCGAAACTGCGATCAGAATCGTAATGGCTGGGGAGACGGGTGCGGTGCTTGCGCCGTTCGCGAGGTCGATGGTGCCGCATGATTGGAACCGTGCTGCAGACGACTTTATCCCTGAAACTGGGCGCTGGCATTTGCGCCCAACTCAGTTTCGCCCAGCATAGATAGGTCCCGGTTTCATTCTCCTCCATGTATGTGCCAATAGTCCTTCTCGCTTTTGTTGGAGTCGCGTCGATGTGAAAGCAGCCAGACGACCAAACTTCGTGTGCCAATGCGTACAGCTATGACGAGCAGAACCGCGGCTGCCATCACGAGCCAATCAGCTACGTGCGAACCGAACGTATAGTTTGTGATCCAGTGCATAAAAACCTGTTTGTGCGATCCCGACTTGCGCGTGTCGCATTCACTGTTAGCTGTTGCATGCAGCCTTCCTAAAAAGCAGCAACTTAAGTCCAGGGCGAATCGTTGTCGCGGTTGGCAAGACAAATGCTTTGCATAGAACATGGACACCGCACTCTCGTCGAGCGGTGAGAAACGGCAGATTGTTAAGCTCTCGTTCGAGTTCGCAAAAGCGGAGGCTTCGCCTTGCGGCATGTCCACGATCCGAATCGGCGGCGTTTCATCAATATGAGCCACCAATTTCTGACTCTGTTCGCCATTACGGTCGTCGTCGTTTTCGTGCTTGCGTCAGACTTGAAGTCGGTCGCCACCTACTTTGGTCTTTTCAGCGCCGGACTCTTACTCGCACTGGAAAACGTCATCCTTGCGACTCTCGGCTCTCCTCTGTTGGGAAAGCGTGGAATCAGAATTGGCGACCGAGTACAGATCTCAGGGGTTACCGGCGGTGTCATCGATATGGGCCTGCTGCAATTCCAGTTGAGGGAATTCGACGCCGAGATCGGAAGATACACCGGTCACGTCGCAACGTTTTCAAATTCGCTGGTCTTTGTATCTCCAGCCACTGGGCTCATGAGATTTGGTTCCGCTCCGGAAAAGACCCCACAAGCGATAGCGAGCAAGAGCGGGAGTGATTCGCCGTCAAACGAGCGCGTTTCGCTCGCCGGTGACTCTATCTGAGATTTTGACCCCCGCGCCTTGGGATCGCAACGTCACCCTATTGACTTTGGCTTTCCTGTCACGGTCATGACACCGGCCGTTCATGATGTCACAGGCCTTTTCACAAACGATTGCCCACTAAATCCGGGCTTCTGACAGCACTTTCTCGCCGCACTGTTGCGGGGCGCAATTGTTAGGCGATGGCATTGAGCTTGCTCAGTTCAGCGGGCAGGCTGGAATGCCCGGAAGCTTCCAGCCTGCTCGAACACCCATACTTCGAACAAAGACCCTACAGCGTTCTGATGACCGGCCCCTCTGGTTCCCGAGACATCGTTGGGATTGTCGTTCATCCGGCCCAGGGCGTGAAGAGTCTGACAGTCATCCTCTCGCCGGCTCCGAATCCGGGCAAGCGCACTGGGTGAATACGACCGGTCGATGTGCAGGATTGATTTAGTTACACCGACAAGACATTAATAAGGAGAACTGACATGCTTAAGGGCTTCAATTATCCACTCACACCAAAAGGCAAGTCGACGCTGAATCCAGCCCCGCCCTGGTACTACTCTTCGGATTTTCTCAACATTGAATTTTGGGCGGAGCCCGCGGCCGTCGCGGCGGTGTTACCCGATGGACTCGATCCCGACCGCTCCGCCAATGGTCACGCCAATGCCTGTTTCTACGATTGGCAGTTCAGCGGGAACGACGACGAATATCTTGACCCGGCGCGTTATCAGTACCGCGAGTTTTTCATCCTTGTAGATGCGCTATTCCAGGGCAAGCCGATTTCGTATTGTCCATATATTTTCGTCGACAACGATGCGGCGATTGCTCGTGGTTGGACGCAGGGTTATCCCAAGCGCCTCGGTGAAGTTTTCCAGACCAGGTATTACGCCGCGACAGGAAAGGCGGGGCCCGCGCTTGCATCGGGATCTAAGTTTGCCGGGTCTATGACGTCGAGCGGGCAACGGCTGGCTGAAGCCGTGGTCACGCTGAGAGAACCAGTAAAAGACATGTCGCTCCTGAAACAGAAGCCTGTCGTCAATCTCCTCCACACCGCGCGCCTCGCAGCCGACAAGCAGGACCATCCGGCCGTTCACGAACTAGTCGAGAACGTCCCACGCGACGTGAAGATTGAGCAAGCGTGGATCGGTGAAGGTTCCCTGACGCTGCCGGTCTGTAGAAACGAAGAACTCTCCGACCTGGCGCCCGTACGTTGTGGAACGGGCCTGCGCGCTTCTCTGGCATACGTAGTCGACGATCTCAAAACACTGAAGGATTTGAGAAGGTAAATGCTCTAAGTGGGATAATTTTCTACCTCGTTCGCGGCCAGCGCGGAGCACGTCTCCCAGGCAGACTGGTGGTATGCGCCGGAAGCTGTGACCTGGAAACATGCATTTGATCAATGGCTTTTACGATGGCCAGCAGCCGCGGTCGCGGTTCTGGCCATCGCAGAGCCCATGGGACACGTATTATCAGGCATGAGTGCCTCTCGGTGAGCTGTTCCAGTCGCGCGGCTATTTTGTCGGGGAAAGTCTCGACAAATAATCCATCTCCAGCTCGCCTTCATAAGTCTCGGCGCCGACCTTCAATACTTCCGTAACCCGCGCTTGCGTCACCTCGCTAGCGACACTCAAATCGGACTCATGGGCTTCAACCAGAAGCCCCTCTGCCACGGAACTAAATGCTCCCATATCCACAGCCGCCTTGGCGTGAGCGATGGCGTGCGCAGGAAACGAGGCGATGCGGTGAGCCAGTTTCTCGACAAAAGGTGTTAGTTCGTCCGCGGGCAACGCTCGATTGATGTAGCCGTAACGCTCTGCCAGTTCCGCCGAAAGATCATTGCAGCCCAGCAGCACCTCCAAGGCGCGGCCCCGACCCATGAGCCGGGGCAGTCTTTGCGTTGAGCCCCCACCCGGAACCAGACCAATGGCCACCTCTGGTTGGCCGAAGATTGCTTTGCCAACGGCGGCAAAGCACATGTCTATGGCCAGCGCGATCTCGCTTCCTCCGCCGCGAGCCCGTCCTTCGACTTTGGCGATCGTTGCCTTGGGCATGTTCCTGAATCGTTCGCCGATCATCTGCGTAAGACGAAAGCTACGTGTATGGGACACCACTTTCGACGCGGCCCCAACCCGGCCCAAACCAGAGTGGGCGATAAAGAAATCAGGAAGCGCGCTCTGCACGACCACAACCCGGACGCTCTCATCGGTCTCGAGTTCCCTGCCGAGTCTGTCGAATTCTTGCGACAGAACTTCATCAAGAAGATTTATCGGCGGGTGATTGATGCTAACGAATGCGACTCCAGAATCAAACCTGAACCGGAAACATTTGTAGTCAGAATATGGCAAAAGAGTGGCTCCTTTTCGCTTTCTCAGCCGTTCTGCACAGGGTTGGTCAGGATACCGATCTTCTCGATTTCCACTTCGAAGATATCGCCGGGCTGCATGAACACTGGCGGCTTGCGCGCCGCTCCCACGCCACCCGGCGTGCCGGTGATAATCACATCACCTGGCTCCAGGCTCATCGCGACGCTGATGGTTGCAATCAGCGTCGGAACACTGAAGATAAGCAGGTCGGTGCGCGAATCCTGCATCACACGGCCATTCAGACGGCCCTGGATGCGCAATCCGCTGGCTCCCGGCGGCACAGCATCGGGCGTCACTAGCCACGGGCCAAATGATCCCGTGCCATCGAAATTCTTGCCCATCGTCCACTGCGGCGTGCGGAGCTGAAAATCGCGCAAGGTCGCATCGTTAAACAAGGAGTAGGCCGCCACGTGATCGAGCGCCTGCTCCTGGGGAATGCGTCGCCCCGGCTTTCCGATCACCACGGCCAACTCGGCTTCATAGTCGAGCTCGGTTGATTCACGGGGCCGCCGTATCGGCTCTTGATGAGCGATCAGACTCGACGGGAAGCGCGCGAAGATTTCCGGATACTCCGGCTTCTTCAGCCCGCTCTCCTCCAGATGATCGTCGTAGTTGAGACCGACGCATAGAATCTTCGGCGGTGCGGGCACCGGCGGCAGCAGCCGGACAGCCTTCAGGTCGACTGCGGGTGATTGC
>DATEBK010000039.1:0-17024 GCA_035287825.1 Terriglobales bacterium
CTACGACGACGAAGGCCGCCGCCCGATACCCGAATCGCGAAGACTTCCCGACAATTAAGAAGAGCGGAGCGGCATTTGGTTCTGATAGAGACGCGGCTTGCTGCGTCTCTATTTCAACCATTCAATCTTAATGACTTAAAATGCTACACTCGCTTCGCATGCGGACGGACATCCTTCCCCTTTGCGATCAGCACTACCGCACCATGGAACCCGCGCTCGCTCCCTATAACGCCAACTATTGCATCGAGTTTTTTCGCTGCACCGACAAATTCTGCCATCGCTGCTTCGGAGAACGCGTCGGCTACATCACGCCTCAGCGCGGAGATGCTCCGGCTCTCACTCCCAACCAACCCGCCTGCGAACGCCACGGACGCCCCATGTTCATCATTAGCTTCGACCGCCAGCGCAATCACGTGACCTACGCCTGCGCCGAGGCCGATTGCGCGGAACGCTTGGTTAGAACCTAGTGGTCGGAGCGTAAGGTTGGAACGTAGAGGCTAGAACGTGAAGACTGCGGAATCACTCCCCAGCCAGCCATCCGTACTGTGCCGCCGTCAGCGGAACCACGCTCAATCGTCCCTGCCGTACCAGCGGTGAGTCGGCGAAAAGCTTTTGGGCTTTGACCTCGGCCAGCGTCCTCGGTTTCGCGATCACCTTGCCAGCTTTGATCTTCACCAGCGGCGTCCTCGGATCGCTCCCATCCACCGAGACCACCGACGCCGTTCCCACAGCGCTCTTCTCGTCGCCAGTGTGATAGATCACCAGCCGCTCTCCCGGCTTCATTTCACGCAGATGCTTCACCGCTGCCGGATTCGTCACCCCATCCCAGATCGTCGTCTTGTCTTTCTCCAGGTTCGCAAACGAATAAACCGTCGGTTCAGTTTTCAGAAGGTAGTCCATGGGCAGGTATTGTAAAACACAATCCGCCTCTTACCGTTTGCCGTCTCACTCTGTGAAAATCACGGATTTCCTCTAACTTTTTTAAAAATATTTCTCCTGCTCGTTCGTCTATTAGAAGGTAACTACATGGAAACAAATCCCGGCCGAAGGCCGGAAGCCGAGACCCGTACCGAACTTGGTACTCTTACATTGTGTTTCGTCTTTTGTTCGCCTATAATGTTTCGCTAATCGCGCGGCGGTTCCTGCTCCCGCACGCTGCTCTCAGGAGAATCGAGCCATGCTGACCGTGTCCGTCCAACACTCCAATGACAACGATGGAAATAACAAAGACGACAAAGTAGTTCTGTTATGCCAGGGCAGAATCGTCCATGGCGACGAGACCGCCATCCTCTGCGCGGCGGTGCACCAGCAAGGACGCGACGTGACGCTCGACCTGACCGGGGTCGAGGCCATCGACGCCGCTGGAATCGGATCGTTGATTGCCTTGCAGGCCTCCGGTATTTATCTCAAATTGCAGAATCCGTCCGCTCCGCTGCGCGAACTGCTCCGTGTCACCCAGCTCGACTCAATTTTCGAGATCTGTGACGCGCAGGATGTTGACGAGATGGAAGGCATCACAGTGAGGGCCTGATTGCCGACGGGAAGCCTACGCGCTGTACCTGTCCGTGACTAATCTTCTGCGACCCACTACCATGGCGGCTCAGTGATGAAGTGATGAGCCCCGGCAACGAAACACCTCGCAAACAGCGCCATTGGCTTGGCGCGCTCGGCATCGGCGTCGCCTGGTTGTTGCTGGCGGGCTTCACCCTCTGGGCCGCAGCTGCTCTGTACTTCGATCTTTCCTTCTCCCGCCTGCCGCTTGTGACTCCGATCCTTTACCTGGCACTCATCGCCGCGTTGGCTTACATCGCGAAGGCACGTTTATTCAGAATGCTGGTCTGCCTCGGCGGCTTTCTTATCGTCTTGACGTGCTGGCTCTCGCTCAAGCCTTCCAACAATCGCCCATGGCAGGCCAACGTTTCACAAACACCCTGGGCGGAGATCGATGGCGACCGCGTTACCATCCACAACTTTCGCAACTGCTACTATCGTCAAGCTGCCGAGTTCACCTGCGACTGGCTCACCAAGACCGTCTTTCTCTCTCAACTTCGTGGCATCGACCTGTTCGTGGATTACTGGGGTTCGCCCTGGATCATGCATCCCATCGTCAGCTTCCAGTTCGGCAACGGGGATACCGATGCCGACTACGTCGCGGCATCGATTGAGGCGCGTTATCGGATCGGCCAGAGCTACTCGCCCATCCGCTCCTTCTTTCGCCAATTCACCCTTGTTTACGTGATGGCGAACGAGCGCGATCTCGTCCGCCTTCGCACCAACTATCGATCCGGTGAGGATGTTTACCTCTACCACATGATCGTCAGCCCGGAATGGTCGCGTCTGCTCTTTCTCCAGTACCTGCAACAGGCGAATCTCTTGCGCGACCACCCGCGTTGGTTCAATGCTGCTACCGACAATTGCACGACCAATATCTTCGCCCAAATGGCCGCGACAGGTCATCTTCCAGAAGGAAGTTCGCGATATGCCTGGTGGATTCTTTTGAATGGCCGCGCTCCCGAGATGCTCTACCGTGGCGGAAACTTCGCCGGCAATCTACCTTTTCCCGAACTTAAGAAGCGTGCGCTCATTAATCCCGTCGCTCAGGCGGTCGGTGTTGCACGGGACGATGATGCACCTGGCTTTTCACGGCGCATCCGCCTCAATCGCCCCGGCTTCGAGTTTCTCGATCCCCTCGACGGAGCGTCTCAACACGCACCGAACTGAGCTGCCGAGGCCGCTCTTCTTCCAAATGACGGTTACCGCCGACACTTCCCTTCCGCTCCGCTTTCGCCAACAATAGAGGTTTCCCGTGAGCGAAGCCTCTTTAAACCCGCGTCCGCCTCTCAGGCCCACCAGAAGCAACACCAGAATGACCATGGCCCTGGCGATCGAGCGCTACTTCAACGTTGCTTTGTATCTGCTGGTGCTCATGGGCTTCGGCACCCTGGCCTCCACTGGAGGCCTCGACCTTCCCGCCATTATTCTCGTCGGACTGGCCCTGGCATGTCGCGGATACCAACTTCTGGCTCGACGCGAGTTTCTCATCCCCGAGCGCTGGACTAACTTCCTGACGCTTATCTACATCTTTATCTACCTGGCCGATTATTTCTTTCTGTCGCGCGCCTTTCTCGCCGCCAGTGTTCACCTGATGCTTTTCGTCATGGTCGTACGCCTGTTTTCTCTGCAACGCACGCGCGACCACTACATGCTCGCAGCGCTTTCATTTGGCATGGTTCTGGCCGCCGCCGTTCTCACCGTCGGCAGCGTCTTCCTGTTGAGTTTCGCCGCCTTTCTGCTGGTCGCCGTCGTCACCTTTGTCTTGATGGAAATGCGCCACTCGGTTGCCGCCGAGCAAGCACGCGCGACTGACCCGCGCGCAGTCGCTCCTGCCTCAATCCCTCCCTACCGCCGCATGGCCTACGGACTGCTCGCCGTCGCTCCTGCACTCATGCTCATGGTCCTCGCTGGCAGCTTTCTTATCTTCTTTCTTCTTCCCCGCGTTTCCTCCCGCTATCTCAGCGCCTACACGCCATCCAGCGACGTCTCTACCGGCTTCACCGATCGCGTGCAACTCGGACGCATCGGCCAGATTCAACAATCGAACGCCGTCGTCATGCACGTCGAGATTCAGAATGACCTCCAGGGCGCTTACGACTTGAAATGGCGTGGAATTGCCCTCAGCTCTTTCGACGGCAAGGTCTGGGCAAATTCCTACGATCAAACTCCCCTGCACCCCGGAATCGACGGCGGCTACCGGCTAGCGCCATTGCTCCCACCTCGTAACGCTGCCTCTGCCGCAGGCCGAGCCATTCGTTACCGCATCACCATGGAGCCAATTGGGACCAATGTCTTCTTTCTCGCCGAAAGCCCGCAGCGCCTGTTCGGCAGTTTCCGGCAGGTGAGTGTCGATGCTGGCGGCGCGGTCTACGACCTGGATGCCGATCATCCCATCAGCCGCTATGAAGCTGTATCGCAAATGCCGGCAGTTGATAGCGAAGAGCTTCGACTCGCCGCGAACACCGTTCCTCCCGGCATGGCCGAATACCTGAGATTGCCATCGCTCGATTCCCGCATTCCGAAGTTGGCCGGCGACATCACTGCCAATGCTCCCAGCAATTACGACAAAGCCATCGCTCTCGAGCAATACCTGCAGACCCACTTCGGATACACCCTCGAACTGCCCCGATCTCTGCCGCAGGATCCGCTAGCCAATTTTCTCTTCGTGAGAAAGAAAGGCCATTGCGAGTATTTCGCCAGTTCCATGGCCGTGATGTTGCGTTCTCTCGGAATTCCGTCGCGCATCGTGACCGGGTTTCGCGGCGGCGAGTTTAACGACCTCACCGGTCAGTATGTCGTTCGAGCCAGCGACGCGCATTCATGGGTTGAAGCTTACTTCCCAGGCTCTGGCTGGGTGAGCTTCGATCCAACTCCTGCGGGAGGCCTGCCGTCACACAACGAATGGTCGCGATTGCAGCTTTACATCGACGCCGCCGCATCTTTCTGGCGCGAGTGGATCATCAATTACGATGCCGGACGCCAGCGCGCCCTGGGCAACGATGCGGCCAACAACAGCCGTCATTTCTTGGATGAAGCCCGTCGCTGGATTGCGCAACAGCATCGCGCACTGCTCCAGGCCGCGCGCCGCGCTCACCAGCACGTCATCAGCTTTCCTGGAACATGGATAACTGGACTTGTCGCCTTCGGGATCGCGCTGCTCGCCCTCTTGAATCTGCGGCGCATCATCGGCGGATTGCGCGCCTGGAGTTTGCGCGCGCGTCCTCAGCAAGCCCCGCGCGAAGCTGCCGCACTTTGGTATGACCGGATGGTAGGTCGTCTGGCGCGCCTCGGCTGGCGCAAATCGCCGTCGCAAACGCCCATGGATTTTGTCGCGGCTATTCAGGAAGAAAATCTGCAGAAGAAAGTCGCCAGATTCACCCACGCCTATGAATCGGCAAGATTTGGAAAATCCGTCGACGACGCCCAGAAGCTGCCGACGCTTTTCAAAGAAATCACCAGCAGCGAAACGGAAGAATCTACGCGGAATTCCACGCCCGTCGCCAGCTAGAAGCGGTGCATCACACCCACTCCAACATAGTAGTTGTGCTGGCGGCCATTCTGCGTTTGGACATCGAGTGCCGGGTCTCCCGAGAAAAAGTCTCGCGCTTCGAACCGCGCCCCCCACCTATGCCAAAACCACACGTCCAGCCCGGCACCGAACTGCACCACGCCCGTATTTGTACCAGTCGGGCCGGGATTATCCCCGTAAAAATTCAGGTCCTTGGATTCCCGGAAGCGGCCATAGCCTCCACCGACGCTGACCCACGGTGATACCGAGTCGGCAGCAAACGCGTTCACGCGCAGCGACGGCGTAATAAAAATCGCGCCGATATCTTTCGGAATCTGGTTCTCGTAGGTGTTGAGGTTCATCCGCGGATAAACCCCGACCGGCAATTCGGCAAAGAACCCGAAAATGCCTTTGGTCTTCAGCAAGCGGCCGTAATTTAAAGCGAAGCTGACCGGGTTTGCGAAATGGATGCGCGGATCGGGCGAAGACGGATCGTTGACGATCGTCTCAGTACTTACAAACGTTCGCCCCGCGGTGATGGAAAGCTGATTGACTTGCGCCCATGCGCTTGAAAACAAAATCAGAACCGGCACAACCAGAACTGCGAGACGTTTAGCTACCATCTCTCCTCCGGATTTAATGAGAAATGTAGTTTTGTTTCAATAAGATTAGCACGAAGATTAGCACGGGCGCAGGATTCGGGCCGAGACGCCGCAGAAACTGAGGTACCCTTTGTGGTGCTCCCGTTGTGGCGCTCCGGGCTACTGGTCGTGGCGCCCTGGATTCACGCATCCGGCCGAGTTAGGCCACGCCAGATGCTAGAATCGTATAGATCCGCTTCCCGCTGATTATTGTCACGGTCCGGTCGCCACTGTCCCAATGCCAGTAAAAGAAATCATTACCGAGATTTCGCAGCCGACTGTCCCGGCACCGACTCGCCCGACCGCGAGTCTGCCTACCAAAGTGGGCTTCGTCAGCCTCGGCTGCCCCAAAAACCTCGTCGATAGCGAGGTCATGATGGGCATGCTGGCCCAGGGCGGAGCCCTGCTCACCCCGGACGCCGCTGAGGCCGACGTTATCGTCGTCAATACCTGCTCGTTTATCGGCACCGCCCAGCAGGAATCCATCGATACCATCCTCGAAATGGCGCGCCACAAAACCAATGGCAAAGCCAAACGCCTGGTGGTTGCCGGATGTCTGGTCGAGCGTTTTCACGACGAGATTCGCAAAAACATTCCGGAAGTAGACGCAGTCGTCGGCACCGGCGAATTGGAGAAGATTCTATCTGCTGCCGGAGTCGCCCAAGCGCCGTCGACGCCAAGCCCGTTCAACATTCTTACCTCTCGCCCCGAAGGCGATCATCGCCGCACCCAGGGGCGCTTCGCCCGCGATTCCTGGGATGGCGCCGTCGCCGATTTGCCCAACTATCTTTACGACGACCACACACCGCGCGTTCTCACCACGCCCGGATATTCCGCCTATATCAAAATCGCCGAGGGCTGCGATCATCCCTGCACCTTCTGCATTATTCCGCAGCTTCGCGGGCAGTTTCGCTCGCGCCGTTTCGAGTCGGTGATCGCCGAAGCTGAGCGCCTGGCACATTCCGGAGTGCGTGAGATCACGCTCATTGGACAAGACACAACCTGCTACGGCGAAGACCTCGGATTGAAAGACGGCCTGGCTTTGTTGCTTGAAAAGCTAGCGGCGATAAAAAACCTGCGCTGGATTCGCTTCCTTTACGCCTATCCCAACAAAATTACCGGTCGTTTGCTCGACACCATCGCCGCCCACGACAACATCTGCTCCTACATCGACGTTCCCTTGCAGCACGCTTCGGCAACCGTTCTCAAGCGCATGAAGCGCGGAGGAGGCGCGGATTTGTTCCTCCGTTCCATCGAAAAGATGCGTCGCGTAATTCCCGGCGTCACCCTCAGGACTTCCTTTATCGTCGGGTTCCCGGGTGAAACCGAAAAAGAATTCGAAGAGCTTCATTCCTTCGTGAAGGAAGCAGCCTTCGACTGGATGGGCGCTTTCGCCTACTCCGACCAGGAAGGCGCTGGGGCCTACGATCATGAGAAGAAGGTTTCCACCCGCGAGATCGAGGCCCGTCGCAAGTCTCTGATGTCGCTGCAGAAGAAAATCAGCAAGGCGAAGAAGAAGTCTCTCGTCGGCCACGAATTCGATCTGCTGCTCGAAGGTCCTTCTGCGGAGTCCGACCTGCTCCTCGAAGGCCGCACCGCCATGCACGCGCCCGAAATCGATGGCACAGTTTTCGTCAACGACTATCCTGAAGGCAACGAGCCTAAGGAAGGCGAATTCTACCGCTGCCGCATCACCGCCGCGCATGATTACGATCTGGTAGCGGAAATAGTTTGAAATCAGAAGTGAGAGGTCAGCTTGCAGAGGTGACAGCTTTGCGCCGTGCGGTTTTCACCTCTGCAATCTGACCTCTGACCCCTGCAATCACTTATGCCGCGCAAGCGCACCCTCAAGCTCCGCTGCCCCATCTGCAAGAAAACAACCCAGACCTCCGACCCCGACTTCCCATTCTGCAGTGACCGTTGCCGCTTGATCGATCTCGGCAAATGGGCCAGCGGTGGCTATGTGATTTCGTCGCCGGTTGCCGACGCCGATGAAGCTGTCCGTCAAGACAGCATTAACGACGAAGACGAGGACGAAAACCGTTGACTCCTCCGTCCGCAACCAGCACGGCTCCTTCGTCGCGCCATGCTCCCTTGTGGGCAACCATGGTCGCTACGTTCTTCGGCGTTGGGCGTATCAAGCCCGGCCCCGGCACTTGGGGATCGCTCGCCACCGTCATCCTATGGCGATTGGCCAGCATCCGCATCCCGACCGGCAGCCGCGCCTGGGCAACCATCATCGCGGCCGCGGTTGTAACCTTCATTGGAATTCCCGCGGCCACCCTCGTGTCGCGCGCCTATGGCGCCAAAGACCCGCAATTCGTGGTCATCGACGAGGTTGCTGGACAACTGGTTGCCCTCGTCGCCGTCCCGCTCGCCTGGAAAACCTTTCTTGCCGGATTTATACTTTTCCGTATCTTCGATATCTGGAAGCCCTTCCCCATCCGGCGTCTGGAGCGGCTACCCGAAGGCACCGGTATTGTCGTGGATGATTTAGGTGCGGGAGTTTATGCCCTCGCAATCATGCATCTCCTGCTGCACTTTGGTCTTCTAATGAAGTGACGCGATCAAGTAATCGCGATCGCAAATAGTCAGGATTCATCGCAAAGAGAATCCCCGCCGGTAAGCATCGCCGGAAGAAAATAATCATGAGCATTTCCAACCGCCTGCTGGGAAAGAAGAGCGTCAACGGCAAGCCGCACATTGAGGCGGTCACTCCAACCTGTGCCCTGCCCGGCGGCGAGGTGAGAATCATCGGGAAGAGTCTTCGTCCGCACGAATTGCGCCGCCCCAGCGTGCGCTTTGGCGACGTTGAAGGCGCGGTGCTCATCAGTTCAGACGATTTCGTGGTTGCGCGCGTTCCCGACAGCGCCTCGTCGGGATCCGTGGTAGTGCACGCCAACGGACAGGCCAGCAACCCGCACACGGTTGAAGTCGCCGTCCCCATCGCCGACAATCTTCATCCCGTCGCGAATCCCGCCCTCGATCACGAAGGCAATCTCTACGTAACATTTTCGGGATCGCGCGGTCAAAAAGTTCCAGTATCCATTTTCAAGATCGACACCAACTACATCGTAAAGCCGTTTCTCAGCGACATCATGAACGCCACCGCCATCGCCTTCGACCGCGCCGGTCAGATGTATGTTTCTTCGCGGCACGACGAAGCCGTATACAAAGTGGCGCCCAACGGCAGCATTTCCACGTACGCCGAAGGTATGGGGGTCGCCACTGGAATCGCCTTCGACGCCGCCGAGAACCTCTACGTCGGAGATCGCAGCGGCACAATTTTCAAGATTGCCCGCGACCGACAGATCTTTGTCTTCGCCACGCTTGAGCCGAGCGTCTCCGCCTATCACATCGCTTTCGGGCCCCGCGGCGATATGTTTGTCACCGGGCCCAGCACTTCAAGCTTCGATTGCGTTTACAAGGTTGACCCGCACGGAACGGTTTCAGTTTTCTATCGTGGTCTGGGACGTCCGCAGGGCCTGGCGCTCGATGTCGAAGGCAATATTTACGTCGCCGCCTCACTCGCCGGTAAACGCGGCATCGTTAAGATCACCCCGCAGGGCAAGGCTACCCTCGAAGTCGCCGGTCAGGGATTGGTTGGACTCGCGTTTGCTCCCGGCAAATCCGCCATTCTGGCCACCAATAGCACCGTGCAGCGCATTGCGTGGAATCTCCAGGGCCTGCCTTTACCCGCGCAATAGTTTCGTACCGTTTTACCGGTTTCCGTGCATGACCACCGTGAAAACAAAAGGAAACAATTTCTCTTCGGATTTGCGCAATTCCTGTATCCAGTCCCGAATCACCTTCTCGGCAGGAGAAGCCAACGGGTAAAACTCAAATCCAGATCGCGCCTCACTACTGTGGCGCACCGTCGCCAGCGTCTCGATCAGAGCGTCTGGTATCGGCAACTCAATTACCACCGTTTCGCCCACCCGAGGCGGCCCGCACACCAGCGCCGCCATTCCTCGCATGCTGATATCGAGACATACGCCGCGAGTCGCGACCGGCCCAAAGCGCAAGTAGCGCCGCAGGGTGACCGGAATGCTGTGCACATACCGTGGCTCCCGCCGTCGCACCTGGTACGCGCGTGAACGAGACAGCAGTCCCAAGCTATCGACCAACATACGGTCCAATCCCTCAATGGCGCTAAGATCAAACGTTCGGCTTTTAACTCTTCCAAGACCCTAGGAATTCAAGCCCTCAGACCTAAGACCCGCTCTCTTACGATGGCAATGGCCCTCCCCATCCCCACCCCGCCTGCAGACTGGCCCGTATCACTCCCATCAACTCCTCGTTATCGGCGGGCTTCTGAAAAAACGCGACCGCGCCCGAATCAAGCGTCCGCTTTTCATTAATATCCGGATCGCGCGCCGTCAGCACAATCACCGGAATAACCGAAAGTGCCGGATATTGCTGCAGGTTCTTCAGCACGGCGAATCCGTCGCCCGCAGGCAACCCGAGATCGAGAACGATCAGGTGGGGATGTTCCTTCTGCGCCATGGCGATGGCGGAGTAGCCGTCGCACACGCTGATCGTATCGAAATTGTTGGCCCGCAGGCGCAGGCTCAACGCCTGCCTCAGGTCGGGATCGTCATCGACAACCATAATTTTTGCGCGATTTATGGGTAGCGCTTCCGCGTTATTTTCAGTGCGCATGCTTTTGTTTCTCCTTTTCCATCAAATTCTGTTTGTTCCCCAGGTCCTGCTGGATCATTTCGGAAACATAGTCGGCGATGCCCCAGACTTGTTGCTCCAGCGTCCTCGCGTCTCCGGCCGGCGGCCCAGGCACGTTTTCAGCGGTCACAGACACAGTGCCGGACGCTTTCAACTGCGGTTGAGCTCCAAGCTGTTCGCGAATCCGATCCATCAGGATCTTCGCCTTCTCGATGTCGGTGGATGCAATCACGAAAAATGTTTCCGTGGGACTGGTCGCGCCAGTGGGTGGAAGAACCAGGTCTTTGTCCACGTAGATGCACTGCCGCAGCAGTTCGAGACACTGTTGGCAGGTGTCCTTCCAGCTTCCGCGACGCGATTTGGACGCCGGAATTAGTTCGACTCGCACCAGCACGACATTCGCGCGCATCCGTCCCTGGTAAGTGATCACCGGCATTAGTAGCTTGGACAGCGAATACAGCGGCAAGGTGAATGAGAACGTGCTTCCACTTCCGGCCTGGCTCGCCACCCACATTCTGCCGCCGTGCAGGCTCACAATCTCTTTGGCAATATAAAGTCCCAGCCCAAGCCCGGCCCGGCTGTCATCAATTGCGAACGGGTCCTGATAGAGGCGCTCAAAAACTAACGGCAGAGACTCTGCTGGTATCCCGCGTCCGGTATCACTCACCGAAAGATAAACTGCGCTGGGATCCGTCTCCACCATCGAAGCTTTCACCGTTACCGATCCATCGCGTGGCGTGAACTTGATTCCGTTATCGATGAGGTTGATCAGGACTTCAATCGTGCGATCGGGATCCGCATAAACCAGAGGAACTGCCTCCTCGAGCACCGCCTGCAGACCGACGTTCTTTTCGGCGGCCGTAGGCCCCATCATCGCCACCGCCTGCCGAACCAGTTCCCCTATGTCGACGCATCGATGATCGATGCGCAGCTTGCCGCTATCGACCCGCGTGGCTTCAAGCAGGTCCCGGATCATCGCATGCAACTGATTCACACTCCTCAAAACCGTCTTGAGGTGATCCGTCTGGTCTGGCTTCATGGTGCCGGCCAGTCCATCCAGCAGAATCGTGACGTACTGGTGAATGCAAGTCAGCGGGGTGCGCAATTCGTGAGAAACGTGAGACAGAAATCGGTTCTTGAATTCAAGTTGCTGCTTGCGCGTGATCTCCAGCGAGAGTAGCAGCCCCTGCCGTTCTACCGCGTAGCGGACGGCACGCTCCAGTTGCTTGCTGGTGATGTCGCCTTTCACCAGATAGTCCTGAACCCCTTGATGGACGGCCTTAATCGCCATCGCCTCATCGTCCTGCCCGGAAAGAATCACCACTGGCACATTCGGAGCTTTTCGCATAACTTGACGAAAAGTATCCGCACCATGGCTGTCGGGAAGATTCAGATCAAGTAATATCAACGCCGGAGTGTCCGCATCCAGACACGCCAGCCCATCCGAGAGCCGCGGAACGCAATTCACCTGAACATCGGATTTCCCCTCCACCAGCCGCAGACGCACCAGGTCTGCGTCTCCGGGGTTGTCTTCGATCAGCAAAACATGAGTAGGTTGATGTTCCATCGTGATTACTTTCCTCTTTTCTGTCCGTCGTCCTCAGGCAGGCTCGCGGAGCCGAACCAGAACGTTTCCATCGACTCCATCACCGCAAAATATTCGCTAAGATTTCCGGGCTTGCTCACATAGCAGTTGGCGCCCAGTTCGTAGCTGCGCGCGATATCCTGCATCGAGCGCGAAGTGCTGAACACGACGATGGGGATGTTGCGCAAGTTCACGTCGCCCTTGGCTTCCGCCAAAACAGCTCGACCGTCCTTCTTCGGCAAGTTCAGATCCAGAATCACCAGATCGGGACGCGCCACGTCCGCATACCGGCCGGCACGATGCAGAAACGCCATCGCCTCCGCGCCATCCGACACACTGCTGATCTGGCTATGATGCCTGCCCCCGGCCAGCGCCTCTTGCGCGAGACCGACATCGGCCGGGTTGTCGTCCACAAGAAGGACCTGAGGCATTGATTTCACTGCCCCGGCTCCCCCCTTCTCATATTGACGACCGGCAGGCAAGCTCGATCTGAAAACGCCGGACCTGAAAACTGTTGGGCCGACGCACCATCGCCAACACACACCGGGATACCCCTACGTAATCCCTGCATGGACATAGCTATCGGCATCGCCCCAATCGCCTTGAGACCCTAAAGACAACCTGGAGTTCACCAGAGAACACTCAGAACATTCGATCCGGACACGTCCGAATGGACGTACTTGGCGACTCGCCACAACGAGCGCGACAGTTATAAGGGTGATTTTTGCGTTGGGAGTGATGCCAAGCGAGAGGCTTACCCGCGCGATGCTATTTTTCTATAAACCGTTGGCCTTGGACCCTTCTCGAGCATTACTTTGCCCCAGATCATGCCGTCGCGCGAGTAGCTTGCCAGCTCGAAATCCTGAGGAAGTTCGAGCGTCGGTTGGGTATAGATTCCTTCGGATCCTGATGGCGGAACGTCACGATCAGTCGCTGGATCAGATCGACCAGGAATATCTTCCGCAACAACGCGTTGATTCCCATAACCTGCATAGGATATCAGCGCGGCGAATCGCAGCCACGCCTGCTGTTGTGTTGGAGATTGTGCGGAAGTTGTGCGGACGTCTCGCCCACACAACCCCGCCCGAGTCTCGTTTACTGCTGCACAACCTGCGTCAGCGTTTTGGAGTTCGTGGACAGATAATTCGCGTCACCCGTGTAGGTAGCGACGATCGTATTGTCACCAACCGGCAGCGCGGATGTTGTCAGCTTGGCCACGCCGCTCGCCAAACTCGCAGATCCCGCCACCTTGCCGTTAACCGTAAACTGGACGGTCTCTCCGTCTGGTGGCGCTCCCACCACGGATGTGATCGTAGCCGTAAACGTCACCGACTGTCCCGCCAGCGACGGGTTCAACGAGGACCTCAGATTCACGCTCATGCTCGGAATCAGAATGTAACCGCCCTTGTTGGTCGACATCGCGATTACGCCCGCGTCATTCAGCTGCACCGCGTAAGTTTGCTGGTCATTGGCGGCCATGTTCCCCAGCTTATCCAGCAACTGCATCCCTTTCGACGGAGTCCACAAGAAGCCCTTTAGCTTTTCGTTTTTGTTGGTCGTAAGTGAGGTTCCCACAACCCATCCCATGCTGTTGACGCTCATAGCGGAGCTTTCCCCGCCGCCCAGTGTGCCCAGGTCTGCGATTCCGCCCGACTGCGTCCAGGAAAATGCATGTCTCTGTCCACTGGCAATCGGCGCTTGTCCCACAACCGTTCCCGCATCACTGATTGCCAAAGCAAGCGTACCTGCCCCGCCGAGATTCTGTATTCCACCTGCCTGCGTCCAGACAAAACCGAGCGTGCTCAGGCTGCCATTCGGAAAGTAATATCCAGCCACCTGGTTTGCCGAATTGATCGCCGTCGCCGTCGCCCCGCCCTTGCCGGTGAGGTTGGGAGTCAGATCCTGCATACCATCCGCAGCCGTCCACAGAAATGCATGCTGCACGCTGGCACCGGTGTAAGAGAAACCGACCACGGCGCCCGAATCATTGATGCCGCTCGCTGCGCTCAACCCACCGCCAAGCGAGCCCAACCACTGCTGCCCGCCATCCGGCTGCCACACGAAAGCTTGCATATCGCTCGAACTGTTGGGATTTCCCGCGCCCACCACGGCGCTAGCCGTATTAATGGCCACGGCCGAGTTGTTCGATCCAGAGAGTCCTAGACTAACGCTCCCGCTGGCGCGGCTCCACAGCGAAACCTCCGCCGTATCTCCAGCCCCGTTGTTCACAATCACCAGGCCATCGTTGTTGACCACGATCACCGTATCCGGGTTCGTTCCCGGCACTTTGACCGGCGTAAATTCCTGCGACAACGCAGACCCTGAAAACACCAGAGCAAAAAGCGCAACCACCACATTTCCGTTGAGAGTTTTCACAGTAATCCATCCTTCTCGATGTGCGAATCGATGTGCTTATCGAAGTCCGTATCGGAGACACTGGGGGACGGGCACCTACTGCTCTCACAGGAGCAAGCCGCGTGCCATTTTGGGACTATAGTGTCAGTTCAAGAAGAGATGCTAACCGCCTAATTCATAACAACTTATGCTTGCGACATTAAGTGTCACGCGGCCGGGCGATCCGCTGTGCAATTCCTTGCCGATGTTTCCTCGGAACAGGGATCTTCCCCCTCCAACCTCGAAACCGGTCACGAAATCACGAGAGCCCCGGCTAGAATAATGAAGTCGGCACACCTTCGAATGGGCGAACCTCGCACTGATACAAATCCGACCGACGCAAATCCAACCGACGAGCTCTGGATGGATGAGGCTCTGCGCTGCGCCCAGCGCGCCCTTGAAGAAAATGAAGTTCCCGTGGGAGCTATCGTGGTACGGGAAGGCGTCGTCGTCGGCCGGGGCTGGAACCGCAACCTCACCCACTGCGATCCCACCGCACACGCGGAAATCGTGGCCCTTCGCGATGCCGGACGAAACCTCGGTAATCATCGCCTCGTCGACTGTGAGCTCTTTGCTACAATTGAGCCGTGCGCCATGTGCGCGGGTGCCGCAGTCCATGCCCGCGTTCGTCGTCTGGTCTATGGAGCCGATGACGCAAAAGCAGGTGCCATCCATTCGGTCCTGCAGGTGGTAAACCACCCCAGCTTGAACCATCAGATGGAAGTACGGGGTGGAGTGCTAGCCGGACGCGCAGCCGAAATGCTGCAGGAATTTTTTAGACAACGCCGTTAGTCGATGATTTTTAAACTGACAACTGGTAATTGACGGCTGATAGCTGTAATCCGGAGAGGTGCGTGAGTGGTTGAAACGATCCGCCTCGAAAGCGGACATACCTTAACGGGTATCGTGGGTTCAAATCCCACCCTCTCCGCCATACTTTTGATGTGCTAAAGTACTCCCGACTTGAAAACTCCCCTCCAAACCCCGTTCGATAGTGTCGAGAATGCACATCAGTACATCCATCTTCTAGTCGAGGCCATCGCTGAAGCCAAGGCCGAAGTCGCAGCCGACGTCGACGCGGCAACCGCCCAGCCTGATCGCCGTCTGGAAGCCCTGCGGGTCGTCCAATTCAAGCTCGACAAACTCGAGCAACATTTGAAGACCAGCAGCCGTCTCCTGAATGATCTGCGTAGCCTGCGCCGGCTCCTGTTCGACGAGCGTCCCGAACCCTCAGCCGCCGATCACGAGCCTGCCGCCTGAGCACTCAAGCCCGCAGTTTTTCCGCAAACTTCTTTTCCAGCTTCGCCAGCTTCGGAGAAATCACGAACATGCAATACGGCTGTCGCGAATTTTCATTGTAGTAATTCTGATGGTAGCCCTCCGCCGCGTGGAATTCCTCCGCCGGTTCCACCGCAGTCACGATCGGCTCAGGAAACGCCTTGGCCGCCGTCATCTCGGCAATCGTATTTTCCGCGATCCGCTGCTGCTCTTCGTCGGCGTAAAAAATCACCGAGCGATATTGTTCGCCCGTATCATTTCCCTGCCGGTTCAGAGTGGTCGGGTCATGCACCGCGAAAAATACTTCCAGCAACTCGCGATAGCTGATCTGGTCGGGATCGAACGTCACCCGCACTACTTCCACATGGCCCGTATCGCCATCGCATACCTGGCGATAAGTTGCCTGATCGGCGCGTCCTCCCATATACCCGGACTCGACGTGCTTAACCCCAGTCAGGCGCTGAAAAATGGCCTCAATGCACCAGAAACATCCGCCGCCAAAAACCGCTGTCTGCTCTTTTGCCATGGTGATTGGATGTGCAGGCTGGAAAAAGGTTCCCTGTTCTCAGCCGTTAAGCTTCGGTTTCCTACTGAGACCTGAGAACTGTAAAGCGAGAACTCACTACACCGAAACCGTAAATGACGTCTCCGTCCGCGTAACCGGCCGATATAGTGTGTCGCGCTCAATCGGTTCGCGCCCCGCTTCCGTAATCAGTCGCACCAGGTCATGCCGCCGCAGGCCCTGCGGAGTGGTCGCCCCCGCATCGTGGTAAATCTTCTCCTCGACCACCGTCCCGTCAATATCATCCGCCCCAAAGCGCAGCGAAATCTGCGCGATCTTCGGCGTCATCATCTGCCAGTACGACTTGATGTGCGGAAAGTTATCCAGCACCAACCGGCTCACCGCAATTTGCTTGATATCCAACATGCCGGTCGTCGTAAAAAGATGCTGCAACGGCGTATTCGCCGGATGAAACGCCAGCGGAATAAATGTCTGGAACCCGCCCGTTTCATCCTGTAGAGCTCGCAACTTCAGCAGATGATCGACCCGGTCCTCATCGTTTTCGATATGCCCATAAAGCATGGTGGCATTCGATTTCAGCCCAATCTGGTGCGCCAGCCGCGCCGTATCCAGCCATTGATCGCCATCAATTTTGTGGTCGCAGATAATGTGCCGTACCCGGTCGGCAAAAATTTCCGCGCCGCCGCCCGGCAGCGAGTCCACTCCCGCCTCTTTCATTTTTTCCAGCGTCTCGCGGATCGTCAGCTTCGCCCGCTTCGCCAGATACGCGACTTCCACCATCGTGAAAGCCTTCATGTGCACCTGCGGAAAGCGCTCTTTCAATCCCGAAACCAGGTCAAGAAAATATTCGAACGGCAAATC